>JBLHWW010000005.1:0-58400 GCA_047629075.1 Psychromonas sp. | reverse complement strand
TGCGTCTAAAATAATGAATGCTTTATACTGGGAGCCTTTTTTGTCATTTTAACCGGGTCGGCTCGCTAAGCTATTTTGATAGCAAAAAAAAATTAAAAAGTGGAAATAGCCCCTAAATCAACAGTTGAAGGATTTATGCTTTTTTACAATGTGATCACTTAATTATTTCTTTTGTTCTCAGGCATCAGCACACCAACAATATCTAATGATTAATAATCTAACACAAGGAGGCTTTATAGTGCGTTATTTATTGTTGTTATCACTCCTTTTGTCCTTAACGGCTTTTGCAGATCCTCAAACTCGGCCTAAAATTGGGCTTGTTTTAGGTGGAGGAGGGGCGAAGGGGGCTGCGCACATTGGTATTTTAAAAGTTTTAGAAAACAATAATGTGCCGATTGATTTTATTGCAGGTACCAGTATTGGCGCTTATATCGGCGGGCTGTATGCGCTGGGATATAACGCCAATCAGCTTGAAGATATTATGTTCAATGTCGACTGGGGTAAAGGTTTTTCAGATTTTATACCGCGAGAGGATTTGCAATATGCTGACAAGCAGTTACGTGATGAATATAATATCACCCTGAGGCTTGGTTATAGCGATGCCACACTTAAAACCGCCAGCGGCCTTTTGCTCGGTCAATCCGCATTTCAACTGCTTAAACTTTCAACCGGGGTGGTCAGCGAATTTGAAAGTTTTGACGATTTACCTATCCCCTATCCCCTATCCCCTATCGCGCAGTAGCGGCTGAGACTGTGGTACTCAATCATGGCAGTCTTGTTCAGGCAATGAGAGCATCATCTACTGTACCGGGTGTTGTGGAGCCGACGGTGATCGATGGGCGGCAGCTTGTGGATGGTGCCATTGTGAATAATATGCCAGTTGATGTGGTTAAGTTAATGGGGGCAGATATTATTATTGCTGTTGATATCGGCTCCCCTTTGTTAACCCAGGAAGAGATTAACCTGCCAATTGATGTACTGGAGCAGTTATCTAACATATTAACTATCAACACCACAAAAAGACAAATAGACCTGCTCGGTGAAAAAGATCTGTTGATTCGACCTGATATCGGCGCGTTAAGCAGCAGCGATTTTTCTCAGATGTCAGCAGCAATGGCCTTAGGTAAAAAAGCTGCACTTGAAAATAGGCATAAAATACAATCATTAAGCCTCGATAATAAGCAATATTCACAATATACTCGGGGCAAAAAGCTCAAAAAAGAGCAGTGGATAAAAGCTGCATCGCGACCGGTTGTTGGTATTAAATATGAAAATGATTCTGATGCCGCAGTGGAGATTATTGAACGACAGTTGGACATCAGGGTAGGTGATCTGGTCAGCAAAGAAAAATTAGACGATGCTATTTCACGGATCTATGGATTAGACATCTTTGACACGGTTAATGCTGAATTTATTGATGCCAATGCCGGACGTATTTTAGTCATAAAAACCAGAGTGAAGTCATGGGGCCCAAATTATTTGCATTTTGGCTTTAGCTGGCAAGGGGATTTTTCAAGTGATTCTCAAGTGTCATTGGATCTTGCTTACATCCTGACCGATATCACCGAGAATGGCGGACAGTGGAAAAATGAGGTTTCTTTAGGTTGGGAGTCGCTGCTGGCAACTGAGTTTTATCAACCTTTAGACACTGATCATGATTATTTTAGCCGTGCGCGTCTGCAATACAGGCAGGAAAAATATGCACCGGGTCAGTTTACACCGAATAACAGCAGACCTGCATTAACCTATCATTATGGACAATTAAGTCTTGGGTTGGGGAATTCTTACACAGATAACGGCATTTCAGAAATGGGCATATTAGCTGAAATTAGTCAAATGAATTTTGAACATTCGGCCTACGATGTCCTTGATTACTATTCAATGGGTACTTATCTGTCATTCGGTTTTGATAATCTCAATAGTATTAATTTTCCAACCCAGGGTAATAAATTATCGCTCGATTTTTATTGGCGTAAGGATCAATATGCTCACCCGTTTTTAGACAATACAGAAAATTCCTCACTTGAAGTTAACTTTGATTGGCGTGGTGCCGTGGGAGTGGGACAACATACTTTTGTGGGTGTGACCTCTCTTGCAACAGTATTAAGTGATGATGATTTTTCTATACGGGCTTCGGAGTTGGGTGGTTTTTTAAATCTTTCCGGCTACCATAAAGATGAGTTCATTGGTGCGCATACAGTATTTGCTGCGGCGGTTTATCAATATGATTTAGGGCGGTCAATCTTTGGCAATGCAGGTTTACCGTTATACTTGGGGGGAAGTTTAGAAATGGGTAATGTCTGGGGGATAAATGACAGCGTTAAAATAGATGAGTTAATTACATCCGGCAGCTTGTTTTTAGGAACCGATACGAGTTTTGGGCCTGCTGCGTTCGGTGTTGGTTCTGGTGTTGCTCTGGATCGTGATAAGGGAAATGACATTAGGGCGTTTTTCTCTTTAGGTAAAAACTGGTAAATGACACTTAAAAATTGAACCTGCCACATAATAGTTATCTGGTTTTTTACTTTATTCTGTTTCTACTCAATTGTTGTCTGTTTAATTTCACATTTACCCTATGAAGGTGCTGTTATCGCTCTGGCAACTGTGTAAAAATAAGCGCATACCTAACTCATGTAGGGCAAAAACTCTCTTCGACGTTGTGATGTATTGATTTAAAATGATTCTTCAACTTCACGGCTTCGGTTTATCAGCTTTCAACTTGATGATTTCTGAATCTTTAAACAGCTTGGGTAAAGAACTATTCTGTATTAATGCATTTTTTGCTCTGAATAAAAATAAAATAAGAAGAGATATGATGAATCTAGTAATGATTAAAGCTGAACTATTAGAAGCTGAAAAGGTATTACAGGCATTTTTAGCCGACGAGGAAAACTTAAAAAACATTGAAAAAGCAGCCACTTTGCTCGCTGACTCTTTTAAAAATGACGGTAAAGTGCTTTCCTGCGGTAATGGTGGTTCACATTGTGACGCAATGCATTTTGCAGAGGAGTTGACCGGGCGATACCGTGAGCATCGACCCGCCTATCCCGCTATTGCTATTTCAGATCCCAGTCACATTTCCTGTGTTGGCAATGATTACGGTTATGATGCGATTTTTGCGCGTTATCTGGAGGGCGTCGGGCGCAAAGGTGATGTGTTATTTTGCTTATCAACTAGTGGTAATTCTAAAAATATATTAAAAGCAATCGAAGTGGCAAAAACAAAAGGTATTTTTGTTATTGCGTTAACCGGTAAAGATGGCGGAAAAATGGCGGGGCTTGCTGATGTTGAGATCCGCGTCCCTCATTTCGGTTTTGCAGATCGTATCCAAGAGGTTCATATCAAGATTATCCATATTTTGATTTATTTAATCGAAAAGAAAATGGCTTAAACGCGACTCTTCTTTTAAATTATAAAGATAGCATGAAATTTTTCAGACTTTAATCTTAATAAAATATATTGATTGGATCAACGGATAGGGAAAGAGACTATTTTTCTTTAGGTTGTAAAAATGATGTCAGTATTTGAATGTTAAGTAAATAAAGTTTCATGCCAAAGCCGCAATAACAAAGGCGGAATAGAATTAATAGAGAATAGGACTTATAAATGTGTGAATTATTAGGAATGAGCGCAAATGTGCCCACTGATATTTGTTTCAGTTTTAGTGGCTTGATAAAGCGGGGGGGCGAAACTGGCCCGCATAGGGATGGTTGGGGAATTACTTTTTACGAAGGTAAAGGTTGCCGTAGTTTTAAAGATCCCACTCCCAGTTGCCATTCTCCCGTCGCAAAATTAGTAAAAGAGTATCCGATCAAAAGTAAATCTGTGATCAGTCACATTCGTCAGGCGAACAGAGGTGCTGTGAGTTTAGAAAATACTCATCCCTTTATTCGTGAATTGTGGGGGAAAAACTGGACTTATGCCCATAATGGTCAACTAACGGGTTCTGAAGCTCTGCAGATGGGACATGATATCCCCGTTGGACAAACCGACAGTGAACGTGCTTTCTGCTGGATTTTGGATCAATTACGGCAGAATTATTCAAGTGAGCCAGCTGATATGTTGGCGATGTTTAAAAAAGTGGCGGGTTATGCAGATACCCTACGTGAAATGGGCGTTTTTAATATGCTCTTAAGCGATGGCGAATATGTCATGGGTTATTGCACTAATAACCTCTCATGGATAACGCGTCGAGCCCCCTTTGGCAAAGCGCGGCTGATTGATGAGGATATGGTGATCGACTTCAATGAAGAAACATCACCCGACGATGTAGTCACTGTTATTACGACCCGTCCGTTAACTAATAATGAACGCTGGACCAGAATGGAGGAAGGTGAATTTTGCGTCTTCTATTTTGGAGAGCGTGTACTGTGAATGCATGACAAATATTAACCACGAAAGATAAACCGATCCAGAGGAAATACTATGGCTGAACCGTTAAAAAAGGTGTATAGCAAGGTCTTTATTATTGATCTTGCCGATCAACTTTTAGCGGTTTATCCCGACTTTTGCTGTATTTCCTTTCAAGAATTTATATTTGATGCAAAGTGGGACGATAAAGCGTTGAAGGCGCGTATCACAACCATCACTCATGCCCTGCATCGTTTTCTGCCCGCGCCTTTTGAGCAAAGCATCGTCATTTTGAAAAAAATAGCCCCCCGATTTGGCGGTTTAGAGGCGCTTTTTTTTCCTGATTTTGTTGAAAAATATGGCTTGGAAAATTATCAGACGTCGCTGCAGGCGCTTGAATTTTTTACCCGTTACTCAAGCGCAGAGTACGCTGTCCGGCCTTTTATCCTTAAATTCCCCGAGGCGATGATGGCACAAATGTTTATCTGGAGCCAATCCGATAATGAACATGTGCGGCGCCTTGCATCGGAAGGTTGCCGGCCGCGTCTGCCCTGGGCCTTTGCGTTATCTGAATTTAAAAAAGATCCGCAGCCATTGTTAATCATTCTTGAACAATTAAAAGATGATCATAGCGAATATGTACGTCGTAGTGTGGCCAACAACCTGAATGATATTAGCAAGGATAATCCGGCTGTTGTTATAAAGGTTGCGCAACGTTGGTTACGGGAACAATATAACGTTAATAACAACAATCTTGTTAACCGGCAGCGATTGGTTAAACATGCCTGCCGGGGATTATTAAAGCAGGCAAACCCTATTATATTATCCTTATTTGGCTTCCACCGACCTGAAAACATAAAAATCAACGCCTTTAAAGTGGATGATGTTGTCATAATGGAGGGGAAATTACTCTTTTCATTTAACCTAAGCAGCCAGGTTGCATTAGGAAAATTACGTGTTGAATTTGCAATTGATTTTATGAAAAAAAATGGCAGTTTAGCCGCTAAAATTTTCCAAATTTCAGAATCAACTATCACCACAAACAGTAAAAAAGTCTCTAAGCAGTTTGATTTTAAAAAAATATCAACCCGCAAATACTACCCCGGCATGCATCACTTATCGGTTATTGTTAATGGCCAGTTATTAGCCAAGAAAGTTTTTATTCTAAAATAACGGCTAATCTGCCGATTTATCTTTGAATGCCAATTCGAAGGCTTATTTTTCAATTACTTGCATTTTCAGGTTGTTCTGGGCTGTTTTTCATACAGCGCTGCCAGTTTATCACTTCCTTTAATAATTTATTCTGATCTTTGCCCTTATAAACTGCTATATTGCGACCACTTAATTTGACGGTGAGGGTATAACTGTCTCTCCCTGTACGTCTGTGATGGCAATATCCTCGCTCAATACCCAGCATGTAAAGGTCATTTTAAGTACGCAAACAATGCCACACTTATCTAAAAAGAGCAGGTTGTTTATACTGTTTTCTGCATTTCTTTAGCTGTTCATAAAAATTGTTCCTACTTATTCTTTCCCAGCAAAAACAGCTTGTTAATTTCTTTAATGTGACAGGCAGGCTGCGTGATGAGTCATTGGCTGTATTTTGAAAAAAGCGCTGACAGTGCTGATAAAAAATTGCTTAAGAAATATAACTACTTCTATATTTTATTTTACAGGTGAGCTTTTTATTGCGTACCCCAAATAAGAATAAAAAAAGCGAGGTGACGATAAGGTTATCAGCAAAAGAGGCTGAAAATGTGTCAATCAATGGGGCATTATTAACTAAGGGATAACAGGGCCGCAGTTGTATTAGTCGCTTTAAAGGTCTTTTATCGCTCCCTCTAGTATAATCATTTTATTTTGTGACACTTATGTTAATGCTGAGAGAATTAACAATTAACAATTAACAATTAATTAATGTCTTTAGTCTATAACAGGGCATATTTGCCGACAATAATAATTAATTGACAAGGAGTTAACATGACAGAAAGAAACACAAAATGTCGCTCACTAAAGGTGTTTTACTGGGTATGTTTATTGGTATTATAACGGGTTTTTTAATCCATACATTTGCAGGTGATAACGTATTTGTTAATGAATATATTGTGAATGGGTTCTTTGAAGTGGGTGGAAAATATTCACCGCTAGCTTGAAAATGTTAGTGGTGCCACTTATTTTTGTATCATTAGTTTGCGGAAGCAGTTCATTAAAAGATATTTCAATTCTGGGGCGTTTGGACGGGAAAAACGTTGCTTTTTATCTGATGACCACCGCGATTACGATTACTTTTGCAATTATTATGGGTAATATCTTTGAACCTGGTGTTGGTATTGATCTTTCCAGTGCAACCAGTTACGCATCATCGTAAGCGCCTTCATTATCCTCTGTTATTATTAACATGTTCCCTACCAATCCGGTTAATGCGATGGCCGAGGGCAACACCTTACAAATTGTTTTTTTGCTATTTTATTTGGTATAGCTGTCAGTGCTCCCCGTAAACCCGGTGCGCGTATTACAGCTTTTTTTGTTGATCTTAATGACGTGATCATCAAGCCGGTTGTGATGTTAATGAATATTGCACCCTACGGTGTGTTTTCCTGATGGCGAAATTATTTACAGAAATCGGATTAGATGCCATTAGTAACTTATTAAGCTACTCTTTAGCGTTTTCTGCGAGCTTATTGCTGCATGGTTTAATCACCTACGGTATTTGCTTGAAAGTCTTTACTGGTCTTAATCCAATCACTTTTTTAAAGAAAATGGAAACGGCTATCACCTTTGCTTTTTCAACGGCATCATCAAATGCAACTATTCTTGTCACCCTTGAAACCGCCACTAAGCATTTAGGCATTTCCAATCAAGTGGCCATATTTACGGTGCCGCTGGGTGCTACCATCAATATGGATGGCACTGCCATTATGCAGAGGGTTGCGACGGTATTTATCGCACAAGCCTTTAATATCGATTTGTGGTTAGCTGATTATGGTGTGGTGATACTCACTGCAACACTTGCATCCGTTGGTACAGCCAGGGTATCCGGTGTTGGACTGATCATGTTGGCGATGGTAGTTAATCAAGTGAGTCTGCCGGTTGAGGGAATTGCGATTATTATGGGTGTCGACAGATTGTTAGATATGATCCGTACTGCCATTAATATTACGGGCGACTGTGTTGTTACCTGTATTGTCGCTAAATCTAAGAGTTAAATGGGCATTGATGTGTTCAATTATCCTAAGGCGGGTGATAAAGACGAAGAATGACGTCTTCATCAATTAGGGGGCGAGGCTGAAGACGAAAGATTAAGAAACGCATAAGGCGTTTGAAATAATACCAAATGTATTAAAGATGTGATTTTTTCTTGTGCAGGAAAAATGAACACTAGCAAGGCATGAGTTGCAGTAAGTAGTTATTCTCTTTTCACAAAATCGTATGGAACAATTTTGAACAGCTTTAGCTGGCCACGAAGTGAAGAACAGGACCTTCTGAATAAGACTCATCACGCAGATAGGATTGACTTTAACCAGCAAGGTTGAGCACTTATTTGATGCATTTGGTATAACAGACCCTTTAGCTTTATTTTCAGCTAAAGGTTTTTTTAACTTTCATTTTTAACAAAGGCATCAATGATCGCACACTCGGCATTTTCATCACCATGGCACTGTTTGGAAATTTCTTTCAAGCTGTTTAATAAAATTTGCTGTTGATCTATTCGGTGCTGTAACTCTTCTATTTTTTGCAATGTGATTGCTTTTACATCTGCGCTGCTGCGGGTTTTATTTTCAGATAATAACAATAATGCTTTGCTCTCCTTTAAGTTAAAACCTGCCTCTTTGGTTCTTTTAATAAAATCTAAACGTTTGATTAACGATTCCGGGTAACAACGGTAATCATTTTCACTGCGTGGTGGGTGAGGGATCAAACCTATTTGTTCATAATGGCGGATTGATTTAACCGATAAACCCGTTGCTTTTGCTGCTTGACCAATAGATAACATATAAAGTGCCCGTTACTGCTTATTTGAAATGAGGTGAAATTTTAATTGCCCATCTGCCTGTTATCTATCCTATTGGATAGATAACAGCATAAATACTTTATTTAAAACGCTTTAATAGTAAAGAATTGCTTAATACGGTAATACTCGACAAAGCCATTGCACCGCCTGCGATCGCCGGATTTAAATAACCTAAGGCTGCTGCTGGAATAGCGACCGTATTGAAAATAAATGCCCAAAAAAGGTTTTGCTGTATTTTACGCCAGGTGGCTTTAGATATATCAATCGCTAACGCCACTAAACGCGGATCATTGCGCATCAGGGTAATAGAGGCACTCTCTTTGGCCACATCACTGCCGGTGCCCATTGCGATACTCACGTCGGCCTGCGCAAGCGCCGGTGCATCATTCACCCCGTCTCCGACCATAGCAACCTGTTTACTGTTTTGTAACAAGATTAATTTTTCAAGTTTCTGTTCTGGTTTTAATTCCGAAAAACTGCTGTTCATCTGTAGTTGTTGACTGATATGCTCAACCACACTTTTTTTATCACCACTCAGCATTATTGTCTCTAAGCCCCGGCCCTGCAGTTGCTTAATCGCTTCGGCGCTTTCTGGGCGAAGTGTATCCTCGATACTGACATAACCTAAAAATACACCATCGGATGCGACATAGATAATACTGCCCGTGGCTGCTTTTTGCTTATCGACTAAGCCTTCCGGCAACTTAACCGCAAAATGCTCCATCAAACTAAGATTACCCGCGACTAACAATTTTCCTGAAACGATTCCCTGAATACCCTGGCCACCGATAGCTTGTACCTCACTCGCATCTAAGTGGCTGATGGCATTTTTTTCACAGTGATTTTTAATGGCATTTGCAATGGGGTGTTTACTGCCCGTTTGCAGGGAATTTAACAAACTCAGCAGGGTTTTATCATCTTGATTTACGCTATAAAGAGCACTTATTTCACCTTTTCCCTGCGTTAATGTACCGGTTTTATCAAAGATAATGGTTTGTAATTTATAGGCTTTTTGCAGCGTACTGATATCTTTAATCAATATTCCTTTTTGCGCTGCAACCCCTGTGCCGACAACCACAGCCGTCGGCGTCGCAAGGCCGAGTGCACAGGGACAGGCGATAACCAAGACCGCGACGGCACTGATTAAGGCTTGTTGAAAATCATCGATTAATAGATACCAGATTAAAAATGTGATTGTCGCAATAAGCAAAACAATGGGCACAAAAATAGCACTGATTCTATCAACCAGTTTCATAATAGGGGCTTTACTCATTTGTGCATTTTCAACCAAGGAAATGATTTTACTGAGGCTGGTGGATTCCCCCACTGCCGTGGTTTTGATTAGTAATACGCCCTCACCGTTAATACTGCCTGCAATGACTGGATCATTATTCTGTTTTATGATCGGCTTACTCTCACCGGTTAACAAAGATTCATCCAGGTAACTTTGACCTTCAATGACTAAGCCATCAACGGCGATTTTTTCGCCAATAGCGACCTGTATTAAATCACCCAATTGCACTTCATCGATATTAACATCAATAAAAATTTTGCCTTTTTTAACCTTGGCTGTATCCGGACGTAATGCCGCCAACGCATTAATTGCACTGGTTGTACTTTGTTTGGCACGATGCTCTAAATATTTACCTAGAGTCACGAGAGTTATTACCATGGTACTTGATTCAAAATAAAGAGGCTGATTTAAGCTGCCGAAAAAAATAACCAAGCTGTAAAAATAGGCGGAACTGGTGCCCAGTATAACTAATACATCCATATTGGTACTGTGGTTTTTTAAATTAAGCCATGCACCCTTATAAAAACGGGCGCCGATAATAAATTGCACTGGGGTGGCTAAGGTAAATTCTAACCAGGCAGGTAACAGGGAGATATGGTTATTAAAAAACATGCTTATCATGTTCACTAAAAAGGGCAGGCTCAGCAAAATAGCGAAGGTTAAGGTGAGCAGCGCTTTTTTATCCGCGGCTTTTTGTTTCGTTATTTTTAATGCATTTTCAACTTTAAGGTTTTGTTTCGATGAAATGCTCAGGGTGTAGGGGATTAATGATGAAAGAGTGTCAATATCTGCTTTACTTAATGCTCCCATGATCGTTTGAACCTGCACTTTTTCAGTCGCAAAATTAGCTTGAGCATTTAATATTAGGGTTTGCGCATTGAGCATCTTAGTGGTTGTATTAGCGCAATTTGCGCAGTTCCAACCTTCGGCTGTTAAGAGAATAGTCTCAGTATCTGTTTGATAACCTTTTTGCTCTAACAGTTCCATAATAGTATTGAGCGTATTTTTATGATCAAGCTCGGGATAAAAACTTATTCGCGCAGTTTCTAATGCAAAATTGACTTGCGCTTCGATACCTTCTATCTCATTTAATGCAGACTGCAGTCGACTTGCACAGCTGGCACAGTTCATGCCATAGACGGGCAGTTTTAATGTGAATGAATTTGTCATGACAGACCCTTAACTTATTGGACAAGATATAAACAGTTTAACTATTACCCTTAGGGTAAGGTCAATGTTAATCATGAATTTTTATCTCTTTTTTGCATGTCCTACCTTTAAGTGGTATCTATATAACCGAGTCAATCCCGAGGTCACTTAATAGGCAAGTGACAAATTTGAACGCTGGAATTTATGATAATGACCTGAAAAGCGTTGGGTAGCCTCATTTACGGCAATTCAATGTCATGAATGGGCTAAGCTCTGCGCAGCACAAATAGAGTATAGAAGGCTTCGTTTCGAAAATAGATAATCAGTATGCAAAAGCAATAATCAGCATTATAATCCTCTTGCGAACGGATAAAAGAGGGGGGCAAAAAATGTCAGCCACCTTGTCAGGTCAGATTTAAAGGGAATCTGACCAATTAGCACCTTACATTGTTTGCTTTTCGGTGCTTTTAAAGTCCGCCATGCCGATTCAATCATCAGCTTTTTGCTGGCTGGTGGTAAGAAAGATGATCTATAATAGTACTTTTTAATAAAGTTAAAGTCAATATTTTAATATATATAGGTGAAATTTTGAGCAAATTGAAGGTGAAGATATTTTAACCTGATAAAATTATCGACTGATAGCGAATATCTTAAATATACTTTAAAAACAATGCAATACAACTTTTTAAAAAATATTTCTGGTAAGTCGAAGTGCGTAATTTTATGATTATTTTCAATAATCTGAAAATTGTCCATCTTCCAATAGTGTAATGAGTAGTGTAATTTATACAAATGTTATCGATGGAAGCGGTAAATTTATAAAATTTGACAGGATGTCTCCGGATAAAAACTATAAATTGCAAAGGGTTGCAATTTTGTTGCCTCAGTCACGGGGAGTTGACCTTCTCTGTCACGATTTCACTTTCTTTAAAAGATGCTGATTCCGGAATCTTTACACTGATTAGTGAAATATAAGGTAACAAATATTATTAAATTAGGGTAAAAAAATGCTAAACAAGACAATCGAAGAGATTCAACTATCTGCTAGTGAGTTAGGTGATCTGAAAATTATCGAAACGCTAACTTCATTCGCCATTAAAAAGACGCTAGAAGAGCATGAATTAAAAGTAAAATCTTGTTTGAATGCGATACTTGAAGAGCGTCACGGTTTGTCTGAGTTTGAACGTATTGAATCGTTGATTGAAAAGAAAATAGTTGCTTAATAATAGTTATTAGCAATCATCATTAAGCTGAATATTTTTTATAATAAGTAAAAAAATACTTGGCTTGTTGTTCTTTTTATGATTCGCCCACTCGCCATTTCAATAAAAAGCAGTTGCATTCTAAGCAAAAAAGCCCGAAATAAATTATCTCTAAAACAGGTGGTTATTTTGTCTGATCTTTCTCTCCCTAAGCAACGCAAAATTATCCATGTCGATATGGATTGTTTTTTTGCTGCCGTGGAGATGCGTGATAACCCTCAATACAGAAATATCCCTTTGGCAATTGGAGGTAACAG
This sequence comes from Psychromonas sp., assembly GCA_047629075.1. Lineage (GTDB taxonomy): Bacteria > Pseudomonadota > Gammaproteobacteria > Enterobacterales > Psychromonadaceae > Psychromonas. Next base: position 46,076 of record JBLHWW010000005.1, on the reverse strand, counting down.
CGAGCGCCGTGGTGTGCTTTCTACCTGTAATTATATCGCGCGTGAGTTTGGTCTTCATTCTGCTATGCCCAGTTTTAAGGCCAGAGAGCTATGTCCTGATTTAGTCCTTATTCCGGGGCGAATGTCCGTTTATGCCGATATCTCTACACACATTAGATCTATTTTTTTCCGTTATACCTACCTGGTAGAACCCCTTTCATTAGATGAAGCCTTTTTAGATGTCAGCGATTGCCATTTATTTAAAGGCTCTGCGACTTATATTGCTCAGGATATTCGTCGTGCTATTTTTGAAGAGTTAAATTTAACCGCCTCCGCTGGTATCGCTCCCTGCAAGTTTTTAGCCAAAATTGCTTCCGATGAAAATAAACCCGACGGGCAGTGTGTTATCACCCCCGAGAAGGTGCCTGAATTTGTTAAAACATTAACCCTTAAAAAAATACCCGGCGTGGGCAAGGTTGCCCAGCAAAAATTGGCGCTCAAAGGGCTATTAACTTGTCAAGACGTCCTGCAGTATCCGCCCGAGCAGCTGCTGGGCGAATTCGGCAAGCTTGGTGAGGCATTAATTAATTTTAGCCAAGGCATTGATAATCGGGCGGTTGAGCCTAATCGTGTACGCAAATCTCTGGCGGTTGAGCATACCTTTGAAAAAGATTTACTCAATGAAGCGCAATGTCTTGAAAAATTGGCACTATTTTATGATCAACTGCACAGACGTCTGCAAAAAGTACTCAAAGAAAAAATGATCAATAAAGTGGGGGTTAAAATTAAGTTTGGCGACTTCACCCAAAAAAGTGCCGAACGAAAATCGCTGGAGTTATCCTTGCCTCTGTTAAAAATATTAATGCAGCATTTGTTAACCCAGTATCCTGATAAAACGGTGCGTTTATTAGGAATTTCCGTAGGGCTGGAGGAGCGTAGTACAGACAATCAAAACAGTCTGCAATTGAGTTTTATTGAAGATGGTTTTACCTAACTAAAAAGCACTAAGCTGGAAAGCTCAAAAGCTGAAAAGCTGGAAAGCTAGAAAGCTGGAAAGCTGGAAAGCTGGAAAGCTCAAAAGCTGGAAAGCTGGAAAGCTGGAAGCTCAAAAGCTCGAAATCTTGAAATCTCGAAGCTCGAAATCTCGAAGCTTAAAAGCTGGAAAGCTGGAAAGCTGGAAGCTCGAAATCTCGAAGCTCGAAGTTCAAAGATCAAAGATCGAAGCATAGTTTAAAACCCAATATTCTTAATGCCATCGTAGATAAACTGAATAGCAAGTGCTGCCAGGATAATCCCAAAAAAACGCTTTAAAATTTCATCGCCTGTCCTGCCGATAATCTTCTTCAGGTATTTAGACACCAGCATACAAACAAGGGTCAGTGCTAAAATGCTGATAATCGCCGATGAAACCGCAAGCTTGCCGGCGAGCTCCGTAGTGTGCGAAAACAGCAGAATCGAAAGCGTTAATGTACCCGGCCCGGAAATCATAGGAATAGACATCGGATAGACTGAAATATCTTCATTCTTGCCAGCGGACATTATGCCCGTTGCTTTGGTCACCATATTAAAGGCCGTGTAAAATAGCAGCAAACCACCTGAAATCCGCAGTGAATTAATATTGATACCCAGATGTCCAAAAAGAGCCTCCCCGTAATTACCAAAAAGGATCAGAGTGACTCCGCTAATAAGCACCGCTTTTATCGCCATCACGGTACGGTGTTTTTTATCACAATCCCCGGTTAAAGAGTTAAAAATAAGGGCTGCACCGATCGGATCGATAATCACAAACAGGGCCGTTAACGCATGTAGATAAGCTGAAGTATCCATTATATTTTTTTAATTTCCTTAAACCGGGAATAAGTTAAAAAATCAGGTGTGCAATACCGGCGATCACTGGCAAAGTCACTAAGGTTCTTAAAATGAAAACAACAAAGAGCTCAGCAATATTTATCGGGATCTTACTACCGAGCATTAATGCGCCAATTTCACTCATATAGATAAGCTGGGTAACGGACATTGCCGCAATAACAAAACGAGTCATATCTGATTCGATGGAAGCCGCAAGAATTGAGGGGATAAACATATCGGCAAAACCAACCACAATGGTTTTTGAGGCTTCAGCGGCTTCCGGAATCTGCAGCAACTCCAGAAAGGGAATAAACGGATAACCTAAATACTCAAAAATCGGCGTGTATTCAACAACAATCAACGCCATCGTACCAATGGCCATGATCACCGGAATAACCCCAAAGACCATATCAATGACATTCTTAAGCCCGTCCATGCAAGTGGCCTTAACACCCGGCGTATTTTCCGCTCTGTTTAATGCATTCTTCATGCCCCATGAAAAAACATTATACCCGGCAGGCGTTAACTCATCATCGGCAGATTGCGCACTGCCATCAATATAGTTGTCTTTCTTCCAAGAAAGGGGCGGTAATTTCGGCACCACAATCGCTGCCACAACACCAGCAGTACACACCGCCAGATAAAAAGGGACAAACAAATGCTCAAGTCTCACTTGGGAGAGAACCACTAAAGAGAAGGTAATTGAAACCGCCGAGAAGGTTGTCCCGATAACCGCCGCTTCACGCTGTGTGTAAAAATGCGATTCATACTGTTTGCTGGTCAGCAAAATGCCAACACTGCCGTCGCCTAACCAGGATGCCATGCAATCAATCGCACTGCGGCCCGGAAGATTAAACACCGGACGCATTATTTTGGTTAATAAAGTGCCGAACAGCTCAAGCAGCCCAAAGTTCAATAAAAGCGGCAGCAACATGCCGGCAAAAATAAACACACAAAATAGCACCGGCAGCAGATCGTTTAAAACCAGTGCGCCGGTATTACCGGAATAAATGGCTTCAGGGCCGACGCTAAAGAAAGTCATCACAATAAAGATGGCACCCAGCAGGCGGATAATAAACCATACGGGCGAAACATTTAATAAGGCGGTTAAAAAATCACTGCGCTGAATAAAGGGGATTTTTATAAATTTATTAAGCAGCGTCATAAAAGCAGTAAAGAGCACAACACCTGTTATCACCGCTGTTGCCTGCTCACCGAGCAGACTGAGCAGCCCCTTAGCTACAATAGCAATGGGAATCGTAATGTCACCCTGATAATTAACCGGTGTCATAAACAGTAAAAGGCCGATTAATGAAGGCACAATAAAGGTTAATATCGTCGCCAGATTATGCGATTTTTTTGCCGTTATTTCTGGAATTACTTTGTCCGTCACGTTACCACCCTAAAATGTACTTTAAATTTGAGTCGTTACAGGAATGAGAGCATTCATATAACGGAAAACGCGCAGAGTACTCACTTTTTGTGGGTATGTAAATATTATCTATTATTTTTGCTCCGGTTGGTTTCATTTTCGAATGTGGGGGATGTATGGCCAGTTTTTGGTGAGGCAGTTTTGGCAATGGCTAACACTTATTGAATAGCAAGTAACCTGCTAATTTAAGGGCTCTCGATACCGTGTAGAATCTGCTTCACTCTTCGATTCAGCAACTCGAATAATTGCAGCACACAGCTGAGTTTGTAACCTGAACGGTTTGGTGATTGCGCGCCATGGTTATGTTAATAGGGTATTGGTTATTCGTAAGCTTTCGCTTGTGATCTTTTGGTATCACTTTCATCGTTGGTATTCAGCCCTGATGGCGTGTTATTTTGATCGATGCCGTATTGGTTATTAGTCAGCTGTCGCTTGTGAGCTGATGGTTTTTATTCTTCAAGAGAGTTCCGTCCTTGGCGGCGTGTTACTTTTCCTTAACAGCAAGAAAAAGTAACCAAAAAGTGCCGTATACAGGGACGGCAGAGGCTGTCCCGCTCATAATCCTGAACTGGCGTTCAATTCGCTCATTTTCCACTTGCTAAAGGATTGATTGCTCAATAAAAATGGTCGGAAATTTCCTATCCGCATTGGTTTGGTTTTTTATCAAAAGGTTCGTACGTCGCATCTTTTGCGAATAAAAAAAGATAATGCAAAATGAAAGACTTGATCCGAATGGCAGTAACGAGTTCAATGAAGATCAATGGTTAGGCGGGGTCGAATTTAAGCTAGGTTACATAGCGGTTACATAGCCACCCATAATTATTGGCGGATATTTACGCAATGGGTTAGTCTTTAGTTACCTTTACTTACAGGTAATAAATGATGGCCAGACCAAGACAAGCGATAGTGAGCTTAGATGACACGTCTTACTATCATTGCTGCTCACGTGTTGTGCGTAAAGCATGCTTATGTGGTATTGATAACATGACAGGTGAAAACTATGAACATCGTCGAGAGTGGGTTGACGCTCGCATTCTAGAACTTGCGAGCATCTTTGCGATTGATATCTGTGCCTATGCTGTCATGAGCAATCACTTGCATGTTGTCCTTAAAGTGGATGCTGATAAAGCGAATAGCTGGTCAGATAAAGCGGTGCTTATTCAATGGCATAAAGGCTTTAAAGGCACGCTACTGACACGGAAATTTGTTAACAATGAAGACCTTAATGATTTTGAAATTGGAACTGTTAATGACTGTATTGCCGAATATCGTCATCGCTTAATCGACATCAGTTGGTTTATGCGTTCACTCAGTGAGCCGATTGCCAGACAGGCGAACAAGGAAGATAGCTGTACCGGCAGATTTTATTCGCTGCCATCCATGGCGCTCACCCTTAGGGCCAGCTAAAGCTGTTCTCATTTATTCCTTATAAATGAGTGGGAAGGACGCTTTAAATCCCAAGCATTACTTGATGAAGCAGCAATACTGGCTTGTATGGCGTATGTTGATTTAAACCCGATTCGCGCCAAGATGGCGACAACCCCTGAAACCTCAGATCACACCAGCATTCAGCGCCGAATTCACTCCGCTATAAAGGATGAGCAACCAGCAGAATTACTGCCGTTCGTAGGTGACGAATATTTTAATATGCCTGACGGGTTAATGTTCAGTGTGAAGGACTATATTATGCTTGTTGAAGATACCGGTCGAATTATACGAGAAGATAAGCGTGGAGCCATTAGTTCAAACAGTCAAGATATCCTCAATAGACTTAACATTCCCGCAGACAACTGGCTTAAAATTACTCGCGAATTTGGTCATTTATTTAAAGGGGCGGTAGGTGCCTTACCGGCATTAACCGAATACTGTGAACATTTAGACCGAAAGCGATGTCACGGTGCAGCAAATTGCCAACGCTGGTTGTGCGCTTAAAGCTTAATTTTTCAACTACCTTAAGTCATTTTCGGCTTGATTGATATCAAGCTTCTGCTATGCGCTTAAAGCGACCATATTCCTCATATTTCACAATCTAAAGCCGTATTTATTGGAAAGAAGTTCAATAAGTTCGTTGCAATAACTATAAAAGACTATTGTAGTGAATGCTGAAAAGGACTATTTTATTGTTTATAAAAATGGGTGGCATAGTTGTTTTGTGGCATAGTTGTTTTGATCTACCTTTATTTTTTTCCAGGAGAGAAAAAATCCAAAGGTTGGAAGTATCTTCTCACAGCTAGCGACATTGAGTGGCGGCGCACATTGCCAGTTTGATCAAGGCAGTGCCAGGCAGTTAGGTAAGCTGTTAGCAGCGGTTGCGGTGTATGCAGTGGGCGGTAAACCTGCCCTGGAAAGTCATTTATTGAGTAAGGATGCGAGTGTGCGCCGTTTATTGCAGCGGCTATCTAATCATGATTAGATAGCCGCTGCAAATCCAACTGTTATCACGAAAATAACAACACTATAAATTAAAGAATGATAGGCTTTGTGGCTTAACTGATACCTCAAATAAGTGAAAACTCTATGTTAGTATTTATCGCTTTAATAGCGGTCATCATCATCGGCTATATCACAATGGGATATACTCGAACTCTGAAACGAGAACAAAGAAAGACAATCGGTGCGAAAGCCGGCGTGCTCGCGTTTATCACGACGCTGATTTTGCTAACGGTCACTGGAAAACTTTATATTTTGGCGGCACTGGGAACAGGTTTAGTTGTATTTGCTAAGCGCTTGTTACCCTTTCTTCGTTACTTTCCGTTTTTTAAAGGTCTTTATCAGAAGGCTAAAGCTAAACAGAATTCGGGTTCATCCAAACATTCTACCGTTGAAAGCAGCTTACTCAAAATGACCCTCGATCACGAAAGTGGTGAAGTAGATGGTGAATTATTGGACACTATTAGCAAGGGTAAATATCTGTCTGAATTTAATCTACCAGATTTAATCTCTCTCTATACCCTAGCTGGTAAGCAATATCCGGATTCTATTGAGATTTTGGCTTCTTATCTTGATCGCAAGTATGGTGCTGACTGGCGCGAGGCTGCCAATGCAGGAAATGGTTCTCAAAAGAGTGGGCAAAACTCTCGCGGAAGCGATAGCAGTACGATGTCTGTAATTGAAGCTTATGCAGTACTCGGCCTTGATAATAACGCAACGCAGAAAGAGATTATTGCCGCCCACCGCAAACTGATGCTGAAGCTCCACCCAGATAAGGGAGGAAGCAATTATCTGGCGGCAAAAATAAACCAGGCGAAAGATTTACTAGTGAGCAGCAAGGGCAAGTGAGCGCAAGTCGCTCATATTTTTACATTTCTGTTGTCTAGCCCTTATTTGGACGGGGTGCTTCAGTAATCAAAGGGTTTTTAAGAGAAACAACTGGATAATGAAACAACTGGACACCCATCTAATTGACTAAATATTAATCCCCTTCTACGAAAAAGTAACTGAACAGATGTGGATCGTCCATATCTGTCCTTATTTTTTTCTTTCCATCCATGGGCTCAACCGGTTCAGCTGCTTCTCACTGGTGGAACATTACTGGTGTAATACTCGGTCGGACAGGCGGCTTGGAAATAGATTTAATCAGGTTTTTTTGGTCTGTTGCTTATTGATAAGTATTTTAAATCTTGCTTTTCACGTATTATTTTAGGCAGTTATCACTTTAATCTGAATGAATTAAGAGGTTTGAAAATGGCATTTAAAATTGCTGAGTTAAGTGATATCCCGGCTATATTGGCACTGCATGCGAAATATCAGCTTGATACTATTAGCGAACAGGACAAAAAAGATGGTTTTGTGACCACTGCGTTTACGCCGCAGCAGTTAACTGATCTGATTAATCAAGAGCAGGGTTTATTTATTGCTAAAGAGGGAGCGCAAGTTGTTGCCTACGTGATGGCCGCTTCCTGGGGATTTTGGTCAAGATGGCCAATATTTGTGCATATGATCAAAGATTTACCCAATTTAACCTATTTAGGGCAAACTTTAAGTGTTGATAATTCCTATCAATATGGTCCAGTTTGCATTGATACAAGTTATCGTGGCTCCGGCATGCTGGAAGATATTTTTGATTTTTCCCGTGTTGAAATGGCCAAGCGTTATCCGATTTTAGTGACTTTTATTAATAAAATTAATCCGCGCTCTTTTGTGGCTCACACTAAAAAATTAAAACTTTCTGTGCTTCAGGAGTTTGAGTTTAATAATAATCACTATTATGAACTTGTCTACGATACGGCAAAACCGGTCAAAGCCGATATTTTGTAGCTTATTGCCCGTTAGCGTGCCCGGCTACGCTGAACTCATGTTTTCAATATGCTGTTGCAGCAGGACTAAAGCGGATGATTATTTATATTTATTAATCTAAAACAGGTGGTTATATGAAAAAAATAAAGATCGATGGAAAATTATATTGTCCTTCTAAAGTGGTCTGTATTGGGCGTAATTATGTCGATCATATTAAAGAATTAAATAATGAGATGCCAACCCAGGCAGTTATTTTTGTTAAACCTAATTCCGCTATTTCTGAGCGAATAGTCACTAATGACCTTGAGCCCATTCATTATGAAGCTGAAATTTCATTTGTTATCAATGCCGGGCAGATAAGCGCGGTGGGTTTTGGTTTAGATCTGACTAAACGTGCTTTACAATCGACATTAAAAGCACAGGGATTACCTTGGGAACGTGCAAAAGCCTTTGATAAGTCAGCTGTATTCAGTGAATTTGTCAGTGTTAGTGGTGCCGTACAAAGCTTGTCGCTACAGTTATTGATCAATGACAAATTAACCCAATATGCACATTATGATTTAATGATCCATAAACCCGCTGGAATAATCAATGAAGTCAGCGGGTTTATGAGTTTTGAAACGGGTGATGTACTGATGACGGGTACGCCTAAAGGTGTTGGCCAATTGTTTGAAAATGATCATTTTACTGGGCGTATTTTTCAGGGTGAGACGCTGTTGATTGAACAACATTGGACAGTCTCCGCTAAGTAAAAACTTTCAAAATAAGCGTGTCCGCTGTTAGGGTGCTTTGGCCATCAGCGGCTTGTTTTTACCCGTAATCAGTTTCTGCGCGAAGCATGGAGAGTTGATTTATTTAGGTTAATTCCGGTTTTACGGCCTTTCATTTGGTTTATGTACTAGCCAACTCCCTCTGATTTGCGTAAAATCGACAGCTATTTTTCTTAAAATTCAATCAATACGATCGTTATTGCTTGCTTCACATATGAGATTAAACAAATGCAACACCTTGATGAAATCGTTGCGAACGCGCAACAACAGATAGAAAAAGCCGTCGACGGCAACGAATTAGAACAAATTCGTCTACAGTACTTGGGTAAAAAAGGCTTAATGACTGAGCAGATGAAAGGCTTAGGTAAACTGCCTCCTGCAGAGAAGCCTGCTGCCGGTCAAATGATTAATAAAGCAAAACAAGCTATTCAAGCTGTTTTAGTTGAATGTAAGCAGGCGATGGAAGCTAAGATTTTAAATGCTCGGCTTGCTGAAGAAACTATTGATGTTACTTTGCCTGGACGTGGTGCTTTGCTCGGCGGAGTACATCCGGTGACGCGCACTGTTGACCGTATTACTGAGTTTTTTGCTGAATTGGGTTTTGAAGTTAAAACCGGACCCGAAGTTGAAGATGCTTACCATAACTTTGATGCGTTAAACATTCCGGCACATCATCCTGCGCGTGCTGAACATGATACCTTCTATTTTAATCCTGAGCTGGTATTACGTACGCAAACCTCGGGTGTGCAGATTCGTACCATGGAAAAAGAAAACCCGCCAATCCGTATTATTTCACCGGGGCGTGTTTATCGTAATGATTACGACCAGACACATACGCCTATGTTCCATCAGGTTGAAGGTTTAATGATTGCAGAGGACGTAAGCTTTACTCAGCTTAAAGGCATCCTGCATGCATTCCTGCATAACTTTTTTGAAGAGGATTTAGAGGTACGTTTCCGTCCTTCCTATTTCCCGTTCACTGAACCTTCCGCTGAAGTGGATGTATTAGGCAAAAATGGCTGGTTAGAAGTATTAGGCTGCGGCATGGTTCACCCGACGGTTTTACGTTCAATGGGAGTCGATCCGGAAAAATATTCAGGTTTTGCATTCGGTATGGGTGTTGAACGGTTAACGATGTTACGTTATGGCGTAAATGATTTACGTTCTTTCTTCGAAAACGATCTTCGTTTCCTCAAGCAATTTAAGTAAGGGTTAGAATAATGAAATTTAGTGAAGCTTGGTTACGAGAATGGGTTAACCCAGAAATTACTCGTGATGCGTTAATCCATCAAATTACTATGGCAGGGCTTGAAGTTGATGATGTGGCGCCCGTTGCTGGTAAATTTACAAAAGTGCTGGTGGGTGAAGTGGTTGAATGCGGTCCGCACCCAAATGCCGATAAATTACAAGTTACCAAAATTAATGTCGGTTACGATCAATTAATTGATATTGTTTGTGGTGCTAAAAATTGCCGTTTAGGTTTAAAAGTTGCGGTCGCTGTGGTTGGCGCTGTCTTACCGGGTGATTTTGAAATAAAAGAAGCAGAGCTACGTGGCCAGCCATCATCGGGCATGTTATGCAGTGAATCCGAGCTTGGAATGTCAGAGAATTCAGACGGTATTTTAGAATTACCATCGGCTGCACCAGTAGGTACTTGTGTTCATAAATTATTACATTTAGACGATATTATTATTGATGTTGATTTAACGGCTAACCGCGCAGATTGTTTAGGTATTGCAGGTCTTGCCCGAGAAGTTGGCGTCTTAAACGGTGTATCCGTGAGTGAGCCAACTTGGGAGAATGCGGCCGTTACGCTTAGCGATCAAGTGGGTATTAATTTACAAGCACCCGCTGCATGTCCACGTTATTTAGGACGGGTTATTCGCGGTATTAATCAACAGGCTAAAACCCCCTTATGGATGGTTGAAAAACTACGCCGTTGTGGTGTGCGCAGTGTTGATGCGGTGGTTGATATTACTCAGTATGTTTTACTTGAATTCGGTCATCCGATGCATGCCTTTGATTTAGATAGATTAGAGGGTGGCATTGAGGTGCGTCTTGCACAAGTAGATGAAAAACTGACCCTGTTAGACGGTAAAAAAGTTAAGCTGAACAGCGATACTTTAGTGATCGCTGACAGTCAAAAAGCACTGGCAATAGCGGGGATTTTTGGCGGGCTAGACTCTGGCGTTTCTGAAGGCACAACCAATATTTTCTTAGAAAGTGCTTTCTTTGCGCCGCTTGCGATTGCCGGACGAGCACGTTCTTATGGTCTGCATACCGATGCTTCTCACCGTTACGAGCGTGGCGTTGACCCTGTATTGCAAACTAAAGCGATTGAGCGGGCAACGCAATTGTTAGTGTCTATTTGTGGTGGTGAAGTTGGGCCGATTACAGAGGCATACAGTGATCAGCATATTCCTACTCAAGCGACGATTACATTACGTCGCAGTAAACTGGATCGTTTGATCGGTATCTCTATTGATTCGGATCGTGTTACCACTATCTTGACACAGTTAGGTTGTGACGTTAGCCTGACCGGCGAAGGTTGGATAATTATTGCACCAAGCTACCGTTTTGATATGGAAATTGAAGAAGATCTTATCGAAGAGGTTGCACGGGTTTACGGTTACGATAATATCCCCAATGTTGCACCATTAGCGCCATTAATCATGGCCAGTCATAATGAAGCAAGATTAAAACTTTCTAGAGTCCGTGATGTATTAGTGGGTCGTGAATACCAGGAAGCAATCACTTATAGTTTTGTTGATCCTGATAAACAGCTGAAATTGCACCCCGAAGCCGATGCATTAATTTTACCTCATCCAATTTCTAAAGATATGTCCGCGATGCGGGTGAGTTTATGGACTGGGTTATTAGAGAGTGTTTCTAAAAACCAGAAACGCCAGCAAAATCGTGTGCGTTTATTTGAGACCGGTTTGCGTTTTACAAAAGATAAAAATGCTGAAAATGGTATTCGTCAGGAAGAGATGCTGTCGGCTGTTATTGTCGGTGACTTAAATGATGAACATTGGGATATTAAAACCCGTCCGGTTGACTTTTTTGACCTAAAAGCGGATCTGCAGGCGTTATTTGATTTATGTGCTGATGCGCACAGTTTTGAATTTAAAGCAGAGCAACATAGTGCGCTGCATCCCGGGCAGTCAGCCGGAATCTATCGTAATAGTAAAAATATTGGTTATATTGGAACTTTACATCCAAGCCTAACTAAACCCTTTGCTCTCAACGGCACTCCGATTGTGTTTGAAATTGAACTGGCTCAGATCAGCAGTCGTAAATTGCCGTCAGCTGGTGAGATTTCCAAGTACCCGGCTAATCATCGTGACTTGGCATTTGTGGTAGATGAACAATTAAATGCAGGTAACATACTAAAATTTATAGAAGAAATTGGCGGAACCCAATTAGTTGGCATAAACTTATTTGACGTATACCAAGGGCAAGGCGTTGAAAAGGGTAAGAAAAGTTTAGCAATAGGCTTGATCTTACAGGATACTACACGCACCTTGGAAGAACAGGAGATTGCTGACAATGTTACTAAAATTGTTGAAGCGGTTTCTAACAAGTTTAATGCATCATTGAGAGATTAATTTATGGCACTGACTAAAGCTGAAATAGCGGCAGATTTATCGGTAAAGATCGGTTTAAGCAAACGCGAAGCAAAAGAGTTTGTTGAATCTTTTTTTGAAGAAATTAAAGCAACACTGGAAAACGGAGAAGCGGTAAAAATCTCAGGTTTTGGTGGCTTTGAACTAAAAGATAAAAGTGAGCGTCCAGGTCGGAATCCTAAAACTGGCGAAGATATTCCTATTGCTGCTCGTCGAGTTGTGACTTTTCGAGCAGGGCAGAAACTAAAAGAATTAGTAGAAACAAATATGCCTCATACAGAGGAATAATTTTACTGAGGATAAAAAATCGCTTTTGTGACTTTTTTATCCTCATTCTATCTTCATTTCTGCGGGTTACAACAGAGGCTAGCCAGAGAGTACACTCTCTTTTAGCCTCCGTTGATTAGATCCTGTTATTCCACATATGTTAACCAGTTCCCTCCTATATTTTGTATCATGGCAGCCACTGCATCTGCTTTGCCCTTTTTCCTGTCTCTAAAGAGTTTACCTGATGAACGTAATTGGTTCAAAGTTATGAACTATCCTACAATTTAATATTTTTAATTCAGGTATAATTGACTCTCATTATTAAGTTCAATTGTGATGGAAAATTTTTAAATGATACTCATCTGCTTAAGATTGAGATTTTTTTGAAGTGCAGCTTCAGTCGTGCCGAAGTATAGCGCTATTAGTGGTAGCAAGCTTTTATTAGTAGTAGCGAAATTCTAGCAGTAGCAAATTTCCAAATATAAAAATAGATTCTCAGTTTAATAGGTTAAACAGAGGTTGAGTCATTATAAATAAGCGGATAACAGCAAGAGGTGTTTTTTGTCATTCCATCAATATAAAAAAATAGTCGTGTTAACCGGTGCTGGCGTATCCGCCGAATCGGGTATTCAAACCTTTCGAGATGCGGATGGCCTATGGGAAAACCACAAATTAGAAGATGTCGCAACCGTCGAGGGTTATCAAAAAGATCCGGAATTGGTACTTGAGTTTTATAATCAACGCCGTCGAGATTTCTGTTCAGGGCAGAAAAAACCCAATGCTGCTCATTTTGCTTTAGCAGAATTAGAGGAAAAGTTTGATGGCGAATTTTTACTGGTAACACAAAATATTGATAACTTACATGAACAGGCGGGCTCTAAAAATATTATTCATATGCACGGAGAATTATTAAAATCTCGTTGCCCTACAAGCAATCAACTTATTGAATGTTATGATGATATTGCAACCAGTGATTTTTGCCACTGTTGTCAATATCCATCGACATTACGGCCGCATATTGTTTGGTTTGGTGAAATGCCGCTTGGTTTAGATATTATTTATCATTATTTATCACAAGCCGATCTGTTTATTGCTATCGGCACCTCCGGCACGGTTTATCCTGCTGCTGGATTTGTTGAAGAAGCTAAAAGTGTCGGTGCATTTTCCATTGAGTTAAATTTAGAAGCGAGTGAAATTCATAGTCACTTTGATCAGCTTATTCGCGGTAAAGCCACAAGTATCGTCCCTGATTTGGTTAAGGCTATATTAAAGAGTCAACTGACTGAATATACAGAGGCGAGCGCGAGTAAAGCGTAACACTATGAGAAGAGTAATTTCTTTTTTAAGTGTTCTCCTGCGGGTATCTCTCCAGAGTAAAATGATAAACGAGACACTGCGTTGTGTGGTAATGCGTCAATTTAGAATAACTTGATGGTTTATCTTCTGCGTGTATTTATTGTCTTGCTAATTCCCGCTGACTTCAGTCATTTCTTTATAGCCAATTGATTAATCAATTGGCTATACCGAGTCAATAAACTTGAAAAGCTAATGGAACTCCCTACAATAGGGCAGCATTTATAGTTTATACCACAACAGTGACTGCTCCTTCCTCGCGCCGGGTATATACAATGAAAAACTTTATTTTATTTAGGATAATTAGCTTGTATGAGTGAAAAACATTTTATTTTAGGGGGTGATATTAAAAAGTCACTCAGCGAAGGTCATCGCTTCGAACTTAAATCTCTTTTTAAAGATGCTTTTGTTCTCACCAAAAAGAACTTCCTGCCTTTGGCTGTTGCAAGTCTTGTGACTATTAGTCTGTTGGGCCTTGCGTACCTCTATATTTTTGATTCTTTTAGCGAAGCGGATCAGAGCACGCCAATGGTGCTTAATTATATTATTACTTTATTGATTGCACCGCCGCTATTAACAGCATTACAAATGATGGGCATCCATCACTCTGTCGGTTTGAAAACCAAAGCAAATGATCTTTTTAAATACTTTAATATTGTCCTGAAACTATCAATGGCAGCTATGATGCTCAGTTTAATATCCAATTTTGTCTCGTTGGGACTAACTCAACTATTTGGCAGCATTGGCTTACAACTTTCTGTCGTTGCTCTGTTATATTTCAATATGGTTTTTTGCCTGGTGAATCCCCTGATTGCAGAAAAAAAATTAACACCTGTTTTAGCCTTAACATTATCTTTTAAGCTAGTTAATAAAAACTTACTGCAATTTTCTTTTATTTATTTGTTATTAATAATCTTATTTTTTGTTGCCATTATTACTTCCGGCTTAGGTTTATTGTTCGTTGTTCCTTTTTATTTTAATGTAATGGGCATTATTTACCGCCAAGTTTGTGGTGTGAGTGTGGTGGCAATAGAAGGTCAACCGCCAGCAGAGAACGACAATGATAATGATCGTAGTTCCGGTTTTGATGCTTAAGTTTGATCAACATAATGAATAAAAAATACAAAGGAAGATAATAATGCGTTTGGGACTTTTTTTGGTTTTATTGCTAACAATGACGACAACAAGTCGTGTTTTAGCCTCACCCTTAAAATTAAATTATTCGCTTTTTTTTGGTTATATAAAAACCATCTATAAGCTTGATTATGAATATGTAACAACGGCTTTTTATTTGCAGGATAAAGATTCTGGGCGGGCATGTTTAATCAAAAAGGCACAGATAGTCGTAGATCAAAAACGTGAACCGATAACATTTACAGAGCAAGGGCAGTTATTACCCTTTTATTCTGATCAGCATCGTAAAAATGGTGCTACGATTGAGGTCGAATTGTTAGCTGGACAGGAAAATTATCAATGTGATTTGCAAGTTACCCTGATGGCCAAAGAGTTTGATTCTGCGCAATTATCAGATCCTAAACTTGCACTGATAAGCGCACAACTTGAAGGCATATTCAGAAAGAATGCCGGTATGATAGGAAAATATTTTTTACCTGCGTTTTCAGGTATCCGTGTGCAACTTAGAGAGCCACTCAGTGAACAACAGTTATCAGCTTTACCTCAGCAAGTGCGTTTTTCCAAAAGTGGTGATCTGTTAATATCAAATGCGCTGTTGAACGAAAATTTGACCGGCAGTAATGTAGTGATGAAAATTGACCGCATTACCCCCTGGATAACCCCATAAGATTTTGTCCTTGTTAATCAGCAAAGAGTTAATCTGCAAAACATTAACCAGTAACGAATTAACCTGGATTAGTGCGCAACAGAGTGAGCAGCTTGTCGCTATTGAGCCGCTTGTGCAGGCGCTGACCAATGTAGTTTTTTTGTTAACCTTAGCCAACAATAAAAAACTTATTTTTAAACGCCTAAATCTGAGCGCAAGAGATATCGGTGATAGAAAGTGTGAGTTTAAGGTTGATAAGCTTGCCACTGTTGCAGGTTTGACACCCAAAGCGATTGCCTGCTGCAGGCGCTATAAATTACAGGAATATTTTTCAGGAAAAGAGTTAAGCTGTTTACCCATCAATAAGGAGCTTATTAATCTGCTTGCTTTACAGTTGAAAAAAATTCATCAATTGCCTGCACTGCATGCGCAACCACAAAGCTTGAGCCTTACCCTAAAGCAGCTTAAAAAAAGAATAAAGTTGACTATTGATGAAGCGCATTTTTCTGTTATGTTAAAGTGCGCGAGCGTCTTAGACAAAGACAGTGCTAAAAATGTTTTGTGTCATGGTGATCTGTCTTTACATAACCTGTTAATCAATAACCAGCAACAGGTGATGATTTTAGATTGGGAATATGCCACGCTAGCTTGTCCTGCTTATGATTTAGCGTCCTGCATGTGCATCAATCGCTTAGATAGCCTGCAGCAGGAAAGCTTAATCGCGGAGTATCATCGTTTACACCAGGCTAATATTTTTATCTCTTTAGCAGTATTGCGCAAAGAATGCAGCTTGTATTTGTCTGTCTTTAGCTATCTTAATGCGTTGTGGGAAAAGTGTTTTTTAGCAAATTCTAAATAGATACAAGAACGGGCTCGCAACTATTTATCCTGTATCAAAAAGCGGTCGATTAATATAACGATAATGATGATCCTTATAGAATCGGCATAATAAATATTCTTCCATCAATGAACTATCTAAAGGCCTTAAAAGTGAAATTTACCAACAAAGAAGTTATCTTGTTTGATTTAGACGGTACCCTTATTGACAGCGCACCAGACTTGTCATTGGCTGTTAACCATATGTTAAGTACACTACAACGACCCACTTTTGATCAGAATATCATTCGCTCCTGGGTTGGTAATGGCGCACAAGTCCTAGTTAAAAGAGGTTTGTCAGGCCAAACCACTATTGATCAAAGTATTGATCCGGACTTGGTTGAAAAATCATTACAAATATTCTTTAACTTTTATAAAAACAACCTATGCATTGAGACCAAACTTTACCCCAGTGTGCGTGCCTGTTTAAAAATATTAAAAGCCAAAGGTTACCGCTTAGTGATTGTAACCAACAAACCCTTTGAATTTATTGAGCCCATTTTAGAAGGGTTACAACTGACTGGATTGTTTGAAATGTTATTAGGGGGCGATAGTGTGGAAAAATGTAAACCCGATGCAATGCCTTTATTACATGTCTGTGAAAAACTTTCAGTTACCGTTGAGCAATGTTTGATGGTTGGAGATTCAAAAAATGACATTATGGCTGCTAAGGCGGCAAACATGGAATCTATCGGTTTAACTTATGGTTATAATTATGGCGAAGATATTAGCCTATATAATCCTGAGGCCGTTTTCGACGATTTTTCTGATATTGTGGCAACACTCAGTTAACACGTCAGAGCATTTTTTAGAAACACAATAAATTTTTTATGGGGTCAAGTGATAAGTCAAAATAAACAGGTAAATAAGAGCAGTAAGTTTAATGTTGGAATAGTTGGCGGTGGTATTGCCGGTGCAAGTCTCTCGTTATATTTAAGTGAATTAGGGATAAACGTCTCCTTGCTTGAAAAAGGAGAGAGTTTAGTCAATGGCCCTCCTATTTGCCATCTACATGCGGGTGGAAATTTCTACCGAGAAATTTCCGAACCGCAATGTTTGACGCTCCTTGCGCAGTCCATTGATCTGTTGCGTTTATATCCTTTTGCAGCCGACTATCGGCCAACCGTATTGGCGGTGCCCAAACATGATGACGGCACGGCAGCAGAGTTGATACCGCGTCTGCACAAGCTGCAGTTAGAATACCAGCGTTTGATTGATGAGGATCCTGCCAATAAGGTGCTCGGTGAAAGCCGAGATTACTTTCGTCTATTTGAACGCGAACATCTCGAAGCACTGGCGTTGCAGGAGCCCAGTCAAAATCCTCAGAGCTTAGAGCAGTGGATGATTCCCGTTGCTAAATATGTTGATTTGGACAAGCTTAAATTTCCGCTGATCTTGGTTCAAGAATTCGGTTTGAATACCTTTCGTTTAGGAGCCGGCTCCACCTTGTCTTTACAGAAAAATCCGCATTGTAAATTACTCACCAACTGCATCGTCACCAACATTATCGCTGGTGAGACAGGTCAATCCTGGCTGGTAGACTACCAACAGGAAGGGCTAAATAAACAAGCTGAATTTGATTATTTAATTAATGCAGCGGGTTTTAGAAGCGGTAAGATTGACGACATGTTAGGTTTTAAACGTCAGCGGCTGGTAGAGTTTAAGGCAGCTTACATTGCTCGTTGGTCAAACTCTGATTGTCTGTGGCCAGAAGTTGTTTTTCATGGTAAACGTGGTACCCCTAATGGCATGGCACAATTTACGCCTTATCCCGGTGGTTACTTCGTGCTACACGGTATGACTGAGGATATTACCCTGTTCGATAAGGGGTTGGTTAATAGCTGTGCGCAAAGTGCGCAACCAAAATTAGCCGACAAATTTCTTAAAAAAATCGACTATAAATGGTCCGTGCAGGAGATGGTTACCCGTACAGACCGTTCTATAGAACTTCTTGGCGCTTATATTCCAAGTTTTAAGTCTGCGCAAATCGGGGCTAAACCATTCTTTGGCGCACAGCAAATACCTGGCGGCGATCCAACATTAAGAGCGTCAGATGTGTCTTTTGTCAATGAAAGATATGCACGTTGCGAAACGGTGAAAGCTTCCTCTGTTTTAACCTGTGCAGATGAGATTGTTAGGCAGATGGCATCTTGTCATTTAATCGATTCGAGCATTAAACCAACCCGTTTTTTCCCCGTCACCCAAGGCATTAGCGAGCAGGAAATCAATGAGCAAGCGGAAAAATTCGCGCAGCAACGTGATTATCCGTTATCCTTAGCACATCTTAATATTACAAAAATCCGTTGACCTAGGTGTACTCAGGCATTCCAGCCTTCAAGCATTTAACCCGCGAGCCTGAAGGCTCAGTTCCGAAATTATACCCTGTCATTCCCGAATTGTTCTATTGGGCAGTGAGTTGAACGACAGTTCAGTGTCACGAATGGGCTAAGTTCTGCGTGCCCTTACCAGAGCTGGCAGCACCATGACTCAACGATATCCTCAATAAAACACTTTGAGGATATCGGGAGTAGAGTATTTGAGGATGATGGAATCCGTCACTCTCGAGGTCACTTAGTCGGGAATTCCCGTGCAGATATCGCACCAAGCCAATCGGCTAGTTCGCCGCAAACAAACCACCAAGCCTGAATTCAGTTCCGAAAAAACACCGGTATTTCACCGTTAAGTTGCACTCCATTTGGAATCCCGCCTTTAGGTGGGCGGTTTTTACTTATCTACAATGACCAGACCTGTACATTAGAATACCAAGCCAATGCATTTACGAAAATTTCCGTATGTTTTTCTAATCCGAACGATGACTTTAGCAAGCTGAAAGATGGAGCGATTTGAACGCCAGTTCAGGTTTGTGAGCGGGCAAAGCCCTGCGTGCCTTTGTTGTTTTTACTAGGCTTGGCTCTGCACAGGGATCTGCTGTCCGAGCTGGTGCGTTAAGAAGTCGTTGGTCGGGTTAGAATAAAAAACGTCTCGGGACGGCATTTTTTGGTTACTTTTTTTTGCTGTTGAAAAAAAGTAACACGCCGTCAAGGGTGAAGCTTCAACAATAAAAGTTAAACCAAACGCTCAAAGCGAAAGCTTACGAATAACCGATGCGCCATAATCACGCAGAGTAGGGGAACCGCCGAGCCTGAAAGCTCAGTTCTAAAAACAGGGTTACCGTAATGAGGGGATTAGCACAAAAATTAAAAGCTGTGCTGGCCTATCATTGCTGGGCTTTGGTGGCTGCTGAATAAACGCGAGTGCAGACGCAGGGCATGATTGTCCGTAAGGCTCGATATATAATCAGCGATGACACGTTTTTCGCGGGAAATATTCCCCTGTTGTGCTTTCCACAAGGTTTTTACTTGTTCAGGTAAAAACCGTAACGGGCCTGCATTAAAGGCTTCAAATAACTCCATCACAATCTGTTGCCCGCGATATTCCATGATCTGTAAATCAGGGCTTTTAATAACATAGTTTAAAACAAAACCTTTCAGTATTTTTAATACTGCAAACATTGCTGGCGCTAAATAAGCGTTATAGGCAAGCAGAGGGTCGTGAAAATCAGCGCTGACTTTTTCAATTTGAATGGAGGTGATAAGTGCATTAACCAGAGCGCCAATCGCATCTTTCCGTTTAAAGTGCTGTAGCGAAAATAGATTGTCAGTTATCTCGGAAAGTTGCTCGAGTAGACAAAAATCAGTTATTTTACCAAGTTGTGTTGCTACTTTCTCTTGCCATAATGATTTACTGACAAAGCCCATGGCAATGGCATCCTCTAAATCATGCACGCCGTAAGCAATATCATCGGCAATTTCCATGATCGAGCAGTCTAAAGACTTATAGCGTGATTTTTTATGGGACTGCAGATTGCCATTTTGTGGGCGAACGCTTTTAAATAATGCTTGATCACTCTCTGATAACGGTTTAAGGACAGCATCTAATAAAGCCTTATCATGATCGTAAATACCTTTTGCCGGCATCCATTCTTCGGTTTTTAATTCTCGAAAATTGCGACTGGTATCCATCGGATAAGGTGCACTTAGCTGGCTCAAGCAGACCGGATATTTTAATAAACCTAATAAACTTCTGCGGGTCAAGTTCATACCATTAAATTCAGTATAGGGTTCAAGCTGGGTTAAAATTCGAAATGTTTGCCCGTTGCCTTCAAAACCACCATGCTTAATCATCATATAATTTAAGGCAGTTTCCCCTCCGTGACCAAAGGGAGGATGACCAATATCGTGACTTAAACAGATGGTTTCAATCAGGTTGTTACCGGGTAACAAGGTTAATAAATGCGGCTGAGTTATTTTTAAATGTGCAACGATACCCGCGCCAATTTGGGCAACTTCCAGAGAGTGGGTCAGGCGGGTACGATAGAAATCACTCAAACCGTTATTGTGAATTTGGGTTTTAGATTGTAAACGGCGAAAGGCTGCAGAGTGTAACACCCGCGCTTTATCGCGTTGAAAAGGAGTGCGTTGATCAAAAAGACGTTTTTTACCCGGTTCATCGGCCAATCTGGTTAGCCATTGCTGAGATATAGTTAATTTAGATATCGATTGCCGCGCAGGGTTATTATTTTCTAAATTCATATGTACGCCATTAACAGTTAATGATGCTAAAAAGTGTAACGTGTTTAAATAACAATACATACCAAAATCAGTAAAAATGAAAGGGTAGTTATCCGATATGAGGGGCAGAGAAGGCTATGGGAGAGGAAAATAGCCCCTACAACAATGACTATCTTCGATTTTTAAATCTAACGGCCAAAACAGCGCTGCTAATTTATCTAAAAGTAACTACTATTGTATTGATCTTGGTAATTTAAGGGCGCACTTATGATGGAAATTAAAAACTTATTAAAGATGGACAGTGAAATTGTTTTTGGCATTATCAATGAACACTTACGGATAGAGTGCGACAGCTTAGATGAACTAACGCATCGTTATAACCTGGATACTCAGGCATTAATTGACAAATTAAAATCGGTTGGTTACCACTACGATCCTAATAATAATCAATTTAAAGCCGATTAGCTGCCATATTTAAACTGCTGCTTTATATAAAATATCCATCCTGTTAAGCATTAGATTCAAATAATCAGTGGTTACGCTTATCCATTAAAACGATAACCCTATTTATTTTGACTGTGCCGGTGGCTGTCATTGTTATTATTTAAATGACCTTTTGATTTGCTGAATGCGCATCTTGCGGTATATTTCTCTGTGGAGAAGTAACACGCATTTTTACTGCTGGAATTCAATATTATGAATCACTATTGCTATTACAAAAGTCGAATCGGCACACTGACCCTGCAGGCAAATGCGCAGGGTTTATTGGGAGTCTGGTTTGAAACCCAGCATACTCAACCTGAAAATCTCGGGCTGTTGAATAAACAGCAGCTGATATTGACGCAGACAATAGTGCAGTTGGAGGAATATTTCAGGGGGGAACGGGGGCATTTTACGCTGCCGATAGCAGCGACCGGCACCGTATTTCAGCAACAAGTATGGTCTGCCCTTGCGACTATTCCCTTTGGTAAAACATGGTGCTACCAGGAACTTGCCAATGCGATAGGTAACCCTAATGCGGTTCGCGCAGTCGGCCTTGCAAACAGTAAAAACCCGGTTTCGATTATTATTCCATGTCATCGTGTGATTGGAAAAGATGGCAAACTGACGGGCTATGCGGGAGGCCTTGAACGTAAACAAGCGTTACTCGAACACGAAGGGATCATATTGAGCTAATAGCCTCGACTGTCATGACAGTGATGGTCAAATCAGTCAATGTTATTTAAACTTGCCTAAGACAATCTTTATATCAGGAAAATAGAATGCTAATTAAATTTAATCAGGGAAAAATAATTGCGAATAATAGAGATCTCATGATCAAGCTTGAAGGTGATGCCAAAGTTACTTTGCAGGCCCAAGTTGATGAAATTGCGTTGCTCGGTGGTGCAAATGTGATCACTGCCTTAGGGAGTGGACTCAGTTGGTCAGTGCGCTTGGACAATCGTGAGCAACTCGACGACCTCGCCGCTGCAGTTGGTATTCCTATTCAGGAAAGTTAATTTGTTAGTTATAAGCATCGATCCCTGCGTTTTATATTATTTAAGGAAAAATTATGGAAGCCAATCATGTTGAAGTCAGGCATTTAACTAAACAGGATATGCAGGAACTGCAAAATGCTTGCGCAGATGTATACCACATAGACAAACTCAATACATGGGATGAATATGCCATAGATACCCTGTTAAGCCGTTTTCCCAATGGGCAAATATGTGTTTGCGTAGATGGTAAAGTGGTCGGTTGCGCCTTGTCGTTAATTATTGATTATGCAAAATTTGGCGATGAGCATACCTACGATGAAATCACGTCAAAAATGACCTTTACCAACCACGACCCCGATGGGGATGTTTTATATGGCATTGAAGTGTTTATTCATCCTGACTATCGGGGATTAAGACTGGCACGTCGTTTGTATGTAGCGAGAAAAGAGTTATGTGAAAACCTTAATTTGCGATCCATCATGGCGGGTGGTCGTATGCCCAATTATTCAAAATACGCCGATCAATTAAGCGCCAAACAATATATAACCAAAGTAAAAGAAAGAGAAATTTATGATCCGGTATTAAGTTTTCAATTAGCCAATGACTTTTTTGTACGTAAATTGCTCAAAAATTACCTTGCCGGTGATATTGAGTCAATGGAATATGCCACGTTATTAGAATGGCCAAACATTTATTATACCCGTTCAGTCAAACTGATTAATGCGCCTAAAACAGAAGTGCGCATTGGTTTAGTGCAATGGCAAATGCGCAGTATGGCCGATCTTAATGCGCTCTATGAACAAATTGAATTTTTTGTGGATGCGGTATCGGATTATGAAAGTGACTTTATTCTTTTTCCAGAACTTTTTAACGCGCCGCTGATGGCCCAATTCCATCATTTAAACATCCCGGAAACCATCCGTAAGTTAGCGGATTATACTATTCCGATTCGTGATAAATTTATTGAGTTTGCTATTACCTACAATATTAATATTATCACCGGCAGCATGCCTTATATGGATGACGGCAAACTCTACAATTCAGGATTCTTATGCCGTCGGGATGGGTCCTGGGAGCGTTATGATAAAGTACATGTCACGCCTTCAGAAAAAAGAAATTGGGTTATGACAGGCGGAAATAACATTAAAGTATTTAATACTGACTGCGGCAAAGTGGGGATTATGATCTGTTACGATGTGGAATTCCCCGAGTACAGCCGTTTATTGGCCGATCAAGGTATGAATATCTTATTTGTGCCCTTTTTAACCGATACTCAAAATGGTTACACCCGTGTGCGTCATTGTGCCATGGCGCGGGCTATTGAAAATGAGTGTTATGTCGCCATTGCAGGGGCAGTCGGTAATCTGGCTCGGGTCAATAATATGGATATTCAGTATGCGCAATCTGCACTGTTTACGCCTTCTGATTTTGCATTTCCAACCACGGGCATTAAAGCTGAAGCAACGCCTAACTCTGAAATGAGCTTAATTGTGGATGTTAATTTAGATCTTCTAAAAGCATTACATAACCACGGCAGTGTGCATGCGATGAAAGATCGTCGCGATGATCTGTATTCGCTTAAACTGATTGATAAACAATAAAGCCGATAGGCTGGAAAGCTGAAAGCTTTAAGGCTTGAATGCCGGTGTATTTTCGGAACTGAGTCTTTAGGCTCGGCGGTTGCTTTTTTGCCCGTCTGTAGGCGGGATTTTAATTTGGTGATGCTGCATTGGTTCTTTGTACGCTTTCGCTTGTGGCGTCTGGTTTAACTTTTATTGTTGGTCTGTCGCCCTTGTCGGCGACTAGACGATGAGAAACCGAAACGCAGTTTCGCAGTTCGAGGGAGTCATGTTCTTTGTAGCCGCATTGGCTTGGTATCCTAATGTGCAAGTGTGAATTGAACGACAGTTCAGTACCATGAACGGGCTAAGCTCTGCGTGCCGTTGGTCATTGTAGATTACTAAAAACCGCCCACCTAAAGGCGGAATTCCAAATGGAGTGTCACTTAACGGCGAGATACCGGTGTTTTTCGGAACTGGGTCTTTAGGCTCGGCGGTTAACATGCCCGAAGCCCGAAGCTCGACAGCTGATCGCTGAAGGCTGATAGCTGCGCTTCTATAACTAAGCGCTCACCTCATCGACCAAATACAAAATAGACTGATAAGGAATGCCGCTGTGGTGCGATAAACCTATCTCACAGGTTCGGCTGTTGCTGAATCCGCGTGAACAGTTATCCGGTACTTGCTCTTTCAGTGGCTGCAGCGCTGCCGCATTGAGTTCAGGAGTAGTAAAGCCTTTATCACCCGCCCAACCACAGCACTCAATATGTTCAGGTACAATTATATTCGAGGCGCAGGCGTTGGCGAGTTCAAGCATGCTGTTTGCCAGCCCCATGCGCCGCGCACTGCAGGTAATATGGAGCATGACCGTTTCTTTAACGGGTGAAAGTGTTAAATGTTCAATCAGGTAGTTGAGCACAAAAGCCGTGGGCTCGAGAATTTCCATCGGTTTGGTAAACTGTTCGAGACTGTGTTTTGCGCAGGGACTGGTATCCATTAAAATGGGCCACTTGCCCTGTTCGCTTGCCCGCCAGAGTGCCTCTTCTAACTGCTGTGATTTTTGCTCAGCAACCTTGGTCATGCCCTTGCTGGCGTAGGGCATACCACAGCACTGGTCGCTCAGGGAGTCAGGAATAATGATTTCAAAGCCGGCTTTGCTGAGCAGGGAGGTGGTCACTTCCGTGAGTGGGCGAGAATCACTATTGCCTGCTTGTTGTCCCATGGTACGACTGGCGCAGGAAGGTAGATACACGACCTTTCTGTTATCTCCCGTATTATTTTTATTGGCATTATTGTTATTAGCGATAGTGTTTTGCGGCCGGTGAGAATTAGAAGTTGGCATTTCCGGTATCCACATTGGCGTTATACCACCGCTCAGGTTACGTATTCCGTTGGTGACTTTAGCGACGGCTTTTTCGCCCAGGGTTTTCTGCGCCAGTGAATTGACTTTAAGTCCGATATTCACCATCTTGGTGGTTGCAGAGAAATGGTTCGCTGTCCAGCTGGCGATAGTATTGTATTTCTGGTATTTCGCAGTACGCAGTTTCTTGACCAGATCGCCGGTATTAATACCCACAGGGCAGCGATCGGCGCACAGGCCCGTTGCGGCACAGGTATCTATCCCCTGGTATTCAAAGACCTTGCGGAACGCTTCTAAATTGTCTGTTTCACCTGCTGCTTCGCGGCGTTGTAGCTCGCGATATAAGACAATACGCTGGCGCGGTGACAGAGACAGTGTGCGCGAAGGGCAGACCGGTTCACAGAAACCACATTCAATACAACGATCAATCAAATCGTCGGCTTTAGGCATAGGTTTGAGGTTTTTCAAGTGTGATTGCGGATCCTCATTAATAATCACTCCCGGGTTTAATATGCCCGTGGGATCAAATAAAGCTTTAATCTGCTGCATCAGGGCATGGCCATCTTTACCCCATTCCAGCTCAACATAGGGAGCCATATTTCGGCCTGTCCCGTGTTCCGCTTTTAAGGAACCTTGATATTTCACCGCGACTAATTCAGCAACGGCATCCATAAAGTCGCCATAGCGTTTTATTTCAGCGGGTAAGTCAAACCCCTGAGTAAAGACAAAGTGCAGGTTGCCTTCCAGCGCATGGCCAAAAATAATCGCTTCATCGTAATGGAACTGATCGAAAAGTTGCTGTAAATCACGCACTCCGGCGGCTAAGTGCTCCACCGGAAAAGCGACGTCTTCAATGATCACGCTGGTGCCGACTTCACGTACTGCGCCAACAGCCGGGAACATGCCTTTACGAATCCCCCATAGAGTGGTTACCGTCTCTGCATCGCTGGTGAAAGCGATCGATTCAATCACCTTAAATTGGGTGACCGTGTGCATGATAGTGGCGCATTGTTGCTCCAATGCTGCCTGGTCACCGGCGCGTGATTCAATCAATAGCGTACCGGTTTCTAAATCCAGATGTTTGATAAAACCAGGCATGCCGGCAGCGTCTGCCACCGAACGCATCGCTCGTCCATCCATCATTTCAACCGCTGACACGGGAACCTTTGCTAAAGCTGTGACGGCTTGACTGGCTTCTTCAATGTCCTTAAAGACAATTAAAGCAGACGCTTTGTGTGGGTGTTCGATCACTGTGTTGTAGGTTATTTCCGCAATAAAGCCTAAGGTACCCTCGGAGCCTATCATCAGATGCTTGATCACCTCGATAGGGTCTGAATAATCAACTAAGGCATTGATTGAGTAACCGGTGGTATTTTTCAGGCGATATTTATGACGGATACGCTGGGTCAATTCTTCATTATTTTTTACGTCGCTGCAGAGCTTTTTAATACCTGATATTAGTCTGCTTTGTTTAATTTCAAAAGCTTTAATGCTGGCTTGGTCGGACGTATCGAGCAGGGTCCCGTCGGTAAAAACCAGCTTCATGCTGTCAACGGTACGGTAAGTATTTTGTGCTGTACCGCAACACATGCCGCTGGCATTATTTGCCGCAATGCCGCCAATTTTACAAGTATTGATAGAGGCCGGATCCGGGCCTATTTTACGCCCGAATGACGCCAGATATTTATTGGCATCAGCGCCAATAACGCCCGGCTGCAGGGTGATTTTGTGGCCATCGTTGTGAATACTGTGCCCGCGCCAATCATCGGTGAGCATAATTAAAACAGAATCCGATACTGCTTGACCCGATAAGCTGGTACCTGCGGCACGAAATGTACAAGGGAGGTTAAGCTTAGCGCAGGCCTGAATAGTAAAAATAACTTCATCAAGGTTCTTTAAACGGACCACCATTTTGGGAATTAAACGGTAAAAACTGGCATCCGTCCCGTAGGCAAGTAGCAGGGCTTCTTCGGTGAAAATTCGCTCGTGGTTAATCTTTGTGGTCAGCAAATCCTGCAGTTGTTGGTAGTTATTCTGCTCTTTATATTGATCGTTATTTTTCATTACATATCCTCAATCAAAATCACCACCAATTGGCTGGGTCCATGGGCACCGTAAGCGAGCGTTTGCTGTATATCGGCGGTTTTCGACGGGCCGGAAACTAAGACAATATTGGTCGGCATATTGTTCTGCCATGCCTGCATTTCCATCAGCTCGGCAAAGTTGCTGACAATAGTTGATCGTTTGATCAGGGCAATGTGGCAGGGTGGGACTAATGAAAGGGCTCTTGGTTCGGAAACGTCTGGCCACAATACTAATGTTCCGGTGTCTGCTATGCCGCCTAGGCAATGGGTAATGCCCGCATCAACATCATTAAACAGCGACGATTTCCAATCCTTAATATCTTTGTCAAACAAGTCTGTTTTTAATGATCTAGTCGCTTGAACAATCTGCTCATGAAATTCACCGCTGGTACCCAGTGCAACTCGCTGAAGATCTTTACCGATGGCGACCTTTTCTATTATTTTGCTTAGTGCTTGATGGTCCGTTGAAATTACCTCGGCATGACTGGCCGATAACCCTTTAATAAAACGCGCGGTTATCAGTTTTTCATCGCTACTGACCCAAGGCTGATAGGTGATAGTTTCCATGGTTTTTGCTTCGGGCTTGGCATCACGAAGGCGGGATAGAATGGCATTTCTTGCGCTGCTCATGATTTTTCTCCTTGTTTCCGTGCTTTGATTAATTGGTGTAAGGTTTTACCGGCAGGCTTGGGGGCGGTTCGGCATTGTGTCCATGGCCCGATGTTGCTCGGCATTAAGCTTCTCATCTTAGTCGCTGACCATGATCCTAGGTGATAAAGAGAAGGGTGTGAGGCTGCAAAGGCAAATCCTTTCATTGCCAATAACTCTATTTTACTGGCAGCGGCTGCTTGTCCTTTAATCGCCGGGCTGTTGTTTCTGGGCGGATTTTTAGCTTCCTGGCGCAAGCGCTGCAGCATTTCGGGAATAGGAATTTTTACCGGGCACACTTCTCCACAGGCGCCGCACAGGCTCGACGCTGTCACTAAATCTTTGGTTTTATCGAGTCCTTTCATATGGGGTGACATGATTTGACCAATGGGGCCAGGATAAGTCGTGCCGTAAGCATGACCGCCAATACGCGTGTAAACAGGACAGTGGTTCATGCACGCACCACAACGAATACACTGTAGTGTTTGCCGCATCTCTTCGTCGGCGAACGCCTGTGTGCGACCGTTATCCAGCAGCACCAGGTGTACTTCTTCAGGGCCATCTAATTCACCCGTGCGGCGCGGTGAGCTTATCATATTAAAATAGGTGGTAATTGCCTGTCCCGTGGCCGATCGAGTAAGGGCGCTGTACAGCGGCGGGACATCACTTAAAAACTCGACCACTTTTTCGATACCGGTAATAGCAATATGCACATTGGGTACGGTCGTACACATACGTCCGTTGCCTTCGTTTTCAACCAGGCATAGAGTGCCCGTTTCAGCTACTGCAAAGTTAACTCCCGATAAGCCAATATCCGCATCGTGAAATTTTTTCCGTAGACGGGTGCGGCCGGTTTTAATCAGTTGATCCACATCGATGGTCGGGGTGAAATCATCGAGGTGTTTTTCAAAGGTATCGCTGACTTCCTGTTTGTTTTTATGAATAGCAGGCATGATGATATGCGAGGGTTTATCACCATCGAGCTGCACAATATATTCGCCCATATCACTTTCTAAACATTCAATGCCAAGTTTTTCCATTTCGTGGTTGAGTTCAATTTCTTCACTCACCATGGATTTTCCTTTAATGATGTTCTTGGCGTTATGCTGCCCGGCAATACCGGCAATGATACTGTTCGCTTGTTCGGTCGTTTCTGCCCAATGCACCTGAATACCGTTCTTTATACAGTTACTTTCAAGCTGTTCGAGCAGATCGGGCAGTTTGCTCAGGCTACGCTGGCGAATGGCCGCGGATAAATCGCGAATGCGTTTTTCTTCTGCCGGATCTGAAAAAGCAGTTTTACGTTTGTCTTTTAAGTAGTTCATTGCGCCGCGAAAGTTTTGGCGTAGCTGCGGATCGGCAAGGGCTGCTTTGGACTGTTCATGAAAATGTTCTGGTGCTAAATCTTCAATCTGTACACCGTTATTTGCTTGGCTCATGCTATTTTCCTCCCGTGCGTGCTAATAAAAAACTCGCTCTGGAGTGGCTGTGGGCCACTTGGGCTTGAACATCAGACAGACTTTCAATGTGGTCGATATTATTTGCTTGGATCATTCTATTTTCCCCCCGTGCGTTCTAATAAGAAGCTTGCAAGGTGACGACCACGGATCGGGTTACCATGGTATTTTTCAAGGAGCACGATATCATTTGCTTTGTCCATTTTATTTTCCCCCCGTGCGTTCTAATAAGAAGCTTGCAAGGTGACGACCACGCATCGGGTTACCTTGGTATTCCAGCGCGCCATTAATATTCAGCAGGCAGCCCCAATCAGCAGAAACAAAATTACTGGCTTTTGTATCTGACAGGTGCTGAGTCTTATCTTCAACCATAGCCTGACTGATATCGGAATGACGAACCGCAAAAGTACCGCCGAATCCGCAACATTCACTTTCATAATCCTGCTCCCGAATCTCGACGTTATCGAGCTGGCTAAGCAGCTGTGTCGAGGTCAGATGGACATTCATTTCCCGACGTGCGGCGCAGGAGGTATGCATGACGACCGAGGTATTTTCTCCTCGGTCGTTCAGTTTTATCCGGCAGACGTTGACTAGAAATTCAGTCAATTCAAAGACACGATCGCAAAAATTGTCAACCTGGGTTTGGTTTTCATCATCTTTGAATAAACGCTTGTAGTGATAATGCATCATGCCGCCACAAGAGCCCGATAAAACGATCACCGGCCAATTTTCCGTGAACAAGTCCATCTGGCTTTGTGCGATTTTCTTCGCTTCTTGATTGTAACCTGAGCTATAAGCCGGCTGACCGCAGCAGGTTTGTTTTTCGATGAAGATCACCTCGATCCCCTGTTGCTCTAACAAGGTGATCGCATCAAGACCGGCCTGTGGATCAAACAGGTCAACAAGACAAGTCGCATAGAAGTATACTTTGACCGGCTTTGCAGGGTAGATTCGCATTGGTTTTTCCTTTTGCTGCCATTGTTTCTGTCGCTGGCAGTCAGTGACTGTTGGCGTTGATAGGTTGTGAATAAAAAGCTGTTCGAGCTTGTGACTATTATTTCAGCATGAGCCAGGGAATAAACCTAAGCTCATGCTGACATTTTGTGATAGCGGTACGCTATTATTGAGCTTGTTCTGCTGTCATCAGCGCATCCCTGATATCAAAACCATAGACAATCACTAAACCAATTACACCAGCCGCAATAAGATAATAGAAGGTCGGGATCGCCGTTTTACGCAATATTAAACCTTCGCGGCCTAACAGACCTACCGTTGCTGAGGCTGCTACTACGTTGTGGATCGCAATCATATTACCTGCTGCGGCACCTACTGCCTGAAGGGAGACAACCGCCACTGTTGAAATCGATAATGTTTGTGCTACTTCAAACTGAAACTGGCTAAACATCATATTAGAAACCGTATTGGAACCCGCAATAAATGCGCCAAGTGCGCCAATGGCACCACTGAGTGCCGGGAATAATTCACCCACTAAACCCGATGCGAAGTTAGCTGTTGTCACCGGCATGCTGGCTAAATCTGCCGCATTGACACCGGAGTTAATAAAGATACGTACCATCGGAATAGTAAACATCAGTACAAAACCGGCACCAAGCAGTGTTCTGCTTGATTCACCGAAGGCACTGGCCAAGGGTTTGATACTGCGTGATTGCAGGATAACCGCAAGCAGTGCTACAAAGACCAGAATACCACCGGGCAGATAGAGCGGCTGAATAGCTGCGCTAACACCCGTTTCACCTAAAATATTACTGAACGACAAGCTAATGCCCGTTAAAAAACCTTTGAAATCGGCATTAACACGACTTGCTACTAGTATGACGGCTAACAAAACATAAGGTGCCCAGGCAAGCACTAAGCTCATTGGGTTTTTGTTGTTCTCTTTTAAATCTATTTTCAGTGAACCCAACCACTCTTTCGGCCAGTTATTCTCACTTTCAAAATCCCACTTTTTTTTCGGTACAAGAAACCCTTTTTTAGCGGCGGTGACCACAATCGCGAGGCTAACTAAACCACCGATTAATGATGGAAATTCAGGACCGAGGAAAACACCGGTCAGTGCGTAAGGGACAGTAAAGGCCAAACCTGCAAAAACAGCGAAGGGCAGAATATCTAAACCTTCTATCCAGCTTTTATTTTTACCAAAAAAGCGGGTTAACATCATCGCCATTAGCACCGGGATAAAGGTACCCACAACGGCATGAATAATGGCAACATTGGAGGTTATTTCCTGTAGATAGAAATCCCAGGTCGATCCGCCAGCAACCAGTGCTTCAGTGATGTTATGCGTATCAAGGCCTTTATTGACACCGACAATGATTGGCGTACCAACAGCGCCAAATGAAACTGGAGTGGATTGAATCATCATTCCCATTAAGACCGCTGCTAATGCGGGAAAACCGATAGCAACTAAAAGTGGAGCAGCAATCGCTGCCGGTGTACCGAAACCAGAAGCACCTTCAATAAAAGATCCAAAACACCAGGCAATAATGATTGCCTGGACGCGCCGATCCGCAGAAATATCAGTAAATCCGTTGCGAATGATGGTGATAGCGCCGGTATGCTTGAGAGTATTAAGCAGAAAAATGGCCCCAAAGACAATCCACAGAACCGCAACGGTAATCATCAGCCCCTGCAGGGATGATGCTATAACTCGAGTAGCAGACATGTCCCAAACAAATAAAGCTATCAGCGCAGTCAATAAAAAAGCGATTGGCATGGCACGTTTGGCAGGCCAGTTTAGACCGACCAGCAATACCCCGGTGATAAGTATTGGCGCAAAGGCAATTAACGCGAGCAGGGTTTCATTCATAATAGGTTATCCTTCCAATTTATATTGTTATGTTGTAATGGTTTGCTATCTACGCAGCTTGTAAACCGTTTGTTAATTTGATGTTAAGATACGCCTATCTTTTTTGTCGATATATGTAGATAATGAATAACATTGTTTCCAAAAGTTGCATAATCATGGCAAAAACAGATGACCTTATCCTCTTTGCTCAGGTAGTAGAGGAGGGCTCTTTTAGTAGAGTCGCAGAGCTTAATTCCCTTACAAATTCAGTGGTTAGTAAACGAATTAAAAGATTGGAAGTGGATCTTGGGGTGCAGCTTTTGTATCGAACCACCCGAAAATTGACCGTCAGTGAAGCAGGTAAAGTGCTTTATCTGGGTGCTAAAAATGTGAAGCAGGCAGCATTAGAAGCTATTGACGCAGTGTACGGATACAGTGAAAGCGTTACCGGTCACCTTAAAATGTCGGTGCCGAGTATTTCCGGCGATTTAGTGTTGGCCAGTGCGGTTGCTGAATTTTGCAGCATGCATCCCGGATTAACCGTTGATATGTCCCTGGAAAACTCCTTTATCGATATCGTTGGAGACGGCTATGACCTGGTGATACGAACGGGATATTTAGCAGACTCGAGCTTAATCGCCCGGCATATTATCGACTCTCAATGGGTTATCTGCGCAGCGCCTGCTTATATCAAGTGTTTTGGCAAACCTATGACCCCGGAAGATCTGGTTAATCACAATTGTCTACAATATGTCTATCAAACAACGGGGGCATCTGAATGGGAATTCAAAGGGATTAACGGTAATTATATTGTCAAAGTCGCGGGTAATTTTTCAACCGATAATGCGACTGCACTCAGAAAAGCGGCATTAGGTGGGCATGGCTTGGCTTACGTTCCAAGATGTTTGGTGTACCAGGATTTGTTGAAAGGTGATTTATTGGATATATTCCCTAAACGGGTAGGTAAAAAGTTAGGTATTTATGCCGTTTATCCCTTTACCCGTCAGCCTCCGCTGAAAATCCGTATGCTTATCAAACACATCAGAGAACGCTATTTGGCGATTTCTGAGTATTTTTAAGCCGTTATTAACTTGCGCTAATTGCTTGCTCAATCACCAGCAATAAACGTTCAAAGACAGTTTAAAGTTACTTCTGTCAGAGCATATCTATGCTGATCTCATCAAAGGGATAAACATTACCGCCATACTCACGGCTAAAAGCTTGGGCATCATCAAACAGACTAAAACTTGCCAGAGTCTTACCCATCGCGCCTTTTTTTGAAGAATCGACAACGAACCAGGCGGATCGAGCATCAATAAAATATTGATCCTCTGTTTTCCCCCAAGGGGTTTTACTCATATCATGTACAAACACCTGCTCCACTTGACGTTGATTTTCCGGCTGTAATAAATAACCGAACAGATCCCGTGTGGAGCAAAACTTAGCAATATCTTGTGATGTTTTTTGGTAAAGCTCACCTTTAGGCCCGGGGAATTGAGAAATAATCATGCCGCATAAGTGGCACTCATCTGAATTTTCAATGGCCACCGCCTGTTTAAGCATCTCTTTTTCGGTTTGTTCTTCGGAGCAGCCCAATAACACCACCAATAGGCTGACAATCAGTAGCGGTTTGTAACCAAAAGAATAGTTCATTGTATTAACCTTTTTTATTTAAATTAGATGCTTATTTACTTAACTGAAGAAAAAAATAGATCGCCTTCAAGCCTTCAAGCCTTTTACCCGCCGAGCCTAAAGGCCAGTTCCTAGAATACATTGGAATCTTAACACCCTATTATTCCCGAGTTATCTTATCGGGAAGTGAATTGAACAACAGTTCAGTGTGCACTTACCCGAGTCATCGACACAAACATGTTAAATACTTTTTTTACTGAAAATAAACAGTGCAAATAACAGGGGTGAAACAACCCAGGCAAGCATCATTAATAACAAACTTGAGACCGAATAGTCACTGTTAATGGCAACGGCTAATACCCCGTTAACATCGGCGCTGTCCAGTGCGGCAAGGTTAATCAGGCGAAATAAATCCGCTGGATTAAAGAGCATCAACTGCACTAATCCCTGTTGTGTTACTCCATTTTCAATACCGATTAAAATCGCTAATAATCCCAGATCAAAAATCAACACAAAAAATAGCCACAGGATTAACGCCATACCTGCCGCTTTAGATTTTTCTGTTACCGATAAACTGATGATATAAGCCAGCCCAATAAAACTGAGGCCGAGCAAACTGGCGGTTAAAATAAACAGTGCAAAGGCGGGTAATACCTTCGCAAAATCAGTATTAAAACCTAACAAAACAGCGGCACTGCCAAAACCAATAATGGTTGCCAGTGTAATAATGCTGCCTTGACCAATAAATTTACCGAGCAGCAGCTGAGTATGACTGACAGGGTAGGTTAGCAGTAACAGTAAAGTACCTGATTCCTGTTCACCGACAAAGCTGTCATAACAAAGTAATAAAGCGATCAGAGGAATAAGAAACACCGATAAGCTGGATAAGCTCGCAATAGTAGTGGATAACGAAGGGGAGGTAATTTGGCCCGACGCCACTGATCCGTAATAACTTAAGCCAATAGCTAACAGCGCAAAAATGCAGGTGATTGAAATAAACCAACGGTTGCGTACGCCGTCTTGAAACTCTTTTAATGCCACCGCCCAGATTGGATTCATAAGGGGTTCTCCTGCTTTGCGTCGATCTTATTATTGTTTAGAAAGTACTGATATATTTGCGCCAGAGTCGGTGTTTCAACCTGCAGATCAGTC
The DNA here is from genome assembly GCA_047629075.1 of Psychromonas sp. Taxonomy (GTDB): domain Bacteria; phylum Pseudomonadota; class Gammaproteobacteria; order Enterobacterales; family Psychromonadaceae; genus Psychromonas. Next base: position 11,162 of record JBLHWW010000005.1, on the reverse strand, counting down.
ATATTTTTAAAGCTCATTAACTCGCGAAGAACATTGATTTTTTCAGATTCAGGCACCTGCAGGCGGTTCTGATCAATCATAAAATCCACTAAGTTTTTATTATGCTGTAGTGCATTATCGATACCCTTAGTTGTAATTAAAACCGGTAATTGCGCGATATTCCGGAGTGTAGACAAGGTACCCAGAGCAACGGATTTGCCACCCGATAGAATCATTGCCCGGTCAATATGTTGCTCAATACCGGGTAAAATATGCGAACAAAGTATGATGCTTGCGCCATTACTCTTTAATTGATCAACACTATTATAAAACTCTTTTGTAGCGCTCGGATCTAAACCCACAGTGGGTTCATCAAGTAATAATAATTTGGGATCACCTAAAAAAGCCTGGGCTAGCCCTAAACGTTGGCGCATCCCTTTTGAGTAGGTTTTAACCGGACGATTTTCGGCAAAAGATAATCCAACTTTTTCTAACAGTTGGGGAACCTGTTTTTTATCTGCTGATTTTAAACGAGCAAAATAAGTGATCACCTCAAATCCGGTAAGCTGATCATAAAAACTGACATTTTCAGGCAGATAACCAATTTTTCTACGGCTGCTCCAGGCCTTTTTATTTTGCGGATCAACGCCAAACACCGATACTTTTCCAGAACCGGCTTTGATTATCCCTAAAATCAGTTTCATCATGGTTGTCTTACCGGCACCATTATGGCCAAATAAACCCAGAACTTCGCCGGCTGAAAGTTTTAAATTGATGTTTTGCAGGGCGGCAAGCTGCTGATAATTTTTATTAACCTGCTCTAACAATATAATATTTTCACTCATAAATTTGGTTATCCTTTGAGCAGACTAATGTGTTGCATTAAATGTTTTTGTGTCGACCTCGGGAGGCAACATCAGTGGAAAACTGTCTTTAACCCCAGCGGGTTTGAGCACCGGGAATTGTTTTTGAATCCAACGCAGTAATAAAACCGCCGGACTGTCTAATAACACTTTTGCTTCCGGGTATTGCCAGATAAGTTTATCGATACCGTCGTTCGGTTCAAAGGGGGTATCCCCGGTGCCGTTATTATCAAGATCCCAACCCAAATAGTTACTCCAGTAATTACCCCGGCCATTGTGGCTCCATTCCTGCTTTTTATTAGAAACATATTTAACCTGCACCGGGTTGTTGATAAAGCTGTTGCCAAATATTTTGCTTTTTTCCGAACCTGCGGTTAAATGAATGCCAATTTTAGCTGTGTTTATTGTATTGTAACTTATTGTATTGTAAGCTGAATTATAAACAAACAAACCTTTCCCCTGGCGTCCGAGCACTTTATGTTCTGGTTTGGTCCAAACATTTTTGATGCTGTTATGGTCAATGGTGGATGAGGTGATAAAGTTCAGTAACATACCGTAATCTTCGCTGTTACGGCTTTCATTACCGCTCACCTGCAAGTTTTTAGAGCTCATTAAGGCGTATCCTGCACGGGTATTGTAAGTCAGATTATTAAGCACTTTATTGTCGTAGGAATACATATAATGCACACCATAACGTAAATCGTGCAGGCTGTTATTGCGCAATAGGCTATTCTGACTGGAGATAATATATAAACCATCCCGAGTGACGCTGACGTCGTTGCCAACCACATCGGCGTTAGTGACTACCGATAGCTGGATACCATTACCACGGTCTGCAGAGCGTAATTTGGGGTTGCCCTGAATATGGTTATTTTTAATTAAGATCTGATCCGAGTCCTGTACCCAAATACCAAAACCATCCCCTTTTAAGCTGTTATTTTTGATAATAAGATGGTCTGACTTTTGCCCGACATAAATAGCGGCGTTTTGTGCAGTTAAATTATCGCCCCAGTTAATGATATTGAGATTTTTTATACTGATATTCGAGGTTAATAACCTTAATGCATGACCCTTGCCAAGAGCATTAATAGTGGTATTTTCTTTCCCGATTAGGGTGATGCCGTGACGGATCACAAAATTACCGCGGTATTCACCCGCACCTAACTGTAGCGTATCGCCGGCTGATGCTGAGTCTAATTGTTGTTGCAGATTATCAGTGCTTTTTATGGTCAGCACAGCCGCAGAAAGACCGCTCTGAAATAGAGTAAATACGGTGATTAATAAAGCAGTGATGATTTTCGACAAATTATTATTCAAGGAATAGATTTTCCTGATTGGTTAGGAGATTTTGTATACACTTTTGCAGCCATTTGTGCGTGCTTTATACAAGGCAGAGCCTGCATAGTGTAGTCATTCTACGTAAGCAGGCGATAACGAAGTAAAAAGTGCGCACAAAAGTTGTCTATTTATGCTTCGACTAACATACGACCGCGCATTTCCATATGCAGCGCATGACAGAACCAGTTACAGTAATACCATTGCACACCCGGCTGATTGGCGGTGAAGGTCACCGATGAGGTTGCCTGCGGACCAATTTCCATCTGCACACCGTGGTTAATCATACAGAAACCATGGGTAACATCCTCGACCATGTCCAGATTGGTCACCACCACGGTAACTTCATCTCCAAGCTTGACTTTAAATTCAGTCATTCCATACATCGGCGCAACGGATGTCATATATACCCGTACTTTATTTCCATCGCGAATGACTTTATTGTCAGTTTCAACATTAATGCCATCTTTTACGGCCATGGCAACGGTTTCAGCAAACATCCGGTCATCACGCGTCCATAATTTTGCCGTTCTGATTTTGCTGCGGTGAACCAAAATACAGTCATGGGGTTCAGCAAAAGCAGGACCGTCATGAACCAGTTTCATTTCGTCGCCAGAAATATCAACTAATTGATCGTTTTCTGGATGTAGAGGACCAACGGGTAAAAATCTATCTTTAGAAAACTTACTCAGTACCACTAACCATTTGCCGTCTGCATCACGTGTTTCACCCATAGAAGTATGGTTATGACCCGGTTGATAATGCACATCCAGTTTTTGGCGAAGATAATTCACTTTTTCACCGTTATGCGCTTTGATGGCATCCTCAATATTCCATTTGGCTATCTGGCTATCAAGGAACAAGGTCGTGTAAGCATTACCTTTGTTATCAAAAGCCGTATGCAGTGGGCCTAAACCGACTTCAGGCTCTGCAACTACTGTATCGCGCGGTTTAATTTTATCATCAAACAGCGCATCCAATTTCTCAATTGAAATAATTGAAACCGTAGGAGACAATTTGCCGTTAGCAATAAAATATTTACCAGAAGGTGAAGTATTAACACCATGCGGTGATTTCGGTACTGGAATATAACGGGTAAGCTTTGATCCTTTACGGCCGTCTAATACAGGCACTTTATTGTCATTGTAGGTTTTGAATTTACCCGCTTTAACGGCCGCTTCACAACGCGCTAAATTAAACACCACCACATGGTCACGTTCTGCTGTGATCATAGAGCCTAAGGTCATGCCCATTTCCGAGTTATAACAGGTAGACGCAAAATATTTGCCGTCATAATCGGCATCGGTATTATCCAGGTTCCCGTCGACCATCACCTGAAAAACAATTTCCATTGTCTGTGCGTTAATCACGCTAAATAATGAACGATAAGTACTGACATCTTCCAATGACGCTTTACCGTCATTATTCATTGGAATTTCAAACTCACCATTACAAATCACATATTTAGTCTCGGGCACTTTTTGAACACGTAAACCATGGACCCCTTGGACGTTAGGAATAGTGATTATTTTATCTGTTTTCATGACATCGCAACGAATACGCGCAACGCGTGAATTAGCTTTATCGTTAATGAAAAGATACTCACCGTTATAACGGCCGTCGGTCATACTCATGTGCGGATGGTGTGCATCACCGGTCATAAAATGTGCATTTTCGCCTTTAATACGTTTACTTTCGTTGGTTATTCCCCAACCCGTAGCGCCATCTAAATTAAACACCGGAATGCGCATTAATTCACGCATTGAAGGAATACCCATAATACGTACTTCACCGGACTGACCGCCACTCCAGAAACCATAATATTCATCTAAATCACCAGGATGGACAGTGGTGCTATTGCCCACCTCAGCTGCCTGCGCTTTTGCCATAGAGGAAAACATTGCTGCTGACATTGGCACTGCAGCAGCGGCTACGCCAAGGGCTGCACTTTTACCAAAAAATTTACGTCGATCTGAATTTTCCAGTTTTTCATCGTTGGGTAGATCGCTTTTATACTCACTCATGCTACATCTCCATCCTGTTGTTTTATATTGAAATTATGACTTTATTTTACTTTTTAAAGTTCCGTTATCTTTATTTCAGTTTCATTTTTTTTACGTTTTTTATAGGCTAACTTTTTCAGCGGTGGACATTTTTCGTCGTTATAATAGGTGATTTGGCAATCCAGACAGTAATGACACTCGCGCATGTTAATCACTCCATCGGGTGCAATAGCTTGGATTTCGCACTCTTGTGCACAGGTTTTACAGGGAGAGCCACATTCAGGGCGGCGTTTTAGCCAATCAAATAAACGCACACTATTAGAAATAGAAAGCGCAGCACCTAAGGGGCAAAGATAGCGGCAAAAGGTTTTACGATTAAATAAATTTATTACAAGTAAAAATAATGCCCAGATAACAAAGGGCCATTCGCGATCAAATTTTAGTAAGAAAGTCGTTTTAAAGGGTTCAATTTCAGAAAATTGCTCGGCTATTGCTAGGGAATCTAAGGAGATGCCAAACAGGGCCAGTAAAATAAGATATTTAATGGCCCATAATCTTTCATGGACGGCCCAGGGCAATTCTATTTGTGGAATTTTTATATAACGGGCAAAGGCATTAAGCAGTTCCTGCAGGGCACCAAAGGGACACAGCCAGCCGCAATAAACCGCGCGGCCCCACAGTAATATGGTCACCGCTGCGGCACACCACAAAATAAAGATAACCGGATCTAATAAAAATAGATCCCAGGAAAAATCTTTCATTAAAGCCTGTAAAAAGGTAAAAACATTAACTACCGACAGCTTTCCTCCCCATGACCAACCGATAAAAACAACGGTCACGGCTAAAAACCCGTGGCGCATACGGTGCATAAAAGTAGGGTGGCGAACGAGCAAATCCTGAAAAAATAAAATCAGCAATAGAATGGTCATTAAAATGATTAATATTACAACTTTAACTTCATGCTCTAGCCAGATCTGCTCGGTTAAGGTTAATTCTGGCGGAGGAATTATTGTAGCTGGAGTATCAACGTATTTTTCTAATACATCATAGTTGGCTTTGAAACTGTTAAATAAACTGTCAACCGGACCGATTTGCCGGCGCACTAATAACTCTATCTGCCAACTTGCACCGGGATCAAATTCATGGTGTGCCGCCACTTTAAAAACTGACATTTCATTAAATCTTGGTGCATTCTCAGTGTAAAGATCCGCCACTCTGTTATGTTCTAAATCACGAAAGGAAATGCTATTGTTATTTTGGTGAATTTGAATGCGGTCAAAAATACCGCCACGCACATAACCGGAACCTTTATAGGAGTAACCATTACCAAATACCGCAATTAAATGCTCCCCGGCTTTTAAATCCTGAATGAGCCATTGATAATCAGACTCTCCTAAGAGGTTTTTACCGATACTGGGGATATCGGCAAGGGCATAATAAATCTCAGCAAACATTTCCTTCGCCTGAGATGCAGGCACCTTATCGACGGCTTCAGCTTCTGTTCCCACAAACGCGTTTTGTACGGTCTGATTGGTTAAATATAACTTTCTGATCGAGCCATCAGCGGTCAGATCCAACCAGCTTTTTTTTTCAAAAAGCGTTTTTTTTATCGTTGATATTGGCTGGATAACGCCGGTTTTTTCCTCAATAATTCCCAATGAAACAGCCGCTTTATAAGCCGCTTTAGTGATACCTTTATTCATTACAATGACCGTTACTGTTGCCCCGGAGAGCCCATCAATTGGCACATAACTATCACTTGTGCGACCGCCTACTTTAATTGCATCACTTACCGATAAACCAACGTACTGGTCAATAAAACGCCACAACTTTTCTTCTGGAATACCGGCCAAAATAATAGGTTCATGGTGCTCTAATACTTTTGCGTTGAGATACTTCCCAGCGGGATCAATGACTACCAGCATATTGACGGGTTCGCCGGAATAGGCTGGAATTTTAGCAAGATCATTAGTTTCAAAGGCATAGCCGAGTATTTCGGATTCATGGTAGATAGTCCATAAAAGGGGATCGCCCTGTTTTTCTGAAATTTTGGTGAGTGTTGGAAAGGTTTCTTGAATAAAAGGCATGGGATTTTTGGGCGGGCTGATAAAAAGTGCATAAGCAGGTTGATAAATACAGATAAAAGTGAGTATCAGTAACTGAATAACTTTTTTTTTGATTGTCGAATTATTCACTACATTATTAATCACTAGGATCCCTGCTTAAAATGACACCAATTGCTGTTTGTAAACTAAGTTTTTTGTGTATAGGTGCACTTGATCTCAATCAATAAAGTTAATTTTATGTTAACTTAATGTCCGTTTAGTGGAGGGTGTGCTTTAAATTAAACCTTGCTATATATATGGTTATTGCTTGCGCTGATGTTGATTTGTTCATTTTTTATATTTAAAAGATATTTTTAACTTGTTTTTTACATTATTTAAACAATAAAAATAATGTCTTTTTGAACAGTTCATTATTTAATTTATTATAAGACTGTATTTATGTCATTTTGTCTCTTTAACAAGGTAATAAACCGCTGATCCTGAAGGCTCAGTTCTGGGAATACTCGGCCTTCGAGCACTGCAGCATTTTATCCGTGGACCCAAAGGTTCAGTTCCGGGAATGTACCCACCTTCAGCACGGCAGCATTTTATCCGCGGGCCCAAAGGTTCAGTTCCGGGAATGTACCCACCTTCAGCACGGCAGCATTTTATCCGCGAGCCTAAAGGTTCAGTTCCGGGAATGTACCCACCTTCAGCACGGCAGCATTTTATCCGCGGGCCTAAAGGCTCAGTTTCGAGAATACTCGGCCTTCGAACACTCCAGCATCTTATTCACCGAGCCTAAAGGTTCAGTTTCGGTAATACATCCACCTTTAGCACTGCAGCATTTTACTCGCTGAGCCTGAAGGCTCAGTTCTTAAAACACACTAATCCGATCATTCCCAAAAGATTTGTTAGTCGGGTATCTCAGTGTATTTGATCCCCATAAACTGAATTGGGAGTGAGCAATAAAAAGTTAGTGGGAGTATTTCCAACATCTGCCTACAACCTCTGTGCTATTATCAGTTATTTATGCGGATTGGTATTACACCACGGAGAATTTAATGGGTACTTGTAGCGAATTTGCAGTATTTAAGGTTTCTAAAGAGAATCTTGCCAGTGTGATTGAATTGAGTGAGTCACTGTTTATGGAGATAAATGCGCTTGAAAAAGTGATTGTTTTCCATGAGATATTGCAAAAAACAGATAATCCCGAAGAGATTTGCTGGCATCTGATCTGGTCCAGTGAAGAAAGCGTAAAATTAACCACAGAAAAGTGGACAACATTTCCAAGCAGTAAAGCGCTGGAATCTCTGGTTGATGAAAAGCGTTATTACGGTCACTTTATGCCGCTTATTTAATCAAATTAGTATCACTATGACTCAATCAAAGGCTCTGTTATTATCCATTCCTACGGCGCAATTTCGGATCATTTATTTAATTGTGTAAAGATTTAACCGCAAGATCTTACAGGAAAAAGTCGAATACGGTTTTACAACAAATTTAAGAGGAACAAAGATGAAAGGAACAGAAAGAGTAAATATCCAAAAAGGTTATTCAGTGTCGATTGTTTTAAAGCAGGATCAGCGTAATGGCAAGCTCACCGAAGGGGTGGTTAAAGATATCCTTACTAACTCATCGACGCATCCCCATGGCATAAAAGTGCGCTTAGAAAGTGGTGCAGTGGGCAGAGTAAAAATAGTTCAGGGTTAACTGCAAATATTTATAATTAAAGCGCCGAGCAGTTTATTGTCAACAGAAAGCAAAAGACCGAAATCTGAAAGCTGAAGGCTGATTTTCATTTCACTTAAATACAAAAAGAGCACATAAATTGGCAATTGAAATTTCCCTTGAGATTATCACCTTATTATTTAGCCTTGCCATTTTAGCTGGTTTTATAGACGCGATTGCGGGTGGAGGTGGCTTGTTAACTATTCCTGCCTTAATGTGGGCTGGGCTTCCGCCAACAATGGCATTAGGCACCAATAAGTTACAGGCCTGCGGTGGTAGTTTTTTTGCCAGTGTTTATTTCGTACGTAAGGGCAGAGTGGTTTTAGGGGAGATGAGGCTGGCTATTTTATGTGCTTTTATCGGGGCTGCGCTCGGCACAATAGCGGTGCAGTTAATTGATATTATTTATTTGGAAATGATTTTACCTTTCCTGATGTTAGCCATTGGTGGTTATTTTCTTTTTTCTAAAAAAATCAGCGAAGATGATCGTCACCAACTCTTAACGCCTGCTGTATTTGCTTTAACTGCTGCATTGGGGGTGGGTTTATATGACGGTTTTTTTGGTCCGGGCACCGGCAGTTTTTTTGCGCTTGCCTTTGTATCATTGTCCGGGTACGGCTTAGCAAAAGCGACTGCGCATGCTAAGGTTTTGAATTTTTCAACCAATATAGCCTCGTTAATTTTCTTTGCTCTTGGCGGCAAGGTCTTTTGGATGTTAGGTGGGATAATGCTGGTGGGACAGGCGCTGGGCGCAACATTGGGATCGCGCTTAGTGGTGAACAAAGGGACTAAAATGATTAAACCGCTGGTTGTTTGCATGTCTGTCTTAATGAGCGTGAAACTACTATCCAGCCAATATCTTCTGTTTTGATCCGACAGATAATCGGAAATTTTTCAGTTACCGCGCTTATTTAATCGGGAATCTCAAAGCTTAGCCCGTTAATGTTATTTAACTGTCATTTAATTCATCTTCCTATCAAAACGTTTCTAATAGTACGGCAGAGTCGTTTCTGACGTTTTTTAATTGGGAATCTAAACAAGCCGGTCTTAATGCCTGATCAAAAACCGCCGCGCGTCTCAAATAAAATTTGTAAAAACAGCAGATAAATTTAATCAGGGGGTTATTGGATACGGTGGCTTTTATTAGGTTATTTTTTATTTTCTAATACTTGTTTTCACTAATCTGGATACGACTCAAAATATTCAGAAAAATGACCGCGTTGAAGCGCTGAGTAAAACTCAAAAAAACACGCAGAAAGTGACATATAGGTGATTTTTTGTGTATTTTAAAGGTGAAGACTGAACGCCTCGCCCGTTCATGAATATGCACGGTTGTCAGCACAGATTGCCTGATACTCATTCCCTCTGCGTTTATAAGTGCGCTCAGTAATGACGGTGATTAAGCGCCCTCGGAAAGAAGGGGCATTGAAGGATTCCCGATTAAGCTCGGGAATCTCTCTAACGGTTAATGACTTGCTTATTGCGTGGTTAAATATTTTAGATAGGCGCTTCTTAATCTGTCTGAATTTACTTGCAAATAATTCGGTGATAAACGCTGTCTGTTTAAATATTGAGAAGCCAGATCATGTTTAATATTGACAGTTTCCCCTAAACCTGTGTTGAGCTGATTATGGCCATCTTCATTATTAATACGCGTTTGTACACCATAATTAAAATTATTATTGCCTTTAAATTGAATATAACCGGGTTTCATAGCACGCCAAAACGTTAGTGGAATAGATATATTAAGAGATGCAAACTCTTCCGGAAAGGAATTATCATATTGTGTTACTTGCGTATTTTGGTAACTGGCATCAACGCGTACATCACCCAGCCAATGCATTGAGGAAATTTTGATCCCCGTATCACCATTCCAAAATGTACCTCCCTGCATTTTTACCTGCCAATTAAATTGTGGTAAAGAAAGCTGGTAAAAGCCTAAGGCAGTGCTTTTATGTTCAAGTTTTCTATAATTCAGGTACTTATCTGTGGGCTCAAAATAGTTAACGTCAAGGCCTATTGATAGATAACCCTGTGGAGAATTCCACAGGGTTTCATTAGCGACACCCACATAACCAGACTTAATATAACCCAGTGAGGTTTGGTTTAAAACATTGAAGGGCAGTGAGAATGCCTGATGGAAAAGAGCTGTATCTATTTCACTTTGGTATTGCTTCTCACCCCAAATTTTTCCATCATCAAAATCTTCACTGTTAGTCAAGGGTAATACATAACGTAGATCGATCGCTGCACCCGGCCATAGCGTGGTCACTAAATTAGTGCCAAGTGCGAGTGAATAGTCATAAACGCCATATTCCGTTGCCACAGCGTGGGTCACCATAGGTGAAAAAATCATTTGCGAACGGCTGAAACTGGATGCTATTTTATCTTCTTGCCAATCTGTTTGCCGATACGTTTTACTAAGTTCATGACTGGTAAATGTAAGCTGCTCACAATTCTCACCGGAAAGGATAAATTCACGATAACAGTGCATGTTGGTTTCTACGGCAACAACAGGGATGCCTTTTTTTAACATTATTAGTTTGGCATTTTGTTCCTTATTGTCGCTACCAAGTTCAGAAAAAACGGCTTTCCCGGCGTGGTTACTAATAATCGCCATCGCAACCCCAATTGCATCGATTTCATTGTGATTATATCGGCGGTTTTCCAGAGCGATCTGTAAAGTGTTTTTATCCATGCCCACTTGAATATTAAGAAAACCCTCTTTTTTTAAGGCGTGTTTAAGTGAGGCTACTGAGCTGGTCTCATGTAATGATTGTTCAATCAATAATTTATCTTCTAATGAGGTACTTAGATTTTTTTCTTTTTTACTTAAAGCCCGATCGCTGTAACCCAAAATAGGCACGGACAAATTAGCCGCCCACATCGCTTGTTGATTTGTCTCATGTCCCGTTGCCAACTGATATTCCAGGCTGACTTGAGAGTCGAAAGGTAATGATCTAGGGGGAGTAAAGACTTTGGCTGCGACGTTCAGTGCTGTGTTGTCATGCTCTGCAACTAACTGCATAAAAGAAAAGGGTTGATACTCAATGGATGCAAACGGACCGTTCATTATGTTCTCGGGTAATTTTGATTGGCCGACCCCCGCACTTAAACGAATGGGCAGGGCGGTAAATTCATAATCAGCAACGGCATAATAGGCTTGGAAATTATTTGCTGCGCCGCCTAAATCCTGTACGCCAAAA
>JBLHWW010000004.1:0-59031 GCA_047629075.1 Psychromonas sp. | reverse complement strand
TTGGGTAGCAGTCAAGCATTGGCTATCAGTGAGTGTGCTAAACAACAAACATCACCTCTGATTTTGATCGTTAATGATACACCCTCTGCTTTAAAATTAAGGCAGGAACTTAACTTTTTTGTGGAAGATAAGCTTGAACTAATTACATTTCCTGATTGGGAAACTCTGCCTTACGATAATTTCTCACCTCATCAGGATATTATCTCTAACCGTATCGAAACATTATATAAGTTACCAAATCTTAAGAATGCGATCTTAATAGTCCCAATCAGTACGCTGTTACTGCGGATCGCCCCCCCTTCCTATTTAAAACAGCACACTCTAATAATAAAAAATAAGCAAAAGATTGAATTACAAGCATTACGAGCAGATCTTGAAGAAGCGGGTTATTATGCAGTTGAACAGGTCATGGAACATGGCGAATTCTGCGCACGTGGGTCGTTGTTAGATATTTACCCTATGGGCAGTGACACACCCTACCGTATTGACTTTTTTGATGATGAAGTTGACTCTATTCGTCCCTTTGACAGTGAAAGCCAGCGTTCTTTAAAAGCAATTTCGGAAATAAATTTACTGCCCGCACATGAGTTTGCAACGGACAAAGACGCTATTAAGCGTTTTCAAGTGCAATTTACCCATAAATTCACCTCGCCGTTATCAATTGGTAAAGACTCTATCTTTGAGCAAATTAGTCAGCATAATTTACCTGCTGGTATAGAATATTATTTACCTCTTTTTTTTGCTGACACCGCAAGCTTATTTGATTATTTCCCAAGTGACGCAAGGCTTGCAATTGCGGGTGATATTAATCAGGCCTGCAGCGATTTTTGGAAAACCATCTCCGCCCGTTATCAAGAAAAATCCGTTGATTTATTCCGCCCTTTATTGCCGCCTGAAGAGTTATATTTACGCCATGAACAGTGTTTTGAACTTATAAACCATTGGCCTCGTTATGATTTTCGCACGCAACCTTTTACACACTCAAAAAGCGTCAGGCAGAACTGCTTAATACAACAAATACCTGATATTCAGATTGAACATAACAAAAACGCGCCGTTGCAGAAGCTTCAACATTTCATCACCAATTTTACCGGTAAAGTATTATTTAGCGTTGAATCAGCGGGACGTAAAGAGTCTTTATTAGAGTTATTAGCCCCTTTAAAATTAGCGCTGGGCGAATTTGCTACTTTGACCTCTTTTGTTAACAGTAAGAAACAACTTGGCATCACTATTAGCCAAGTTGAAAACAGTTTCATCTTAACTGATACCCAATTTGCATTTGTGACCGAAAACGAATTATTAGGCCATAAAGTCACCCAACGACGTCGGCGTAAAGAAAATAACGATGAGAACTATAGCGCTGATCATATCGTGCGTAATTTGGCAGAAATTAAAATAGGTCAGCCCGTTGTTCATATTGATTATGGTGTGGGTAAATATTTAGGACTGGAAACAATAGAAACTGCCGGCCATTTAACTGAGTTTGTTAAATTGGAATATCTGCGTGGTGATAAACTTTACGTCCCCGTAAGCTCTCTCCATCTGATAAGCCGCTACAGCGGTCATGATGTAGATAATGCCCCGTTCAACAAATTAGGCACTGAAACCTGGCAAAAAGCCAAAAAACAGGCTGCAGAAAAAGTGCGCGATGTCGCCGCAGAACTGCTTGAAGTTTACGCACAACGTGCAGCCAAGGTCGGCCATCAGTACCAACTTAATAAAACGCATTATGCGCTGTTCAGCAACGACTTTCCTTTTGAAGAAACCCATGATCAGGCGCTTACCATTAAAGCGGTTATATCTGACATGTGCTCTTCACAGCCGATGGACAGGCTGGTTTGTGGTGATGTAGGTTTTGGTAAAACGGAAGTTGCCATGCGGGCGGCTTTTGTCGCCACGGATAATGTACGCCAAGTCGCTCTTTTAGTGCCAACAACGTTGCTCGCACAGCAGCATTATGAAAACTTTAAAGATAGATTTGCTAATTGGCCGGTGCGTATCGAGGTCCTTTCGCGCTTTAAAACAGCAAAACAACAAAAACTTATCCTTGAAGAAGTAAACCAGGGAAAAATTGATATACTAATCGGTACACACAAACTGCTCAGCAGCAATGTACAATTTGCGGATTTAGGGTTGTTAATTATTGATGAAGAGCATCGCTTTGGCGTACGCCAAAAGGAAAAAATCAAAGCCTTGCGTGCACAAATTGATATTTTAACCCTGACAGCAACCCCCATTCCAAGAACATTAAATATGTCTATGAATGGCATGAGAGATCTTTCGATTATCGCAACACCACCGGCAAAACGCTTGGCGGTAAAAACCTTCGTCGTGCAGAAGAAAGATCAAATTATAAGCGATGCAATAACGCGTGAAATTATGCGTGGCGGACAAGTTTATTTTTTACATAATAACGTTGCCACCATCGAAAAAGCAGCACAAGAGATACAGCAGCTTACACCACTGGCTAAAGTAGCTGTTGCTCACGGGCAAATGAATGAACACCAGCTTGAAAAAATCATGGCTGACTTTTACCATCAGCGACAAAACGTCTTAGTTTGCAGCACTATTATTGAGACAGGTATTGATATTCCCAGTGCCAATACGATCATCATCAATCGTGCCGACCACCTTGGTCTTGCACAATTGCATCAACTGCGTGGCCGGGTTGGCCGTTCACATCACCAAGCCTATGCGTATCTTTTAACACCAAAACCCAAGCTGATGACCAAAGATGCACAAAAAAGACTGCAGGCGATCGAAGCGTTAGATACTTTAGGAGCAGGCTTTACACTGGCCACCCACGATTTAGAAATTCGCGGCGCCGGTGAATTGTTGGGGGATGAACAATCGGGTCAGATTGCCAGTATTGGTTACAATCTTTATATGGAAATGTTAAATCAAGCGATCAAGGCATTAAAAAATGGCCAGGAGCCGACATTAGAGCATCTTCTGGCAAGCCAGTCGGAAGTTGAACTGCGTATCCCAGCATTGATTCCAACGGATTACATGCCCGACGTTAATCTGCGCTTATCATTGTATAAGCGTATTGCCAGCAGTAAAAACAAACTCGCACTAAGAGAAATTCAGGTGGAATTAATAGATCGCTTCGGTCTATTACCCGCTTCGACTAAGAACCTTATTCAGGTGGCGACAATAAAACAACAGTGTACGCCATTAGGTATTAAACGTTTAGAAGCACATGCAAATGGTGGTAATATTTTATTCACAGAAAATACACCAGTGGATCCAATGTTCTTGGTGTCATTACTGCAAACACAGGCAAATACATTTAAACTAGAGGGTCCCACTAAACTTAAATTTATTTGCGACCTGTCGGACAGCAGGCAACGCATCAACTGGATTATGCAATTACTGCATAGTTTTGAATCACATTTAATAAAAAAATCTAAAGGATGATATTTTGAATTACAAACTTTTCTTACCAATTATGTTGTTGTGTTCCTCATTTTCAGCAAGTGCCGAAGAGCGCTGGTTTGAAGTTGAAGTGCTGCTTTTTCAACGTAATATCAGTATTGAAAAAATCGCAGAAAAATTATCTGACGATATAATCGCGCTGGATACGAGCAGCAGTATCTCAATGTTAAAGGTCAACGCGATGGATCAGCCTAATCCAGTGGTTATTAGTGCGCAACAGTATGATCACAATGCGAACAACTTCATCCTGTTAGACAACTCGCACCTGCAACTCAGCGCACAACGTGATAAATTAGCCGCACACGCAGCCTTCAAGCCGGTTTTACACATGGCTTGGCAAATGCCAGTTAAAAGCAATAATGAAGCAAAACCAATCCACCTTTTTGGCGGTGAAAATCTCGCATTAGGATCTCAATCGGGAAATAAATGGGCAATTGACGGGAATTTTAAAATTTACTTAGACCGTTATCTTTTTATAGACACGCAATTTATTGTCAGTCAAAAAACAGTGCAGGAGCAAATCAAACGACCACTCGCTGATGTGCAAGATTCCAATAGTATCGATAGTGAAAATATTGTTGAAATTACCTCTCTAAAGAGAGAGCCTGCTACTTTTATAGATGACCAGAAAATGGTTGTTAAAGAAGCTTTATTTGATCAAAGACGTCGTTTAAGAAGTGAGGAAATTCATTACTTAGATCACCCACTGATGGGGGTAATTGTACAAATAAGAAAAATTGAAGAGAAATAATTTTATAAATAACATTGTCAATAGCTTTGGCAATAGCGCCAAGGCTATTGACTTTTAAATATATTTCCAGAGTTGGGTGGGTAAATCGCTTAAAATTGCAATGGGGTTGTATTGAGATAAGATAGCGTCGGAGTGCACGCCATAGGTCACGCCAATACAATCCATATTAGCATTGTTCGCCATTTCCAGATCAAAGGAGGAATCACCTATCATCAGTGCTTGTTCAGCATTGATAGACAATTCTTTTAATATGTTATTTAGCATCAGAGGGTCAGGTTTAGAAAGCGTTTCGTCTGCGCAATAGGTAATTGAAAATAAGTCTGTTACCTCATATTGCAAAAGCTGTCTATCTAGTCCTTGGCGCCCCTTCCCTGTGGCAACTGCGAGCAGATAACCTTGCTCTTTTAACAACCCTAACCAAGCTCTAATACCCGGATAAAAGGGGGTTTGTTGTTTATTCAAATAAGTATATTGATGACGGTATGCATCGATCAGTTGTTTTTGCTTAGCAGAAGACAACATCGGATAAAGTATGTCCATCGCCTTATCTAAACTGAGACCTATAATATTACGAATTGCTTGGGGGGAGGGAGCCGGTATATCGCTTAGCTTTGCAGCTTGTATAACACAATTGATGATTTTATCAATGGAGTCCATTAGGGTGCCATCCCAATCGAAAATAATCACTGAATATTTATTATTTTCCGGATTTTCAAGCAACAGTTTATTCGAGTGCATAAAAGCTCCGTTCTATTTAGTAGTAAGTTCTGTTATTAGTGGGTCTATTAACATTTATTTTTTGTTCCCAAGGTACTGGATGACCAAGTGCCTTGGGTATAAACAAAACTAAAGCTTGAGCTTAATTCCTTTGTAGTTTTTCTAGCAATGACGTCAGTTCAGTGCAGAGAGGAGCACTCACCGTCATCTGTTTTTCTAATACTGGATGGAAAAAAGTAATATGCGCTGCATGTAAAAATAAGCGGTTTAAGCCCAATGCCTGCATCTCTTTACTGAACTGTTCATCCCCATAACGGTCATCACAGGCTATATTATGCCCTTTAGAAGCGCTGTGGACGCGTATCTGATGGGTTCTTCCTGTCACCGGAGAGGCTTCCACTAATGTTGCCCCCTGATAACGCTGTAAAATTTTAAACCGCGTTTCGGATGCTTTACCCAATTCACTCACTTTTACAATAGAATCCTGTGCTTTTTTAAGTAACGGAGCGGTCACACTGCGCCATTTTTTTTCCCAGATTCCTTTAACCAGAGCATGGTACTGTTTATTCATTGTTTTGTTACGTAACTGTTCATGCAGCGCACGTAACATACTGCGTTTTTTAGCGATCAGTAGACAACCCGATGTGGCTTTATCAAGTCGATGTACTAATTCCAAAAATCGCGATTCGGGGCGTAAAGCACGTAATCCTTCAATTATGCCGAAATCAAGCCCGCTACCACCATGCACAGCAAGACCAGAGGGTTTATTTAAAATGATCAAACCATCATCCTCATAAACAATCTGTGCTTCCAGACTCGCTATTTTATTCAATTTAGGTGAAGGTAAAGCATTTTCTTTGGCAACGCGCACGGGCGGAATACGGACCAAATCGCCCGCTTGCAGTTTATAGTCTGGCTTAATACGTTTTTTATTAATACGTACTTCTCCCTTACGTACAATCCGATAGATCATACTTTTAGGGACGCCTTTTAAATGTAAACGAAGATAATTATCAATTCGTTGCTGTGCATTTTCTTGAGTAATCTCAAGTATGCGTACTGAGTGATTTATTTGTTCCATTAGTTAAGTTTATCACGTGTTAAGCAGATAATATCTAAAAATTTATATTGCGGGTAAAGTACTATTAATGAGACAATCTGTAGGTTAATGACTCGTTAATAAAGAAATTAGCTAGCAGTCTAAACAACTAAAAAAATAATGTTGAGTCTTAAACTTGTTCTTGTATTTTGATTAATATCAATTAATAAAGAATCAGACCGTTGCTCTCACTTTCAAATGCACCTCTACATATTTCCAGTCGCGAGACTGTATAACCAGACTCGAGGTCAAGTGAACAAAGACATAACCAACAAATTAAAAATAACTATAAAATATAAGAGTTTATTAAATGAAAAGAATGTTAATCAATGCGACTCAAGCAGAAGAATTGCGTGTTGCACTCGTAGATGGTCAAATGTTATATGACCTAGATATTGAAAGCCCTGGTCACGAACAAAAAAAAGCAAATATTTACAAAGGTAAAATCACTCGTGTAGAACCCAGCTTAGAAGCTGCATTTGTAGAATATGGCGCTGAACGACATGGTTTTCTTCCTTTAAAAGAGATTGCCCGTACTTACTTCCCTGAAGGTTATTCTTTTAAAGGACGTCCGAATATTAAAGACGTCATAAAAGAGGGTCAGGAAGTCATCATCCAAATTGAAAAAGAAGAACGCGGCAATAAAGGTGCAGCATTAACTACTTTTATCAGTTTGGCCGGCAGTTACTTGGTATTAATGCCAAATAATCCCCGTGCAGGCGGCATTTCACGTCGTATCGAAGGCGATGAACGTACTGAACTGAAAGAAGCGCTTAGCCACCTTAAACTACCCAATGGCATGGGACTTATCGTACGCACAGCCGGTGTTGGTAAAACACCGGAAGAGTTGGAATGGGATTTAAATGTGTTAGTTAATCATTGGCAAGCCATTGACGAAGCTGCTAGTGCTCAACCCGCCCCTTTTCTAATTCATAGAGAAAGTAATGTCATCGTACGCTCTATACGTGATTATCTGCGCCGAGATATAGGTGAGATTGTTATTGATCATGCAAAAACCTTTGAGCTGGCTAAAAACCACATTGCGATGGTTCGTCCCGACTATGTTAGCCGCTTAAAATTATACCAGGGTGAAGTGCCATTATTTACTCATTATCAGGTAGAAAGCCAAATTGAATCCGCTTTCCAACGTGAAGTCCGCTTACCTTCAGGTGGTTCGATTGTCATTGATCCTACTGAGGCCTTAACTTCTATTGATATCAACTCTGCACGTGCAACGCGCGGTAGTGATATTGAAGAAACTGCTTTTAATACAAATCTGGAAGCTGCAGAAGAGATAGCCCGCCAATTGCGCCTGCGTGACTTGGGCGGTTTAGTGGTGATCGACTTTATCGATATGACCCCCCCTCGTCATCAACGTGAAGTTGAGAATCGGATGCGTGAATCCGTTCGTCAGGATAGAGCGCGTATCCAATTAGGTCGTATTTCTCGTTTTGGTCTGATGGAAATGTCTCGTCAACGTCTTCGCCCTTCTCTTGGCGAATCTGCTTCTCGTGTCTGCCCCCGCTGCCATGGTCAAGGCACAATCCGTGATAACGAATCGCTTGCATTAGCCATTTTACGATTGATAGAAGAAGAAGGCTTAAAAGAAAATACGGTACAAATTCAAGCGACTGTCCCGGTTGCCGTTGCCGCTTACTTATTAAATGAAAAACGTAAAGATGTTCAAAAAATAGAAAAACGTCACTCTTGCGAAGTTTATATCATTCCCAATGCGAACCTATTAACACCGCATTTTGAAATTAAACGTACCCGCAAAGACGGTAAAGAAGATATCAATTACGATGCGCTTGAAAAACAACATACTGTTTATGTTCCTAATGTCATCAAAGATGAACATAAAAATGAAGCTGATCCTGTATTGTCTGGTTTTTCAAGCCCTAAACAAAAAACCACAGAAGAAAAACCACAGAAGAAAAAGATAATTCCTGAGCCAAAAACAGTAGAAGCGGCAAAACCTTCTCTCTTTTCAAGAATAATCGCGGCGATATCTTCTCTATTCAGTGATAGCGAAAAACCACAGCCTGTTGAGGAAAAAGAAGTAGCGCCCGTTGCAGAGCCTGTCACTAATAACCGCAATAACCGTAATAACAGTCGTAATCGCAACCGTAATCAAAATCGTGCAGAGAAAAGTCGTCCTACGCAAGCACCAACTGAAGCTAAAGCGACTCCCCACAAAGAACCTGAACGCTCTAAAAAACAAGAAACACCCGTTCAGGCTCCTGCAAATGAAGATGCAGTTGCCGTTCGCCGTAAACGAAGAAATATGCGCAAAAAAGTACGTATTCAAAATACACGTGAAACAGAAGCGCTCAGCACAGAAAACCTAGCTGTTGATACGCAGGATACTAAACCTGTTGTTAACACGCCTAAAGTTAAAAAAACTGCAACACAGAAAAGCAAAGCTGTAAAAGCAGAAACAGCTGACAAGGCATTAGTAGCGGACGATAACACTGCCCCGACGGCAGATAAAATTGAAACTGAAGAACAGAAAGCAGTTGCAATTCCAAGTCGTCGTTCACGTTATCTGCGCAATAATGCCCAACGCAATAAAAAAAATGTAACGCCTGATAGTAATCAGGAAGAATCTACCCTACCAACAGATCAGCAGGATCCGATAAGTAGTCGCTATCCGGAATCTGAAACTGTTGATAGGGAAGCTAAATTTGAGCCCGTCGCAGATCAAGCTATGGCCGAAATGATAAACAAAGCTGAGCAGCCAGTTTCTATTGCACCAGAAATTGAAACTATTGATAATACATTGACAACCCAAGAATCTGTTGAACAGATTCAAAAAAGCGTTAATGCTGCCATTGAAGAAGCTCAGCAAATGTCGTTAGAAGCCACTGGTAATAAAACTTCCAAGGTTATTGAAAGAGCTGATGTTAAAGAAACAGCTCTTGTTAAGGAAACAACAGCCGTTGAAGAAACCGCAGCCGTTGAAGAAACCGCAGCCGTTAAAGAAACAGCAGTCGTTGAAGAAACAACAGCCGTTGAAGAAACAGCAGCCGTTGAAGAAACCGCAGCCGTTGAAGAAACCGCAGCCGTTAAAGAAACCGCAGCCGTTAAAGAAACAGCAGTCGTTGAAGAAAAAGCAGTCGTTGAAGAAACAGTAGCCGTTGAAAAAACCGCAGCCGTTAAAGAAACAGTAGCCGTTGAAGAAACCGCAGCCGTTAAAGAAACAGCAGCCGTTGAAGATACAGCAGCCGTTAAAGATACCGCAGCCGTTAAAGATACCGCAGCCGTTAAAGATACCGCAGCTGTTAAAGATACCGCAGCCGTTAAAGAAACCGCTCCTGTTAAAGAAACAGTCAGTAACCTTAAAAAATATTCAACATCCCCAATGACTAAAACTGTCAGCGCGCCACTTAACACCAATGCTGAAATAAAGATTGTTGCCGCAACGCAGCGACTAGCAGTCACTAAATCAGGACGTCCCGCTGGTAGTCGTTTTGCAACTAGTAGTGCGAGCAGTGAAACCATTAAGGCAAAATTATAATAAAGATTTAGTTAATAGGATTTAACTATCAATCTAAACGGATATTTCAATGAAATATCCGTTTTTTTTTACTGTATTTTTTTTTCATAGGGTTAGTATTAGCCCTCATAATCTATTTCTCTTTATTCAAGGTGCCTTTATGAGCGAAACAAAACATCACAAATTATTAATTTTAGGTTCTGGACCTGCAGGATATACAGCAGCGGTTTATGCTGCACGTGCCAATCTAAACCCGGTGTTAATCACCGGCATGCAACAAGGTGGGCAACTCACCACAACGACCGATGTAGAAAACTGGCCTGGTGGTTCGGCTGACATGACAGGACCCGGTTTAATGGATAGCATGAAAGAGCATGCGGAGCGTTTTGAGACTGAAATAATTTTTGATCATATCAATGAGGTACAATTAACTAAGCCACCTTTTACCTTAAAAGGCGATAGTGCTTCATACAGTTGTGACGCTTTAATCATTGCAACGGGTGCATCCGCACGCTACCTGGGCATGGACTCAGAAGAAGCATTTAAGGGGCGTGGTGTTTCAGCTTGTGCTACTTGTGACGGTTTCTTTTACAAAAATCAAAAAGTGGCAGTGGTTGGCGGCGGTAATACTGCCGTTGAAGAAGCATTGTATTTATCAAATATCGCCTCTGAAGTACATCTGATTCACCGTCGCACAGGCTTTCGCAGTGAAAAGATTTTACTAGACAGACTCAATGCAAAAGTTGCGAACGGTAATATTATTTTACATACGGACAGAACCTTAGATGAAGTTTTAGGCGATGAAATGGGCGTCACTGGCCTACGCTTAAAAGATACTCTATCCGATAAAACTGAACATCTGGAAGTAATGGGTGTTTTCATTGCCATTGGTCATAAACCTAATACAGGTATGTTTGCAGAGCAACTTGAGATGAGTCATGGTTATCTAAAAGTGCAGTCTGGCAACGATGGAAACGCAACACAAACAAGTATTAAAGGCGTATTTGCGGCGGGTGATGTCAGTGATCATATATATCGCCAGGCAATCACTTCATCCGGAACAGGTTGTATGGCAGCATTAGATGCAGAGCGCTACTTAGATAATCTTTAACTAAAATCCTATTCAAAAAAAAGGTAACCTATGGTTACCTTTTTTATAAACAGATCACTGCAACATATCACTACAGCATATCAGCAACCGGGTTATTCTTTATCTTTACCTGTCTGCAACTCCCTTTGAATTGCACCTAACTCTACCAATGCATATTTATATTCAATAAACTCATGAATATTTGTCGCGGTACTTAATTTAAAGTAAAAGACAGCCTTTTCTAAATTACCTGACAATTTATGCCAGTGCCCAAGATAAAAATAGGCCTCACATAAACGCTGAGCAAGTTCTTTATTGGTGCGAACACCGTAGGAAAGACTTTCAAGAAAATCTTTTTCTGTTGTCCTACCAGCTATCACTTCGACTATTGCCCAAGCAAAGCTGTGATCATCACTTAATTGAGTAGATGACTTAAGTGCCTGTAAAGCTTTTAACTGATCTACTTTACTGTTGATAATGAAACGCCATAAAACGCGATAGGGATCATTTTTATCAAGCGCATAGAAAATTTCAATATCATTCATTGCTAATTGGTAACGTCCGATTTGATACAGTCCGACAGCCCGATGTAAATAACTGTATTGCATATTATCGGATAACTCTAACGCCGAGTCAAAAGCATCAAATGCTTCATCATAGGATTGTGATAATAATAGATAAAGCCCTAAAAAATTATAGGCATCGGCAAAGGTAGGATCAACATTCAAGGCCTGAATAAAATCGTAACGACTATGGGCCGCCAAGCCCATTCGGTCATAAATAACCCCACGTTCGTAAAATAATACTGCGTGCTGTCTTGCATCCAGATCTTTTTGTTCAACAAGCAATTGGTTAATTTTTAATAATTTAACTTCATCTTGATAGTCTATTTGCACAGCAGTAGAGAGAGGTAATTTATTCATTACATTATTTTTCGTTGAGAAATCCTGCTCAGTATTAGAAAGGCTTTGGCAAGCTGTTAATGTAAATAAAACGGATAATACGCATAATAATAAACAATGGAATCTCATGAACAAACCCTTTAAGACAAGTGAGTTAAGAGTGAACTATAACCAGCTGAAAGTAAAGTTAGATATATTTTGAAATAAAAAAAGCACTGCAGGCAGTGCTTTTTAGCTGTCCAATTCGTCTATTATAAGGAAGCCTGATCTGCCCCCTCTTTTTCAACAACTTCTGGAATCATATGCTCACGCGAAATACCTAATTTAATGGCCAGTGAACTGGCCACATAAATGGAGGAGTAAGTACCAATGATAACCCCAATCAATAATGCAGTTGCAAAACCATGGATCAACGCACCGCCAAAAACAAACAGTGAAATCAATACAAAAATAGTCGTTCCTGAGGTAATTAAGGTACGGCTTAAGGTCTGTGTAAGCGATTTATCGACAATTTCATGTGAAGTGGCAGTTGTCAGTAAGCTAAAATTTTCACGTATTCGGTCAAACACTACGATGGTATCGTTGAGGGAGTAACCAACAACAGCCAATAAGGCTGCCAACACAGTTAAGTCCACTTCAATTTTAAATAATGAAAATATGCCAAGCGTTATAATAATATCGTGTGCTAAAGCTAACACCGAGCCAGACGCTAAGCGCCATTCAAAGCGAATACTGACATAAATCAAAATACAGATAAGCGCAATAATAATAGCTAAACCACCCGAATTTGCTAACTCTGCGCCAACATTAGGCCCGACAAATTCAATTCGGCGCATATCCACTTGTCCGAAATCGGCATTTTGTAATGACGCTAGAACCTGAGTCCCAATAACTTCCCCTTGCACGCCTTCACGAGGCGCTAAGCGGATCATAACATCACGACTAGTGCCAAAATGCTGAACAATTGCATCGGAGAAATCATTTGATGCTAATACTTCACGCACATCGGGTAATACCGCAGGTTGCTCAAAACCCACTTCAATAACAGTACCACCGGTAAAATCAAGGCCCCAGTTTAACCAGTTAATACTTAACACAGCAACTGAAGCGACAATTAAAAACATTGAAAACCAAGATGCTGGTTTTGAATATTCCATAAAACGCAGTGTTTTTTTCGATTTAATTAACTCAAACATAATATTTCCTTGCGCTAGATTGATAGTTTCTTAATATCGTTACGACCACCCCAGACAGCGTTTACAATAGCACGCGTTCCGAAAATAGAAGTAAACATAGAAGTCGCAATACCAATCGCGAGCGTAACAGCAAAACCTTTAATTGGTCCGGTACCCACAGCAAACAAAATTAATGCTGTTATGAAAGTGGTGATATTCGCATCCGCTATGGTAGAAAATGCATTAGAATACCCTTCATGGATTGCTTGTTGGATCGATTTTCCAGCAGCCAATTCCTCACGAATTCTTTCAAAGATAAGCACATTTGCATCAACAGCCATACCAACGGTCAAGACGATACCGGCAATACCTGGTAAGGTTAATGTAGCCCCTGGAATCATAGACATAAAGCCGATAATCATGACGATATTGAAGAGCAAAGCCGTATTGGCTATAATCCCAAATTTTCGATAATAAACAAACATAAACAAGACAACAGCAAGCATGCCATAGACCATTGCCTTGATGCCGTTATCTATGTTTTGTTGTCCTAAACTCGGTCCAATAGTACGTTCTTGGACAATCTGAATAGGTGCAATAAGCGCACCGGCACGCAGTAATAGCGCCAGGTTATGTGCTTCTGCTGCATTATCAAGTCCGGTAATTCGAAAACTACGACCAAGCTGCGCTTGAATAGTGGCCACATTGGCAACCTCCTCACGCTTTTCAATGACAGCTTTACCGTTTGGTTTTTTCTTACCTGTTGGTAAATACTCAATAAACAAGGTTGCCATCGGTTCACCAATGTTATTTTTGGTAAAACGAGACATCATACTGCCACCTTGTGAATCAAGTGAGATACTCACTTGAGGGCGACCCATATCATCACTGCCGGATTGTGCATCCACGATATGGTTACCAGTTAAAATAATCTGTTTTTTAACCACTACAGGGCGACCATTTCTCTCCTTATAAACGATCGACGAAGAAGGCAGACGTCCTGCTAATGCATCATTAATATTCGTTTCCGAGTCTACTGCATGAAACTCAAGTGTCGCCGTTGCACCGAGGATCTCTTTTGCACGGGCCGTATCTTGAATACCTGGTAATTGAACAACAATTCTGTCCGTACCTTGGCGTTGAACTAAAGGCTCTGCAACGCCAAGTTCATTAACTCGGTTACGGAGAATAGTCAAATTTTGCTGCAGAGCATACTCTTTGCTGTCTTGCAGCTTCTGATCGGTCATTTCAATGGATAGGATAAAACGGTCATTTTCAACGAATTCAGAAAATTGGTAACTTGGATTATTAGGTTTTAAATAGTCAATGGCACTGTCTAGAATTGATTGCTCAGTGAATGTTATAAGTACACCCGTTGCACTATTTGCTTTAGTGATACCACGAAATCTTATTTTTTCTGTGCGTAAATCGCCACGTAAATCCTGCACCATTTGCTCTTGCGCTTTACTGACGGCCTCATCCATATCCACTTCCATCAGAAAATAAACACCACCGCGTAAATCAAGCCCTAATTTGAGTGGTCCGGCACCTATAGCTTCTAACCAGGCAGGCGTTGAAGGCGCCAAATTAAGTGCAGTAACAAAATCTCCCTCTAGCTTTTCGATAATGGTTTCACGCGCTAACAGCTGATCTTCACTGGATTTTAGACGAATTAAAAGCTGATCATTTTCAAGAACGACACTTTTAGGAATGATATTTGATTGTTTGAGAATATCTTGAACGTCACCCAAGGTTGAAAGCTCAACTTTTGCACCACGGGTTGCCGATATTTGAACGGCAGGATCTTCACCGTATAGATTTGGAGCTGCATAAAGTAAACTGATTAAAACTACAAATAAAAGCAGCAAATACTTCCACATAGGGTATTTATTTAACACTGTATTGTCCTTAAATGAAACGCCTAATAAAATGATAACGAAGTAATGTTTATCTGTTATACCAAATGCATTAAAGGTGTGATCTTGTATTTCGCCAGAAAAATCAGCCCTAATAAGGCGTGAGTTGCGGGAGATAGTTATTCTCACTTCAAAACTCACAACGCAGTTAGGGATGGTTTTAACCAGCAAGACTGATCATTTATTTGATGCTTTTGGTATTACTTCGTTATCTCTATTAAAAAAGCTGAATATTTCTTAGATAGATTTAAGCGTGCCTTTTGGTAAAACAGCGGTCACGTAATCTTTTTTAATGGAGATGATATTATTTTCATTTAATTCGATTTGAAGATAATCATTTTCAGTATTAACTTTAACAACACGGCCAATTAACCCCCCCTGAGTTAAGACTTCGTCACCTTTACCGATACTTTCCATTAGGCTTTTATGCGCTTTAGTGCGCTTCGCCTGAGGACGGTAAATCATAAAATAAAATATCCCAGCAAAAACAACCATCATCAAAATAAAAGACATACTGTCCGTTGCTTGACCTTCACCTGCAGCATGTGCTTCAGAAATAAATAAACTCATTTTGTTACCCTTATAAATTAAAATTGAATATTATTGTTATAAATAAATTTGTTAAACGTTCAGCATCGGTTTTTGTTTTCCGATGCGTTGATAAAACGTATCAACAAAGTCTTCTAATTTACCCTGTTCAATGGCTTCACGCAAACCTTTCATTAAACGTTGGTAGTAACTTAAGTTATGGATAGTGTTTAAACGTGCACCCAATATTTCTCCACATTTATCAAGATGATATAGATATGCGCGTGTGTAATTTTTACAGGTGTAACAATCACATTCAGAATCTAAGGTAGTTGCATCTTCACGATGCTTAGCATTGCGAATTTTCACCACACCATCGGTGGTAAATAAATGCCCATTGCGCGCATTGCGGGTCGGCATAACACAATCAAACATATCAATACCACGACGCACGCCTTCAACTAAATCTTCAGGTTTGCCAACCCCCATTAAATAACGGGGTTTATCCACGGGTATTTTAGGGGCAATATGTTCTAAAATGCGGTACATATCTTCTTTCGGCTCACCCACTGCAAGACCGCCAATCGCATAACCATCAAAACCTATCTTGGTTAATCCATCTAAAGAAATATCGCGAAATTGCTCGAAACACCCCCCCTGAATAATACCGAATAAAGCATTCGGGTTTTGTTGCTCATCGAAGCGATCCCGACTGCGCTGTGCCCAGCGCAGAGAAAGCTGCATTGAAATATCGGTTTCTTCTTCTGTCGCCGGATAAGGAGTACATTCATCAAAGATCATCACAATGTCGGATCCTAAATCGTACTGTATGTCCATTGATACTTCTGGAGATAAAAACACCTCACTGCCGTTAATAGGACTGCGAAAATAAACACCCTCCTCTTTTATCTTACGCATTTTTCCTAAGCTAAAAACTTGAAAGCCGCCTGAATCTGTTAAAATGGGACCCTTCCAATTCATAAAATCATGCAAATCACCGTGTGCTTTGATGACTTTTTGACCGGGTCGTAACCACAGGTGAAATGTATTTCCCAATAAAATTTCTGCGCCCGTTGCATCAACCTCTTCGGGTGTCATTCCTTTTACTGTGCCGTAAGTACCAACGGGCATAAATGCCGGGGTTTCAACGCTGCCGCGATCAAAAATTAAACGCCCTCGACGCGCACGCCCGTCGGTGTTAATTAATTCATATTCCATGATTTTCCTTATCAGATGAACAATCTGATTATATTTTTGTTTGTTTTATCCATAATAAAAGCACTTAAAACGCCAAAAACAGGCCGATCAAATGCTTTAAGTAAATAACGGTTAAAGTTTATTCTATTTAGTTTTTTTAGTTAAAAACATTGCATCACCATAACTAAAAAAACGATACTTTTCGTGAATAGCCACTTTGTATGCATTATCAATATTTTCTTTACCTGAAAAAGCTGACACCAGCATCAGTAGTGTCGATTCTGACAAGTGAAAATTGGTCACTAGTGCATCAATCACCTGAAATTCATAGCCCGGGTAAATGAAAATGCTCGTTTCAGAAAAGAATGGGGCTAGATCATGACCCATTTTAACACTCTCTTGTGCTGCGCTTTCAACGGAACGTACAGAAGTTGTACCAACGGCAATAACACGTCCACCTTTAGCTTTAGTGTTGTTTATTTTATCAATAACGTCTTGCGACACCTCAGCATATTCACTGTGCATTTGATGATCGAGTATATTATCTACTTTAACGGGCTGAAATGTTCCCGCACCCACATGCAGCGTAACAAAGGCAAAATCAATACCTTTATTTTGCAATTTAGTCAGGATGGCTTGATCAAAGTGAAGACCTGCAGTGGGTGCGGCAACAGCCCCCGGATTTTTATTATAAACGGTCTGGTAACGTTCTTTATCAGCATCTTCGTCAGGACGGTCAATATAAGGAGGTAGTGGCATATGACCAATTGACTCCAGGACTTCAAGTACTGTGCTGCTATGATCAATATGTATTTCAAACAAAGATCCCTGACGTTTTACCATCACCGCATCAATGCTATTTTCTAAACGTAATTTACAGCCCGGTTTTGGTGATTTGGAACTGCGCAGATGCGCGAGGAAACTTTTATCATCTAATACTCTTTCAACCAGCACTTCTATTTTTCCTCCCGTCTCTTTTTCACCAAAAAGACGGGCAGGAATAACCCGCGTATCATTAAAAATAAGTAGATCATTTTCGTCAATAAGATCGACCAGATCTGTAAATTGTAGATGTTTTAACCCGCCAGAATTCCCTTCCACCGACAATAAACGGCTAGCAGAACGGTCTTTCATAGGATAACGAGCAATTAATGCTGGCGGTAATTCAAAAGAGAAATCTGAAACTTTCATGCAAAACATTCCGGAAGGATAAATTAATGTAGTTTAAGGATGACAAAAGTGAAGTCAAGCGGGAGTAACTTAAAAAAGAAAAATGCTACCACAAAATGATTAATTCTAAATGTATTTTACTTTATTGTATATAGATGCTCATCTATATTTCATGGGGGACAAAAGCACCTCCTTGTACGCACTATTGTTGTCCTACTGATAATATTTAGAATAAAAAAAAGGAGACATATGTCTCCTTTAAAAATCTAATTACTTACCAGTAATCGAATTAAGCAAGTGCTTTTTTAGCTACTTCAACTAAATGAGCAAATGTTGCTTTATCAAATACTGCAATATCAGCAAGTATCTTACGATCTATCTCAACAGAAGCCTTTTTCAGACCGTTGATGAAACGGCTATAAGATAGACCGCTAATGCGAGATGCAGCGTTGATACGTGTGATCCATAATTGACGGAATACACGTTTACGTTGACGACGGTCACGGTAAGCGTATTGACCCGCTTTAGTAACGGCCTGAACAGCTACACGATAAACACGTGAACGTGCTCCGTAATAACCTTTAGCTTGTTTTAATACTTTCTTGTGACGGGCACGGGCCTGTACACCACGTTTAACTCTTGGCATTTTTTATTCCTTACTTAAGCAAATGGCAACATTCTGCGGATTTGTGGT
This sequence comes from Psychromonas sp., assembly GCA_047629075.1. Classification (GTDB taxonomy): domain Bacteria; phylum Pseudomonadota; class Gammaproteobacteria; order Enterobacterales; family Psychromonadaceae; genus Psychromonas. The sequence continues at coordinate 40,858 of JBLHWW010000004.1, read as the reverse complement.
ACGTCTACTTTATTTACCATGCTTTGTGCACGTAAATGACGTTTACGCTTAGTAGACTTCTTAGTAAGGATGTGACGCAAGTGTGATTGCTTACGCTTAAAACCGCCAGAAGCAGTCTTTTTAAAGCGCTTTGCAGCACCTTTGTTCGTTTTTAATTTAGGCATTGCGAACTCCGCATTGTTAAATTTTAAATTAAACCAGTAAGGCGAATGTTTATACCGCTGCATATAATAGACAGGGCATATAACACTACTTTATGCCTTAACTAGCACGTTTGGGGCCTAACACCATCACCATTTGACGGCCTTCCATTTTTGGGAAAGACTCGACAACGGATATTTCCGCCAAATCCGCTTTAATACGGTTTAACAGATCCATTCCTAATGATTGGTGTGCCATTTCACGACCACGATAGCGCAGTGTTACTTTAGCTTTGTTACCCTCTTCTAAAAAGCGAGTCAGGTTGCGTAGTTTTACCTGATAATCGCCTATATCAGTCCCAGGACGGAATTTTATTTCCTTTAACTGAACCTGTTTCTGATTTTTCCGTTGCTCTTTAACGGATTTAGTCTTTTCATACAAAAATTTGCCATAATTCATGATGCGACAAACTGGTGGCTCGGCGTTTGGACTGATCTCAACTAAGTCTAGATCAGATTCAATGGCCATATTTAATGCTTCTTCCAGTGAAACGACGCCAACGGGTTTGCCTTCTGAATCGGAGAGACGTACTTCAGTCCCGGTGATCTCATCATTCAAACGATGTTTATTGCCCTGTTGTGGGGCTTTTTTTGCACCTTTTATAACCAATCCTCCTAATAAATTTAACGGCGTGTAATGATTTCTTCTTTAACGTAAGCGGCAAAATCTTCTACTTTGAATTTACCTAAATCATCACCTTTACGTGTTCTTACCGCAACTTCACCTGCTTCGACTTCTTGATCACCGATAACAAGTAAATACGGAACACGTTTTAATGTATGCTCACGGATTTTAAAGCCTATCTTCTCATTTCTCAAGTCCGAAATGGCTCTAATGCCTGATTTTTTTAATTTATTTACAACTTCGTCGACAAAAGCAGACTGTTTATCGGTAATATTCATTACCACCACCTGTTTTGGTGATAACCATGTCGGATAAACGCCAGCATACTCTTCAGTTAGAATACCAATAAAACGTTCTAAAGAACCTAAAATAGCGCGGTGAATCATAACTGGTGTATGTCGTTCATTATCTTCACCAACAAAAGAAGCGTCTAAACGGCCTGGCATTGAAAAATCTAGTTGAATTGTACCACATTGCCAACCACGACCTAAACAATCATATAAAGTAAATTCGATTTTAGGCCCATAAAAAGCGCCTTCACCCGGCAAGAGACCATAATTAATATTATGTATATCTAATGCATTAGCCAAAGCCCCTTCTGCTTTGTCCCAAGTCGCATCATCTCCCACACGTTGATCTGGGCGGGTAGATAGTTTGACAGCAATATCATCAAACCCAAATGTTTTGTAACATTCAAATACCATCTGGATACAAGCAGAGACTTCGTCAAGAACTTGTTCTTCCGTACAGAAGATATGGGCATCATCCTGAGTAAAGGCACGTACACGCATTAAACCGTGTAATGAGCCCGACGGTTCGTTACGGTGACAGGAGCCAAACTCGGCCATCCGCAATGGTAAGTCGCGATAAGACTTCAATCCCTGGTTGAAGATTTGTAAATGTCCCGGGCAGTTCATTGGCTTAATCGCATAGTCACGATGTTCAGAACTAGTACAGAACATATTATCTTTGTATTTACCCCAGTGTCCCGATTTTTCCCAAAGAGCACGATCTAGGATTTGTGGCGCTTTCACCTCTTGGTAGTTATAAGCTTCAGTTTGTTCACGCACATATTTTTCGAGTTCGCGATAAATTGTCCAGCCATTACTATGCCAAAAAACCATACCAGGCGCTTCTTCCTGCATATGATAAAGATCTAACTGTTTACCAATTTTGCGATGATCACGTTTGGCCGCTTCTTCAAGACGTTTTAAATACGCATTAAGTTGTTTTTTGTCAGCCCAAGCGGTGCCATAAATTCGTTGCAACATTTTATTATCTGAATTGCCACGCCAATATGCGCCTGCGACCTTCATCAATTTAAAGTATTGACAGAATTTCATCACTGGCACATGTGGTCCGCGGCACATATCAATATATTCTTGATGGTGGTATAACCCGGGACGATCATCAGGGTGGATACCTTCAAGAATCTCTAATTTATAGGGCTCGTCACGCTCAGTGAAGAGCGCTTTTGCTTCTTCTACTGATACTTTTTTCTTAATCACAGTGTAATTAGTTTTCACTAATTCGTTCATACGCTTAGAAATTTTTGCCAACTCTTCATCATTGATGGTGACATCAAGATCAATATCGTAATAAAAGCCATTTTCAATCGTCGGACCAATTGCCATCTTAGCGTTAGGATAAAGCTGCTTAATAGCATGTCCTAGAAGATGTGCACATGAGTGACGTAAAATTTCTAAACCTTGGTCATCTTTTGCGGTAATAATTGCAATCTCAGCGTCTTTCTCAATAGGATCACATGCATCAACTAACTGACCATCAACTCGTCCAGCAATACATGCTTTGGCAAGACCGGGGCCGATATTGGCAGCGATTTCCATTATTGAGGTAGTGTTATCGAATTGACGTTGATTACCGTCGGGTAGAGTAATAATAGGCATGCTGTATTTCCTCACAGTGATGCTTCCAACCAAAAAGCATTTGTATAATTGATAAATAGGCCACGCATTTTAAAGGAAGATAACGCTTATGAAAAGCGCCAATTTCCAATGATCGAAAAGTAGCGTTTAAATAGAGGAGTGTTGAAGATTAAAATGCATATAAATGAGGTGCGGATGACAACGTCTGCCAACCGAATCTATTCTGTATCTTTTTTTACTTTCTTTTCGGGCGTAAAACTATTACCTTTAAATAAACTCATTACAGCCTCTTTGTTACTGGCAAGGTATAAACCTAATTCCTCCAATTGCTGATCATCAAGTGTTACTGTGCTGGCACCAATAAATTCGGCGAGTTGGTCTGCACTATCTAGCATTTTATCATATGCATCAGCTTCTTTTTTACTGGTAAAGGTCATTTTTTCAACACCTTTTCTTTCTACAATATATTTTACGATTATTGCCACGTTGGCCTCTTTAAAATGTAATAATAAATTAAATTTTATTCATGTGTTTTTATACAGTACTAAACTCAAGCTAAGATTGCAAATCTTTGTTAAATACGCATTTTTTTGCTATCTTTTTCATTAACCCATAATAATATGAATTTATTCAATGAAAACAATAATCTGCCGACATTGTGATATGGTTTCAAATATTCCCCACCTGCCTATAAACTGTGTGGCTAAATGCTGCTGTTGCGGAGGATCAATATATAAAAATACTAAGTGCAGTCCTTCTGTATTGCTGGCACTCTCTTTAAGCGCATTACTTATCATGGTCCCAGCTTTTTATTTCCCGTTAATTTCAGTCAATTTACTGGGGATTACCGAGGACACAAATTTATTGCAAGGGGCATTGATGATGCTTGATAACGCACCCGTTGTCTCCATTGCAGTATTATTTTGCGCCGTCATAGCTCCCACGTTACTGCTCTCATGTATTGCCTTTAGCAGCGCATGTTTAACCTATAATTATTTTCCAGCTTATCTGCCAAAAGTTTTACATATCACCCACTCTTTGACCCATTGGTCAATGTTAGAGGTCTATATGATTAGCTTAATGGTCGCTATCTTTAAATTGATGAATTATGCAGATTTATATTTTGGTTCTGGTTTCTATTTTTTTATTACTCTAATGCTACTGGATATGACGATTATCAGTAATTATAACAATCATGCTTATTGGGAGCGTTATATCAATGCCGACTAATAGTGCAATAGCAGGAAAAACAGGAATTGAACAGGGTCTGCAACTTTGTAAAGTTTGCGAAAATCACTCACCCTATAAAACAGAGCTGACACACTGTCCGATCTGTTTAAGTCGTATTTCTGTGCGCACCAAAAACAGTTTGCAAAAAACCTGGGCATTTTTAATAACCGCCACGATCTTCATTTTCCCCGCCAATTTATACCCTATTACTTATTTATTAAAAAACAATATACGTTACCCTGATACTATTTTTTCCGGAATATTAAGCTTAATTGAAAGTGATATGCTAATGATTGCAATCATCGTTTTTATTGCTTCAATAGTGGTCCCTATTTTCAAAATAATGGCATTAACCTTTATCCTGCTTGCCATACAATACCGATGGCACTTTAGTCATAAAAAACAGCTTTGGATATTCAATACGGTGGATTGGATAGGAAAATGGTCAATATTAGATCTTTTTGTTATTTCAATCATGGTGGCAGTATTTGATAAAGGACAGTTACTCTCTGTTTATCCAGGAATAGCGGCTTCTTCATTCACTATTGTGGTGTTAACCACCGTCTTTGCTGCAAACAGTTTTGATACGCGTTTAATTTGGGATGCTAAAAAATAATGAACGAACAAGATTCAAATACAGACGCTACCATAGTCAAGTCACAGACAATCTCACCAATCTGGTTCCTCCCTGCGGTCGCTGCACTCTTGGGTGCCTGGTTTTTATTTCAAAATATGACTCATGCTAATGTGACCATTAAAATACACTTTGAACATGCGGAAAGCATCATAGTTGATAAAACTAAACTGCATTATAAAGGTGTGATCATTGGTACTGTCAAAAAAGTGGAGTTGGATGCCACCAGCGGTGTAAATGTTATTGCAGAAGTTGAATCTCACGCCAAATTTATGCTCCGTAAGAACACCAAATTTTGGTTAGTTTCACCCAAAGCTTCACTTACCTCCATAACCGGTTTAGACACCCTTTTTTCAGGCAGCTATATTAACCTGCAGCGGGGTGAAGGTCAGTATACGACTAATTTTATAGCACAAACAGAGCAGCCCATTAGCATTCCTGAAAACGCACGGCTCATTAATCTGCGAAGTGACAATGCGGGGTCGATCAATGTTGGGACCCCCATATTCTACAAAAATATTAAAGTAGGTGAAGTTGCCGCCATTCGCTTAGAACGCTCAGCCCAAGCGGTCAATATTAGCGCATTTGTTGATGGTGACTATAGACACCTGGTCAAAAACAACAGTAAATTTTGGAATATTAGCGGGTTAAGCGCCAACATTTCACCAGCAGGTATCGATATTTCACTCAATAGTATCACTTCCTTAATTGCAGGTGGTATTACCTTTTCTTCACCTGAGGCGGGTGAAGCACTTAAAAATGATGCGCAATTTCAATTATTTAATAACATTGATGACAGTAAAACGGGGCTCTCTATAGAACTGATTACCGATAACATTAATAACTTACCAAAAGGTGCCGGTATTTTATTTAAAGGATTGGGTATTGGCAGAATAACGGATATTCAGTATTCCATACAGGATCAGCAGTTTGTGGTCTCCGCGCTTATTAATCCTCAATTTAGTGACTTGGTAACCGCCGGTTCGCAATTTTGGATTGAGCAGACATCACTCACCTTTGCAAAAATAAAAAATATTGGCAATGTCATTAAAGGGGATTATATTGCTTTTCAACCCGTTCACAACAGCCAATTAAAAAGCCGTGAAAAATCCACACGTTTCCTCATTCAGCAGGCAGAACCACCCAAATCGTCAGTCCTTTCTCTGGTAATATTAAGCGAAGACGCTACCGGACTGAACCCGGATGCACCCATTACTTATCAAGGGCTCAAAATAGGAAAAATAACCGCTTTAGATTTTTCACAAAAAGCCGGTTTTATCGCAGTCCACATTGACATTGACCATAGTTATCATTATCTTATCAATAAGCACAGCCAATTTTATCTGCTCAATGGAGTGAATTTCAAAGCTTCCTTAAAGGGGCTAGAGATCCAATCGACCCCCATTGAAAATTTAATTTCCGGTGGCATAGGCTTGTATAATAAAAAAGCGGTAAACAAATCCCTAACAGTCACATTGTTAAACCAAGATCAGTTTTTTAGATTATACCCTTCAAAAGCGCAGGTTAAAGTGGGCCTTAATGTTTTCAGCAAGCCTGGCACTGTCAACATTTTAAGCAGAGAATTACCCTCTGTTAGCGAAGGCTCTCCGGTTTATTATAGAAAACTGCCTATTGGCGAAGTGAGTGACTTTTCTATTGATAATTCGGGGTTAATGCAAACCACCCTAAGCATTAAAGGACAATATAAGCATCTTATCAATGATCACAGTGTATTTTGGAATATCAGTGGTTTTAGTGCTGATGCCAGTTTTAGTGGCTTAAAAATACAAGCAGAGTCTTTATTAGCGATCGCAGCAGGCGGCATTGCTGTGGGTCCCGGTCATCGCGAGATCGACAATAAATACAGTAATGGTAAATACAAACTTTTTAGCAACCAGCAGCAGGCAACCACCCCCACAACATTAATCAGGTTAACCTTTAGTCAAGCAAAAGATTTACAAACAGGCAGTAAGTTACGCCTTAAAGGATTAGTGGTTGGTGAGGTTATCGACTTAACACTCACATCTCAGCAGAAAGTGCAGGCAACGGTCAATCTTAAACCCGAATTTGCCAAACAAGTGGCATGCAAAGGTAGCCGCTTTTGGATGGTGACCAGTAAAGCGAGCTTATCGGGTGTTAAAAATTTATCAACCCTAGTGACGGGTGCTTATATTAATGTCTCCCCCGGTGACGGGATCTCTGAAAAATATTTTAAGGGTGAAGACGCCGAACCACTTCTACTGCCCAATCAATCCGGATTACGCCTTATTTTAGTTGCAGATAATGCTGGCTCTAGTGGCATAAGTAGCCCAGTCTACCACCGTCAAATTCAGATAGGGCAAGTAATTTCAAAACGCTTATCCTATAATGCCTCGGGGGTAGAGATTACCATTAATATCTATCCTGAATATGCCCATTTAATTCGTCAAAATTCAATTTTTTGGCTGGCTTCTGGGTTTAACCTAGATATTGGCATCACAGGTGCAGCCCTGAAAGCCACCTCTTTAACCTCTTTAATTAAGGGAGGGATAAGTATGAGCACACCCGATAACCAATCTTTACAACCTAAGAGTGATCCACTTTCTCGCTTTCAGCTGAAAAAGGAAATGCAGGAAGAATGGTTAAATTGGAGATTAGCTATCCCCAGACTTTAGATTTAGAAATAAAAAACCAGAAAGTTAAAAATCAGAAATTCGGCAATATGTTATACCGTGCGCATCCCTCGCGCGCATTTAAAGGAATTATAATGCACAGTAATACCCGACTCCCGCAGGCGTTTATCGATAAGATGACCGGCATTTTACCAAAGCAACTGAAAATAGAAGATTTTATAGCGGTTTGCCAACGTCCTCTGCGCCGTGCGATTAGAGTTAATACATTAAAAATATCAGTTGAAAAATTTCAAATAAGAGCCAGGGAGCAGGGCTGGATATTAACGGCAATCCCGTGGTGCCCGGAAGGCTTTTGGATTGAACTGCAAGAGGAGTTGCCCCCTCTTGGCAACAGTGCAGAACACCTTGGCGGTTTGTGCTATATCCAAGAAGCGAGTTCAATGTTACCCGTGGCAGCCCTTTTTCATTTTTTCACCCCCTCGACACAGTCAATAGTACTTGATGCGGCCGCGGCCCCAGGGTCTAAAACCACGCAAATAGCGGCAAAAATGAACAACAGCGGATTGATTATAGGCAATGAATTTTCTTCCAGCAGGATTAAAATGTTACATGCCAATATTCAACGTTGTGGCATTAAAAACGTGGCCTTAACACATTTCGATGCCCGAGTATTTGGCAAGTGGTTACCGGATACTTTTGACGCCATTTTATTAGATGCGCCCTGTTCAGGGGAAGGGACCATCCGTAAGGACAAATATGCCATGAGTAATTGGAGTCAATCCTCTATTAACGAGATTGCATCTATGCAGCAAGAATTGATCCTCAGCGCTTTTCACGCACTAAAAGCAGGCGGAATTTTAATCTATTCTACCTGCACATTGAGCCACGAAGAAAATCAGAATATTTGTTTTTTCTTAAAAAATAAATTTCCCGAGCATATTGAGTTTCTAGATTTAAAGAATCTATTTACGAATGCCGAAAAAACCCGCACTGCGGAGGGTTTCTTACATATCTGGCCACAGGTTTATGACAGTGAAGGCTTCTTTGTAGCAGCCATTAAAAAAACCAAAGCCAGTACGGTTGAACCCGCCGTAAAACGTTTGGGTAAATTTCCTTTTATTAGACCAAGCAGACAGAAAGAACAGGCGCTCTATGACTACTTCAGCAGCCAATTCTCCATTACCAATATCAAAGGCATGTTATATCAGCGCGATCAGGAATTCTGGCTGTTTCCAGATCCTATCAAACCCCTGATTAAGGAATTGCGATTCTCACGCTTAGGCATCAAGATTGCAGAAGAATTTGGTAATGGTCGTAAATCAGGCTTTAAAAGCACCCATGAATTTGTCACTTGTTTTGGTGATTCGACAGATGCTCACAAAGTGGAACTCAGCGCTGAACAGGCACAAGAATTCTACCAGGGCCGTGATATTAGAGATGTTGACGCTAAGGGCCTTAAAGGTGAAGTCCTATTAAGTTATCGAGAGCAGGTAATTGGATTAGGTAAATCACTTGATAATCGCATTAAAAACAGTTTACCGAGGGAGTTAATTCGCGATAATAATCTGTTTGTAAAATAATCGCATAATGCCGATTGCCCGGTTTCGGCCCCGGGCGCTTGCTGCTAATCTAAATTTATTTTTAGCGAAGTCTCTCCCCTTATTCTATAAAAAATCGAGTTATCGAAATGTTATTTATTTTAAAAAAATGGCTAGGTGCTTTGCTAATGCCGCTACCGCTAGTATTAATGCTTTTTTTATTCGCACTTATTTTATTGTTTTTCACGCAAAAACAGAAACTCGCTAAATTTAATTTATTAGTGAGTTTTGTTCTTTTATTTGTACTCAGTTTGATGCCCGTGTCCGAACAACTGGTGGAGTCATTAGAACGCCAATATGCGCCTGTTATGCAGCCGGCACAGAACTTCAAATATATTTTAGTATTAGGCTCGGGCGGTATTGCCGATCCAAGTTTACCCGTGACGGGGCAATTATCCGCAGTAGCATTAAGTCGATTCGCCGAAGCGTTGCGTTTGTATCACGCAAATCCACAGGCAACCCTGGTTGTTTCCGGTGGTAATTTTGGGGACCTTAAATCTCACGCATTATTGATGCAGGAATTGGCAATAACAATGAATATCCCTAAAGGTAATATTATCCGCTTAGATAACACCTTAGATACCGATGACGAAGCTAAAAAAATGTCGAAAATCATCAAAGGACAATCGGCAGTCTTAGTGACCTCTGCGACGCATATGCCACGCTCAATGGGACTTTTTCATCGATATAATGCATTCCCTACACCTGCGCCGACTAACTATTTAGCCAAAAAACGCCTGGGGGAAACGCCTTATTATCATTATATACCCTCATCTGACTACCTTGATAAAACCAAAGTTGCCTGGCATGAATATCTTGGAAAATTACAAAATTTTCTCAAAGATCAGCTTTAAACATAAAAAAATAAGCATTTATTATATTTTTTATTCAATGACTTAAGAGTTAAATTTATAATAATGATGCATTATGCTTAACAACAGCTTGTGCAACCACCATATGCTCGCCATTAAAAGAAATGGCCGGTGATCCGTGAAGTTCATAACCCTGCGCTAATAATTCAGTAATACGTTTACAAAAATCAGGATCATCTTTACCTGTGACTAATTTGTATTTTTGTTCTGACATCTTCATTTCCTTTTTTAATAACAGTTTTTTCTAACCATGTTTTTATAAAAAAAGCATAGGCTTATTCATTCAAAATGGAAGTTAACTGAATTTAAAATGTAACCACCCTGTTTACCTCAGCCGATTTTTTAAGGTCGGTAAACCTTAACATTGTCAAAACCAGCTTCTTTTAAATACAACGCTTGCAGCTTGCTCATAACACCTCGAGCGCAATATAAAAGGTAGATTTTATCCTGCGGCAGTGTTTCAAACTGGTTAGATAATTTAAAGAAAGGCAAGTGTTCAATGGTAAGCCCCTCAATATCAAGCGGGAACTCTTCAGCTTCATCTAGAGATCGAATATCTAAAATAATTTCATTTCCTGTAAATTCAGAGACCGACTCAACTTCTAATATGTCTTTGTGTACCGCTTTCTCAATATCACGAATATCTATAGTGGGCGCTTGATTAACAGCCTGTTCGATCAGAGAAAGATCAAACTTTGCTTCCTGCTTATCAATTTTACTCATCACCGATTTGACGGTTGGACGCTGCGAAATAACCCCGCAGTATTCAGGAATAGTTTCTGAAATTTCGGCGGTACCAATGACCCGCGCGCAATCGATAATATCCTGCTTATCTGTTGCAATCAAGGGGCGCAGGATAAGCATATCAGTGACTTTATCGATCACCGATAAGTTACGCAGTGTTTGACTGGAAACTTGCCCTAAGGCTTCTCCGGTGACCAATGCCTCGATATCCAAACGTTCAGCAATAAGTGCAGCAGCACGCATCATCATACGCTTTAGAACAACCCCCATTTGACCGTTTTCGACTTTTTCTAAGATTTCTGCAACGACAGGTTCAAAGGGGATGGAAATAAATTTGACCCGATGTGATGACCCAAAACGGCTCCACAACTGATAAGCAACCTGTTTAACGCCTATCTCATGTGCAGCGCCGCCAAGATTAAAGAAGCAGTAATGGACGCGAGAGCCGCGTTTAAGTAACTGATAACTTGAAACGCCAGAATCAAAACCACCGGAAATTAAGGATAAAACCGACTCTTGAGTGCCTAAAGGGAAACCGCCTAAACCAGGATGTTTTTTATTAATAAAGAAAAGTTTTTCATTATTGATTTCTAAATTGACCGTAATATCCTGCCCTTTTAATTTCACGCCCAGCGCAGCAGTATGTTGATTTAAGCCGCCGCCCACATAATGCTCAGCCTCTATTGAAGAGAAATCATGTTTGCCGATGCGTTTAATACGCACACAGAAGGTTTTTCCAGCGAGCGAATCACCCACAATAGCAAGAGTTTGCTCATAAACGTCATGTAAATCTGTAAAGCCCGATTCTTTTACTTCTAAAAAGTGTGCAATACCCGGCGTACTGCTTAATAATAGAATCAGATTCGCTTTATTTTCAGCGCTTTCATTTTCGGTGCAAACAATGATCTTATCCCATTCCAAAATTATTTTAACCTGTTCATCATAACGCATTAATATATTACGGATATTACCCTGTAAAATTTTGCTGAAACGATTACGAACCGGACGACTTTTCATCATTATTTCGGGAAAAAGTTTTACGATAAATTTCATTGTGTGATCACTGTGCTGATAAATAAGGTGGCGGACTATAGCAAATAGTTTGACAATATTCACTTCTATTGATCAGGATACATAATAGGGACAGGCAAAATGTACCCTTGCTGACTGCACCCTTTTATTTTCAAAAATTCATGCTATAAGATAAAAAATTATTTTATTTTTCCTGTAAAGCGTTACAAATTATTTCACACTCGCCCAGCTCAGCAGCTATATAGAGCGTGTCTCCCGCGACAGTAACCGAAAAATCCATGGTACGTTTAACCAGCTTGGCGAGGGCTTTTATCTGTTCAAAGTTAAACTGATAAACCTCGATATTATTAAGTTTTCCAAAATCCATTAAGGATTGTTTCCACCAGACCGCTGATTTACTGTTAAAACTATAAACCTTAACAGCTTTGGCTAAACGTGATGCTTTTTTAATACGTTCAAAGGCCGGCTCGCCGAGATCAATCCATAATAAAAGTTGATCATCTAAGCTTTTTACCCAAATATCAGGATCATCAGCAACCGATAGCCCTTTGGTAAAACTTAAAAACTCTTGCGCATTAAGACAATATGCCATCACCCGTGCCATCATTCTCTCTTGTGTTTCTGAAGGATGCTGGGCAACGGTTAGATTAAGGGTCTCATAACGATCATTATCAAGATCCGAGAGATTGATATTCATTTTAAAAATGGTGGGTTTCAGTGCCATTATTCTTCCAATTTAAAATAAAAAGCCACGTTTAAACGTGGCTTTTTATTGTTTATTTTACAGTTTATTTATGCAATGGGCATTTTAGCCAGCTCAGCACAGACCAGATCACCAAATTCAGCGGTGCTAACCAGATTGGCTTCGCCTTCTTTAGAAAGATCCGATGTTGAATAACCGTTTTCAAAGACAGCCTGCATAGCAGCCCAAAGATTTTTAGCCTCTTTATCCAACCCAAAACTCATTTCCAGCATCAATGCAACTGAACCTATCATTGAATAAGGGTTTGCAATACCTTTACCTGCGATGTCCGGTGCACTGCCGTGTGAGGGTTCATAATAAGATTTTTCAGGACCTTTACACGCCGATGGCATTAAGCCTAAAGAGCCTAAGATACCGCCTCCCTGGTCACTTAAAATATCACCAAACATATTTTCCATTACCATCACATCAAACATACCGGGATTTAAACAAAGGTAGGTGGCAGCAGCATCAACCAGAATATGCTTAACTTCAACTTCAGGATAATTTTTGCTTTCTTCTTCAACAATTTCATTCCACAACACGCTTGATTTTAAAACGTTGGATTTGTGAATATTATGCATCACTTTTTTGCGTTTCATTGAGACTTCGAAGCCTACTTTGACTATCTGACGGATTTGGTCTTCGTCATATTCAAGGACTTCACGTACAAAACGTTTGCCGTCTGCATTAATGCCCATCTCTTTGTCACCAAAGTACAAACCACCCACCAATTCACGGATGATCATAATATCAATACCTTCACCAATTACAGAGGCTTTTAATGGCGAAAAATGTGCCAGACCTTTTGGTAAATAGATCGGACGGAAGTTAGCAAAGGTATTGTAACGACGACGCAGCGGCAATAACGCACCACGTTCAGGTTGTTCATCAATAGGGATTTTTTTAGAATCTTCGTGATTTAAGCCGATTGTCCCTTTTAGAATCGCATCCGCTTTATCACAAGCCGCTTGGGTTTGATCTGGAAAAGCATTGCCCGTTGCAAAATAAGCAGCCGCACCAAATAAAACATCGTTAAGTTCAAAATTAACGGCTGTGTTACGCTGTTCAACCAGTTTTAATACTTTAACAGCTTCCTGCATTACTTCCGGACCGATACCGTCACCTGCCAGTAATGCAATATTATATGTTGTCATTTTATTTCCCTAAATAATGAATGTCTTATTTTGTAAAGTATCATAAGTAAAAGCCCCCCTAGTTTCAAACCTAGGAGGGCTTTTTTAGTTAAATTTGTTGGATTTTGTTAGATCAACTGGCAGATTAAACCGGATTTTCAATATCTATAAATTTAACCTCAAAATCAAACTCCGCTGCTAACCATTCCCCCAGGGTTTTTACGCCATAACGTTCCGTTGCATGATGGCCCGCTGCGTAAAAATGAATGCCCATTTCTCTTGCTATATGCACGGTACGCTCACAAACCTCCCCGGTAATAAAAGCATCGATGCCCTGCTCAGCGGCAATAGTAATATAATCCTGACCACCCCCGGTGCACCAGGCAATGCTTTTTATGTCTTTTTTACCGCCATCGATATGCAGTGGTTTACGTGCTAACACGGCTTCAATACGTGCGGATAATTGATCGGGACTTACTGTCTGTTCAAATTTCCCCACTCGAGCGACACAGCGCTTGTCCCATGGCTCTAAAGGACGACGGTCTGTAATGCCCAACAATTTTGCCAATTGGGCGTTATTACCCAACTCGGGGTGTACATCAAGCGGTAAATGATACGCATAAAGATTAATCCCGTTATCCATCAGGGCCTTGATACGTTTATATTTCATGCCGACTAACGCTTGCGCTTCCCCTTTCCAAAAAAAACCGTGGTGAACCAAAATGGCATCGGCATTCTCAATAACGGCAAGATCGATTAATGCCTGGCAGGCGGTGACGCCGGTAATTATCTTTTTAACTTCTGGCTTACCTTCAACTTGTAAACCATTTGGACAGTAATCTTTAAACTGATGAATTTCTAAAAATTGATCTAATTTATTGGCTAGTTTTTTATTCTGCATAAGGCGCTCCAGTAGATTAAATATTCATTTTTAAAAAAGTATGACGTTATCCATTCTTCATTCTGCATTGTTCGAGAACGATAGTCTGTTTTATTTCTCAATCAGATAACGGGTTGGAATAATAAAAGAAAACTGACTGCCAGCCCCTATTGTGCTTTGCACCTTTAATTCACAGCCGTAATGACTCAAGGTATGTTTGACAATAGAGAGACCTAAACCGGAACCGCCGGTATCTCTGGAACGCGAGCCTTCAACACGATAGAAGCGCTCAGTAAGGCGATGAAGATGCTCTTCAGCAATACCTTCCCCATCATCAACCACCGAAAAATGTCCGCCGGTTTTACAGGAAAGACGCCAGCGCACCTTAACTGAACCATGCTCGGGCGTATAGTTAATGGCATTATAGATTAAATTTGCCATGGCACTGCGTAACTGCATCTCGTCACCCAATAAGTGCAAATTCGGATCTATTTCAAATTTAATGGTTAAAGATTTATTTTTACCCAGTTCAAGCGCTTCACTTTCAATCTGTTTAAGCAAAAAAGGAACATGAACCACTGTCTTTAAATCGATACTGCCTACGCCTTCTATTTTAGACAAAATCATTATCTGCTCTACCAAAGCACACATCCGTTTTGTTTGCTGGTCTAAAATGGCCAATGTTTTTGATTGTTGCGGACTGTCCACCAGCTGCATATCCAATATTTCAATGTAACCTTGTAATACCGTTAACGGGGTGCGTAATTCATGAGAGACGTTGGCCACAAAACGACGACGCATTTCATCCATCTCTCGATAACTGGTCACGTCTCGAACGATTAATAAACGTTTATGTTTTGCGTAGGGCATAACACTGAATTCAAGTAATTTATCAGGGTGGATAGGAGAGGATAACTCTAATAGCTCAGAAGCATCATCACGTTTTAAAAATTCCAAAAATTCAGGATTAGGTACTAGGGAGGTAATATGCTCTCCTGAAACCTCTTTACGAGAAAATCCCGAGTTATCGGTTCGTTTAAAACCTAATTGAAATTGTGCCAAACGATTAGACCAAACAATGCCCCCGCTTTTTGCATAAACTATCACCCCATCGGAAAGGGCCTCTGACCCTTCACTAAAACGGCGAATGATACTGGCAAGATCATTACGACGTTTGCGATGCCTTTGTTGCATATTATGAAGACCGTTAAATGCATGTTGCCAGTCTAATTTACCCTTGGGCAGGATGATGCTTTTATCAAACCATAACCAGTTATTTAATTTTCGCAGGTAATAATAATGCCACACAATATGAGCAAGAAAGGAAACCAGCAATAAGTCTTTTAAACAATTAAAAACAACACCAAAAATAATGATTGGAGCATAAAAAACAGACAATGCGATAATTTGATGTTTTGCGGTAAAAGGTTTCAAAGTAATGACTCTATTAGTATAATGGTCTGATTTTCAAGTTATCCCAAAACGCTTCGAAGCGCAAAATCAGCATTGCTAGCCGTGGATAGTTTAGGCCCTTCAAGTGATTCCAAATCGATAGGTCATCACTTGAGATGAGGGTTGAGGTTACCTTAACTGCGGACTGAAAAGCGATAACCGGCACCGCGTACGGTTTGAATCAAATGATCATGATCTGCTAAGGCTTTACGCAATCGTCTAATATGCACGTCTACGGTACGGTCTTCAACATAGACATTGGTGCCCCATACGTTATTAAGTAATTGCTCACGACTGTAAACACGTTCTGGGTGAGTCATAAAAAAATGCAATAAATTAAACTCCGTTGGTCCCATATTCAATGATTGATCGGCCAGTGAAACACGATGAGAAACCGGATCAAGTTTCAGCTCATTGAAGGATAATTCATCATCGAGAGAAGTTGGATTGACACGTCGCATCACTGTTTTTAATCGTGCCATCAATTCTTTCGGCGAAAAGGGTTTAGTGACATAATCATCCGCGCCATTTTCCAGCCCCCTGACTTTATCTTGCTCTTCGCCCCGAGCAGTCAACATAACGACCGGGATAGAGCGTAAAATATTATCTTGTTTAAGATGGCTAAGTAATTTTATGCCACTGCCGCCTGGAAACATCCAATCCAATAAAATCAAATCGGGATAGGGTTCGTGTAATTGATTTAATGCACTTTGATAAGTATCAGCTTCGATGCACTCATAACCATGCTGGTCTAATACAAAACATAACATATCGCGGATTGCGACTTCATCTTCTACAACTAATATACGGCTCGCCATTTGCTACTACCTATCTGCTGTGAGTAATGGTTAGTTGGAAACCACTTTAATTTCACTATTATTGCTGTACATTATGACAGTTATATTACAATCCTTCATTATTTGTCACAAATTTGCAATAAAAGCATTATCATGCAAAAAAAAACGCAACACTTACCGATTTCCTTAAAATCATTTACACTTGCACCCAAAATACCGGAAGATGCAGATTCAGCATCCGTAAGTCATTTGGGACTAACTCTCTTTATCTCTCTATCACTAAGGTGCATTACATGTTTTTCAAAAACCTACAAGTTTACCGTTTTACCCGCCCACTTGAACAAGACGTTGATACATTAGAAAGAAATCTTGAAGAATTTAAATTCAAACCCTGTGGAAGCCAGGATATTTCTAAACTAGGCTGGGTCTTCCCAATGGGGAAATCGGGCTCAATGTATACTCACCTTGCCAACAAGCAAATTCTGATTTGCCTGAAAAAAGAGGAAAAAATGTTACCTGCAGGGGTGATCAAAGATCAACTGAATGAACGCGTTGAGGCAATTGAACTTGAACAGGGCCGAGCACTGAAGAAAAAAGAAAAAGACAGTCTAAAAGAAGAGATTGTAATGCAGTTGTTACCTCGCGCATTTAGCCGTACTTCACAAACCTTTGCTTGGATCGATCCTGAAGCTGATATGTTATATGTTGACGCATCTAGCACCCGTAAGGCTGAAGAGCTTATTTCCTTACTGCGTAAAACATTAGGCAGTTTACCCGTTGTCCCTATTCAACTTAAAAACCAAGCAGATGTGATCATGACCGATTGGTTAACCGAGGGTAATATCCCCGCTAACTTTGCATTAGAGGATGAGGCTGAATTATGCTCGGCGTTAGAGGGAGGTGGCATTATTCGCTGTAAACAGCAGGACTTATTATCCGATGAAATAAAAAACCATTTATCCGCTGATAAGTTTGTGACTAAATTAGCCTTGTGCTGGGCAGACAGTATCTCATTTATTATCGGCGAAGAATTTGCGCTTAAACGCATTAAATTTGCCGATGTATTGCAGGAACAAAATGAAGATATCGATAAAGATGATTTTGCTGCTCGCTTCGACGCTGATTTCGCTCTGATGACCGGAGAAATAAAACAGCTAATTCCGGCTGTGCTTGAAGCTTTTGGTGGCGAGCAAAGCCTATAATCATATCAGATAGGCAAAGAGACAGTCACAACTAAGCATTAGCTGACAGGTAAATGCCTCTTTGCTTCATCTTAAAATCAAATACCTTTGATATTTTCCTCATAAATATCGAAGGTTTTTTATCCTTGATCCTCAAAAAATGAAAAAATTCTGTTAATATCTTTGGCCACACAACCCCCTAAACTTTCAAAGAGTCGAATGATATGAGTGTTTCAATTTTTGGTAGTGCAAAAACGAACAGTGCGACAAAAGCCCTTCTTTTAGGATCCGGCGAACTGGGCAAAGAAGTTGCAATTGAACTGCAGCGCTTTGGTATTGAAGTCATTGCAGCTGACAGTTACGAAAATGCACCAGCAATGCAAGTCGCACATTCATCCCATGTTGTCAGTATGCTCGACGGCGAAAAATTAGCAGAAATTATTCGCGCGGAACAACCTGATTTTATTATCCCGGAAGTAGAAGCAATCGCCACGGATACATTACTTGCCTTAGAAGCAGAAGGTTTTAATGTGGTACCCACAGCGCGTGCGGCAAAACTCACCATGGACCGAGAAGGTATTCGCCGCCTTGCGGCCGAAACCTTAAGTATAAAAACCTCACCCTATATATTTGCAGACAGCAAAGAAGAATATTTATCGGCGATCGAGAAAATAGGCACTCCTTGTGTGATTAAACCCGTCATGAGCAGTTCAGGTAAGGGACAAAGTGTTGTAAAAAGCGCTGCCGATGTAGACAACGCATGGGACTACTCCCAAGTTGGCGGTCGCAGCGGTGCAGGTCGGATCATTATCGAAGGCTTTGTGCCCTTTGATTATGAAATCACACTATTAACAGTGAATGCAGTTGACGGTATTCATTACTGCGCCCCTATTGGTCACCGTCAGGAAGACGGTGATTACCGAGAGTCCTGGCAACCACAAGCAATGTCAACGGTGGCGCTGCAGCGTGCACAGGATATTGCAAAAAAAATAGTCATGGAACTGGGTGGATATGGTTTATTCGGCATGGAGTTTTTTGTCAAAGGCGATCAGGTTTATTTTAGCGAAGTCTCCCCTCGCCCACATGATACCGGATTAGTTACCTTAGTATCGCAGGATGCTTCAGAGTTTGCGTTGCACGTGCGTGCCATTTTGGGTTTTCCTATTGGTCGTATTATTCAATATGGGCCCAGCGCATCCAGTGTTATTTTAGGCAATGGTCTATCCGATAATATTAAATTTTCCAATCTGGATAAAGCACTTGGCAGCGTCGCCGGTGCGCAAATTCGATTATTTGCCAAACCTAATATTAATGGTCAGCGACGTTTAGGGGTCGCCATTGCACGTGGTGAAACAGTAGCCGATGCCGTTGATAATGCCAAGACTGTCTCGAATAAGGTTAATATTATTTATTAAATAACGCCGCTTAAATTTGTCTTCAGTATATTTTTCTTCAGTAAAAAAAGGTAACTCTAGTTACCTTTTTTTATGCATCCGCCTTCACAAAATAGATCCAGTGGTTAAACAAAACACAATTTCAGCATAAAAAACTTGAAAAATGACACAATTACTATTACTGTTATTTTATACAGTGTTTTTAAATACAGGTGTTTATATGTTATCTAACTACATGCAAGCCAAAAATAAAATTAACTCAGCAGATAATGAATCACAACAATTAAGCCACGAAAACTACCTTAATGTCAGTTATAATTTAGCGAACTATCATGCATTATTAACCCATATGAATAATGATCAGGATCAACGTTGGATATTATTTATTGCCCCTCCCGGCAAGCCCAATTTTAGTTTTTTACAACGCTCAGGTATTCATAAAAGTCGCGTATTAACACTTGATGCCCATAAAGTAAAAGATTCTCTCACACTGCTTAAAAGCACACTGCAAAGTAACAACTATTCAACCGTTATAACCTGGTTAAGTGAAATAGATAAAACACTACAGCGTGAATTACAGGGTTATTGCAAGGCAAGTAGCACAAACTGCTTTGTTTACTGTAAACAATAAGACCCACTTCCTGAAATGGGTTACACCCACACTATTTGAAGATGCAGATTCAAGTGATTTGGGGTTATAATGCTGAAAATTTTATAGAATAGGTCGCCATTATATGTATCACTACTGTGAAAAAACCAAAAAATTAATCAATCTTATCGGCAGCGGCAATGCCGCTTATGTTCCGAAAGCCATTACTTGTGCAATTAACACTCTGGATAAAATTGCTGCGAATGAAGATTTACCGGGAAATGTTAGAGAAGAGGCCGCTTATGCGGCCGCCAACCTGTCACTCAGTGATTACAAAGACGATTAATATTTTATTAATCAAGCATAAAAAAACCTTAGGCTCCTTTAATACTAAAATATAACCTCAGTAATTAAAAAGACAGATTCAAAGACAAGATAACTTAAGCTAGCAAGCTGCGAGCTAGAAAGCTAGAAAGCTAGAAAGCTTTTTGGGGGCTGGGAAATATTCACTTGAGCAGATATTTATTTAATAAAATGGCGATAATCAGAGGGAATCGCCATTTTTTTCATTTAGAAGTGTCACTGCGATGCTATCAAAGGGACTCTGTAAGAAGTTTTATACTTCAACCTCAAGCATACGTGCTATACGATCTTCTTCCTCTTCACGTGCCGCGCTGATTTCACTTAGAATATTATCAACATCGGTTATTTCATCACTTTCGACAAACTTACCCGTTAGCAAAACGTCATTTTTTAACTCGCCAGCTTCATATAAGGCCCAGATTTCTTCCGCATACTTGCTTTCTTTGAGCGCGGGAGCAAATTGAGCATAATATGTGGTCATATTATTGACATCGCGAAATAACATTCGTTTCGCATTATTATTTCCAGCTGCATCAACGGCTTGAGGTAAATCGATGATCACAGGTCCCCACTCATCAACTAACACATTAAATTCTGATAAATCACCATGAATGATGCCAATGTTCAACATGCGAACGACAGAGTTCATAATTTCCAAATGATCATCTAATGCCTGCTCTTCCGGCATGCTAACATCATTAAGACGGGGCGCGGCAAACCCCTCTTCGTCAGTGATCAAATCCATTAATAAAACGCCTTCAAAACAGCCATAGGGTTGCGGTACACGTACGCCTGCATCGGATAATTTATATAAAGCCTCTACTTCAGCATTCTGCCAGACTTTTTCCTGTTCCCCGCGTCCAAATTTCGATCCTTTTTCCATTGCACGGGCGCGACGACCATTGCGAACCTTGCGCCCTTCGTTGTATAAAACGGCTTGTTTGAAACTGCGTTTACTTGCCTCCTTGTACACTTTAGCGCAACGCACATGCTCACCACATTGCACCACAAAAACGGTTGCTTCTTTACCACTCATTAATTGGCGTAATACCTTATCAACTAAACCATCGTCAACAAGAGGTTGTATTCTTTTAGGTGTTTTCATATTTTTTTACATTCTCTTATTGTTAATAATTGATTTCAGTATGATAGCATTTAGCTTGATGTTGTTTGTTGGAGACCGGTGCCTGTTATAGGCCGTATTGAAAACTAACGTCCAGATCAAAGAGTAGACCTCTCTATTATGCGGGTTGTCCCTGGTTATTATTGACAGACTATTAATAACTTTCCCTAGCCTTTTAATGTTATGCTTGTTGCTTACATTGATTGCTTGAAATTCAACAAAAATCCACAATCAACCACTTTCCATTTTACGCTGCGCAGCCATTTAATAAACCGGCACTGCGGGTTTTATTATTTGCAGACTAAGCAACTTTTTGCAAGCACTGTAGACTGGCTGTCATTATACTTGTACCCGCACGTATTGACTAAAAAAATGAGCCCAAAATTTCGCTATTATCATTAAACTTATCATTAAAGTCCTGTCTACGAGCAGATAAGTGTAACATCGATAGCAGTACCCTGCAGTTAAAATCAGCGCTACCTTCACTGTTTTGAAATTAATTAGTGGCTTGCGTTTGACTTCTCGCCACGTCACGGTAACCTTGAAAAAAATAGTAACTGTTGAGACATAAATGGCCTTAAAAAAACCCGAAAATATGCATTATGAAGAAGCTATTGCTGAACTGGAGAATATTGTCAATCATTTAGAAGCAGGTGATTTAGCTTTAGAAGATGCTTTAAAACAATTTGAACGCGGCATTGTATTAGCGCGTAGCAACAATCAAAAACTTCAAAAGGCACAGCAGCAAGTTAACATATTAATGCAGCAAGACGCTCAGGCTCCACTTCAAGAATTTAACAATGAGTAAATCATGTTGTTTAAAAGTGTATTATTTTTGTAATAATTTACTTTTTTTCTGTTGTTATCCGATTAACTTTCAATTCACACAATTGTAAAACCCTATGACACAACTTGCAGAAACTCTGAATCAATATCAACAACGTGTTGATAAAAAATTAAATCAGTATATAAATATCAGCCACCCTATCTCACCTTTATTGAATGAAGCTATGGTATACGGGGCTTTATTAGGCGGCAAACGCATTCGACCATTCTTGGTTTACGCCGTTGGTGATATGTTGGGCAGTTCATTGCAGTCCTTAGATCCCCTGGCGGCGGCGATTGAATGTATTCATGCTTACTCATTGATTCATGACGACCTTCCGGCGATGGATGATGATGATCTGCGCCGTGGGCAGATGACCTGTCATAAAAAATTTGATGAAGCAACGGCGATTCTTGCGGGTGATGCATTACAAACCTTAGCCTTTGATATAATATCAATGCCAAACCAGGCAATAACAGCACAAGTACAGCTAAAAATGGTAAATTTTTTAGCTAAAGCAGCAGGTGATCATGGTATGTGCGCCGGACAAGCGTTAGACTTAGCTGCTGAAAATCAATCTGTTAATTTAGCAAGCCTAGAAAAAATACACCGAGCAAAAACCGGTGCTTTGATAAAAGCGGCTATTCAATTGGCAGCGTTCAGTAAAAGTAATTTACACGCAGATCATTTTCAGCTATTAAATATTTTTGCGGACGCAATCGGTTTGGCATTTCAGGTACAGGATGATATTTTAGACATTATCGGTGATACACAAACTCTGGGAAAACCGCAGGGTTCTGATCTTGCTCTGCATAAATCAACTTACCCGGCACTATTAGGTTTAGAAGAAGCACAAAATAAAGCACAAGCACTTTGCCAGAAAGCACAACTGGCTTTATCACAATTACCTTATAATACAGAATTGCTATCAAAATTTGCACAATACATCATCGCGCGCGATAGATAGGCAATATCTACATTCATTAAGATTACCAAGAAAAACATTGAGTAATTTTTTATTATTTTCTCTATAAACGACTGAAGCTTATGCCATTGGATTTAAAAAACTACCCATTGCTTACCAACATTAATTATCCAGAGGATTTGCGGTTATTAAAAAAACAGCAATTACCGGCTTTTTGTGATGAATTACGTTCATTTCTTCTAAATACTGTCAGTCAAACCAGTGGTCATTTAGCGTCTGGTTTGGGTGTTGTTGAATTAACGGTTGCGCTGCATTATGTTTACCGCACGCCTTTTGATAACCTTATTTTCGATGTTGGCCATCAAGCATACCCGCATAAGATTTTAACGGGGCGGCGCGATAAAATGGGCAGTATTCGCACTTTTAAAGGGTTACACCCCTTTCCATGGCGTGAAGAAAGTGAATATGATGTGTTAAGCGTTGGTCACTCCTCGACATCAATTGGGGCCGCTTTAGGCATGTCAATTGCTGCCGAAAAAGAACAACAAGGCCGCAAAGTAGTCGCCGTTATTGGTGATGGCGCCATCACCGCAGGAATGGCATTTGAAGCCTTAAATCACGCAGGTTCATTGCACAATGATATGCTGGTAGTGTTAAATGATAACGAAATGTCAATTTCTGAAAATGTTGGCGCTTTAAATAACCATTTAGCAAAAATCCTCTCCGGTGATATTTATACTCAACTTCGAGAAGGCAGTAAAAAAGTACTTTCTAACATCCCTCCCGTGAAAGAGCTGGCCAAAAGAACGGAAGAGCACCTTAAAGGGATGATCTCACCTGCAACCATATTCGAAGAGTTTGGTTTTAACTACATAGGCCCAATGGACGGCCATAACGTCCTCGATTTAGTAGACACGTTACGTAATATGCGCGCCCATAGCGGTCCGCAATTTTTACATATAATGACTAAAAAAGGTAAAGGGTATAAACAGGCAGAGCTTGATCCTATTAAGTACCACGCGGTGCCAAAATTCATACCGGATCAAGATCTTCCAAAATCGCCACCCAGCTCTGCTACTTTTTCACAGATATTTGGAGATTGGTTAAATGATATGGCCGATCAGGATGATAAACTGACGGCAATTACCCCAGCAATGCGTGAAGGTTCGGGTATGGTGAGCTTTTCAAAAAGGCATCCTGACAAGTATTACGATGTGGCTATTGCAGAGCAGCATGCTGTCACGTTGTCTGCCGGCATGGCTATTGCCGGATTAAACCCTGTTGTTGCTATTTACTCAACTTTTTTACAACGCGCCTATGACCAACTTATCCATGACATTGCGATCCAAAATCTAGGGGTGTTATTTGCCATAGACAGAGCCGGTATTGTGGGTGCAGACGGCCCAACGCATCAGGGTGTTTTTGATTTAACCTTTTTACGCTGCGTGCCTAATCTGATAGTGATGACGCCGTCCGATGAACAAGAGTGTCGGAATATGCTTTATACCGGTCATCTGCTCAATCAGCCTGCTGCGGTCAGATATCCACGCGGCACCGGAACCGGTGTCGAGATAGACAAACAGATGAGCAGGTTAACGATTGGTAAAGCGAAGGTGGTAAAAGAAGGAAAAGATCTTGCCATCTTATGTTTTGGAACCTTTTTAAATGAAGCCTATCCCGTCGCGGAAAAATTGAATGCAACTCTGGTTGATATGCGTTTTGTTAAACCCCTTGATAAGGAACTGCTTAATAATCTCGCGGGCACCCACCAACACTTTGTCACCATTGAAGAAAATAGTATTGCCGGTGGCGCAGGCTCTGCTGTCAATGAATACTTTATGACTCAGAAAATAAATACCAGCGTTTTAAATCTAGGTATACCCGACAGATTTATTGAACAGGGAACGCAACAGGAAATATATACACTGCTTGAGCTCGACAGTGCTGGTATAGAGAAGCAAATTACCAGCTATTATAGTCACCTCAAATAAACGACAAAGGTAATCATTCCTGAGGTTAAAATCAACCCTATCTGCATTGTTGCGAGTTTTGCAGTAAAAATAATATTCTCCTGCAGTTCACCCCTGTCAGGAGCAATTTTCCCAGGGCAATGCAGATCACATCTACTCTTTTGCTGTTACCACTAAACTAAAGAGCATAATTTTGCGAATGCTTAGCTAATAAAATGTATTACTGGGGGCGCATGCATCAGAAAGTTTTGATGTGAGATATTCCACGCATAAGCCCCCGCCTGACTGAAAACCAAATAATCACCAATCGCCAATGATTCAACATATTGTTGACTCGCTAACACATCCTTAGGAGTGCATAACTGCCCGACTAAAGTGACCGCTTGCTGCGTAATTGTAGGATAGAAAAAATCACCGTAGTCCGATGGATCAGCTTCCCCTGCGCAAACAAAAAAAGGATGATCATGATTTTGTGCAGCCGGGGTTCTAAAATGATGTGTTCCGCCATGTCCGACTGCAAAATACTGACCATGATTTTTTTTAATATCGAGCACCTGCATCACATAATAACCGCAATTTGCGGTAATATAACGACCACATTCAAAACGAATAGTCGTTTCTGTTAACTTAAAATCTGCAATTAATTCATTCAAACCGACGCAAAATGCATGCCAATCAAATAACTGTTCGGGACGCGCATAATCAATACCAATGCCCCCCCCGACATTTAATAACGGCACATCTAAGTGGTATAATTCACACCAATGCTTAAAGGTTTTAAAATAGAGCGCCATTAATGCCAAATGTGCGACATTATCTAACTGATGAGACATTAAATGAAAATGAAACCCTTTTAATTCTATATGCTTAGATTGCTTAATGGTCTCTACAACCTGCGCTAATTCACTTTCATCAAAACCAAAGGGGGTTGGTTTTCCTCCCATACTTAACTTAGTGCTTGGCAGGCCTTGCAGGGAAATATTCATGCGCAACATAACCGGGCATATTTTACCACTGCGTAAACAAATCTGCTCAATACGATGCAGCTCAGTCAAGCTTTCGACATGGATAGCTTGTACGCCATAATTGATAGCCTGCTCAAGTTCATTGATTAATTTTCCCGGGCCACCAAATATTAATGGCACATCTGGCTGACACGCTTTTAACCAAGCAAGTTCGCCCCCGGAGGCCGCTTCGAACCCATCAACAATAGGCGCCAGGGTTGCTAATATTTGCGCTTCAGGATTCGCCTTAGCCGCATAATAAAGCTCACAATTTTTAGGCAGAGACTGGACCATTCCCGTCGCATGCTTTGCCAGTGAAGGTAAATCGTAAATATAAGCACATAGAGGTGTCTGTTTTTGCGCGGCATCTTTTAATGTCTGAATAGCTTTGTTTATTATAAGTTTCATGATTTCTCCAAAAGCTGTGCAAGCGGATTTTTTAGCGCACTATAACTTGAAAGACTGTCCGCTTGTTTTAGTATACGTGTCGTTAAATTGTTTTTACTCGGTATTGGCGCGCCATCTAACATAGCTTGTAGCTCAGGCTGCTCAGACTCATTTAATTGCCACTGCTCGATAGCAGCTGCAAGGGCTTGCCATAATTGAGTTTCTAAGGCTTGTTGACCCGCAGAAAGATGAAAAATAGCTTCGCTAATATTATTAATCAAAGTGCAGTATGCAATACGATTCCAGCCCTGCTCACGACTGTAATACACCGAGTCTTTTGCTTTTTCTGATAATTCACTGAGCTTGTCAGCGGGCCAATGTGAATGCATTAATTTAGTGCCTTCTAAATCCCGCAGCCAGATATGAGCGGGCAAGCCGTTTTCAAAACCAACCACCGTATTTTGCAGATGTGGTTCAAAGGCAATACCTAGATTAAAGAAATAATGGAAAATCCCTGGTAGCAAGGCATCCAAATAGGCATCAAACCACTGCACAGCCAATGGTGAATAGGACTCTCCACGTGCAGCTGCTAGTGACTGTAATTTTTTAACACACAGGCTGTCACCATTTTTATCCCAGGCAAAAAGTGCCCCTGCCATCTGCGGTTGATATTTTTTCTGCAAGTATTCCGCAATCCCATCTCGATATAAAATACCAAAACATTCAATCACTTCCTGTATATTATCGCGCTGCCCAGCCGCTGCGATAGGAGATAAATCAAGGCTGGTCGCAGCAGGCTCAGGCATCACTGAAAATTTAGGACAATGAATAAGCGCACGGGTAGAACATTCACTGATTAAACGTGTCAGCAGCACCGCGCTTTGCAGTTCATACCAGGCATTTTTGCGTACACAATTGGTCAATCGCACGTGAATGGAAAATTTCATAAAGCTATTGGTTTGCGGTACAAAGACAGTCCGCACCGATGCTGTTGGATAGGTAGCAGATCCCAAAAATCCGACTTCTGACATTAAACCCAACTGCATCGCTTTATGAACAAGAGGTTGTTTTAAAATAGTCGACACTTCCCAAGGATGACAGGGATAAAGTAGCGCTTCCGTCGGATTTATTTTATTAACCAAATCAAGTGGTGGTAGCTCAGAACAATAGATCTGTTTCAGTAACTGGGGTGCAACTTTAAACCAATATAAAGGGAACTTAGCCTGCACTTCTGGTGAGCAAGCAAGCAGCTGATCAAAGCTGATACCATCACGGCTTTTAGGGGCAGGATGCAGCGCATGCCCCCATAACAGACTTTGCTCCGATTTAATTAAACTTGAATAAGCACTCTCTTCAACCTGATTGCTGATACGTTTAATAAATAAACCGGTAATATGGATACTATTTTGAATCTGCTTTAACAGCTCCAGATTGATTTTCTTCCCCATTACCAGCGCTAAATGTTGCAGAATAAACTGTGCTAAGGCTAACGCATCAATAGGATGCCAGGCCAGCCCTTGCTGTTTTAAATAGGGCTGATTAATAGTCCTTACCCGCCCTAATAAACTAACTTGATCCGCTTTTATCACTAATGCAGATGACGATTCGGGAAAAATCAAACGGATCCGGCGGTAACCATCAATAACTTGCAGATTAAAAGTAGCGGGTGCATCTGCTTGGTGATCATCGAATTCAACTTGTTTTTTCGCTAACGCATATTCACGTATATAGCAGTTAAGCAAACAGTTAATTGCATTGCCTTCCGCTAAACCTTGTTGCGCTTCATTACGGTATTTATCTGATGTAGAGGTATCAGGTTCTAACAATTTGAGTGACATGGTCAAAGGGCTCCTTAGTCTGAACAACCAAAATAAAAACAGCGGCCAAACAAGCAATACTTGAGAGTAAAAATGGCCAATGTAAGGAAAAATGCTGACTGATAAAACTAGCCACCAGACCGGCAAAAACGCCAGCCCACTTGCCCCACGCATCAAAGCGACCAAAGGACAACCCGGCTTGATCCGGTTGTAAACGTTGACTGAGCAGTAAATGTAACCCGCTGTAACAAAGCAACATGCCAATACCAAATAAAAGGCGATAAAAAACCAGCCCGTCGATACTTTGTAAAATAAACTGCCCCGCACAAGAAAGGCTTAAAAGAGAAAAACCAAGCAGACTTTGTACTCTGGCGGAGAGGGTTAATTTTCCGATAAAAAAAGCCAACAATAAATAGACCAGATGCGGCAAGCTGTAATAAAAACCCACTACACTATCGCTACTCTTCGCCAGAGTTTGCATATAAGGGAGAAAATAAGGAAAAGTCACCACCATCGCAAAACAAAATAGAAACTGTACAGATAATAACTGTGTAAACTGCTCAGTCTTCTTTTTGCTCTTTGTCAAGCCAGTGGTTTTTTTTACCTTCACCGTATCACTTTTCAAAAACAAACTGACCAGCAATGCACAAAAGGGTAATAACGCCAGATAACGATAGATGTGTAAGGGGTGCGATATTTCAGTAAATAAGCCTAATAAAACCGGCCCAGTTACCAAGGCTAAACGTGCAGAAAACTGCGTAAGATTGAGGCTTTTTGCTAACGACTTGCCCTGATATTTAGAGCTTAAATACGCATTAGAGGCGGCAAGTGTTCCACCACTTATTCCCTGCACCACCAGACCGATACAAAAAATCCATAAGTTATCTGCAAATCCTGATATTAAAAACCCAGCAGTTAAACCACATTGTGCTCTTAATAATGAATTTTTTTTACCGTATTTATCTGCAAAACGTCCCCACCAAGGTGCAGTCACTGCAGCACAAAGAGGTGGTACGACAAACATCACACCAATCAGGTATTGCGGATCACCATCGATCAAACTCCTGAGCATACGCGGCATAAATAGCGGCATACCCAGTGCAGTAAACGCGGTTAAAAAATGGCAAAATAACACAATATAAACTACGGACATGAGACCCTCTTAATTAAAAAATCCTGATGTAAAAAATTGGGTGCACTTTGCCCGTAAAATTTATTTATATCGCTGGCACCCGATACCGATTTACTCAATAGACTACCGGAGCTAAGCAGGTATTTTGCCGGTAGATAGGCAGATTCAAGCAAAAAATCTCGTGCATATTGAGTGCTAATGCCCTCTTTATCCAGCGCATCCAACTGCTTTAAAAGCGTATTTCTTAACTGCCCATATAAGCCTTCAAGGGGCATTAAGCGATAGCTAGCCATCGCCTCAAAAATAGCAGCAATATCTAATTGTAAGGTGATAGTGGTAAACATTTGCGCGATAGATTGCTCGTTATCAACAATAATTCGAGGGTCAATTAACTCTTCAATCTGCTCCTGAGCAACCTTAATGTTCGCCGAATTTTGTACAAATCGCGGCGCGAATAGACGGGCAGAATCATTATCTTTCATAACCAACATTAATTTTTTTTCAGAAGAAAATGCAAGGACTGCATTTTGTTGATTGGACTCTAGGGCAATCCCATACTTAAGCCATAAGCGTAGGTGCACGCTTAATAAAAGTGTTAAATAATCATCTAACCAGGCTTGAACATTTCCCTGATAGAAGTTATCAATCAGGTGGCTCAAATAAAGACGTTGATCAGGCATTTCACTGCCTAATGCAGCCACTGGTACTAAGGTTTTATTGAACATGCCGCTGGAATATTGGCGCACAATATAAGCAAGTTGCTTAAACTCACCTAAATGCCCACCATGCTGCTCATTACAATGTAAATATAATCCCTGTAACTTAATGTCCTGCTGCGCTAACTGTGTTAATACTTTTTCAAACCAGTGCCCGTCGTATAAGGTGCTGGCTTTTATTAAACGCATATTTTTCGCGCCTAAGGTCGCCATAATAAGTGGCACCTTGATATGCATATCGGGCATTTTTTCAACGACCACGGTGCGCACTGAAAGTGTCGGCAGCACCCGTAATGCTGATTTAGGCGCTAATAATACACTGCCTTCAATGTTTTTTAAGGTTTTAAAAGTTAAGGGATGGACCGGAAATAATCGGTAACTGGTTTTTAATTGCGCAGCTAAACCTACGTCGACAAAAGTCGGCCAGCAGTCCGGTTGAATCGATGTCAGGGTTGCCTTATCATTGGCAATCGCCACCCAATTCAGCTCAAAAGAGGCAGCAAATTCAGGCGCATAAGCCATTAAAGCGTGTGCATCAAATCCAAATTTAGCGCGTGCTGTGGGATAATAAGGATGATCTAAATAAGCCGCAATTTGATCCGAAAAAAGTAGTTTTTGATGCCAGTCAGGCATGGCACTTAACGGCTTGTTAAGCGCAGTAATTCTATTCTGATAAGCTTTCCGGCAAAGTTTTCTATGTTCAACAGCACACTGCGCTTCCTTTATATAGTCACTAAAAAGTAACCTTGCTTGAGCCGATAAATCCTCAGCAAGCGTATCTAACCAGCACTTAAAACCGCCGTTATAAATAAACCCTTGGCTGGTTTCTTTTAACCAGAAAGCCGAGGTCGCTTGCCATTTTTGCATATAATGACTCTGTACTATCGGAATATACAAAATATGAGGACCTAAATGGCTCACCTTCAGCCAAAATGCAGGGGACGACTCGGGCCAATGATTATTTGTCTGTAATTGAGTCGCAGCAACCACTTGCCCCTGTGAGACTAATTGGCAAACATCTTCTCTTAAACAGGCATTAATAATTCGTTGGCTAATATATGCGTTATCATCGGCCATTAGTTAATCTCCCATGCTAGTTGCTTAGCGACTTGGTTTGCAGCCTTTTTTATGCTGCTTGCGGTCTCACCAATCACCGTCAGCATACCTAAATAATCTTTATTAGAATGGCTGACGGTTAAGTGCTGCCCTGATCTTTTTAACGCTTTATAAGATATTTCAGTCTCCCCTCGCTGGGTATCAAAAGACTCCGGATACTGAGCTAAAAAACCATTTTCTGCATTGGGAAAATATTGAATGAGTGCTAATTTTGATTCTGTATCTAATACCGCCAAAGACTCGCCAGCATGGAGCATGATGATTTTTTCAAACCAGTTAAAGGGCAGCAGTTTATTAAGTAAAAATTCACGCCCATCACCAATACTGCGGTAGTTTATTTCCACTAAAACCGGCCCCGTAGGCGTCACAATAAACTCACTGTGGCAAACACCAAAGTTGACGCCAAATTTACGCACTTGCCCCAGCGCCTGCTCCCGGTATAAAACACTGTTCGGGCCATTCCAGATTGCACCTGTCTCAATAAAATATGGCAAGGGTGAAAGCGTCACATCAAAACCACCAACTGCAATCATTTGTTGACCATCGGATAATGTCTCCAAGGTAAAAAGAGGCCCATCAAGATAAGACTCAAGTAACATTGGCAGGTGTTGTTTGGTGACGTTATTTTGATAATTTTGTAATTCTGCGGGTGTGCGGCATAACACCACCCCCATACTTGCGACACCTTCTCGCGGTTTTGCAATCACAGGATAGTTAATATTTTCAGGCAAAGGTGACGATGCTAAAGAAGCATTCGACCAAATTGACGGTATTTTTAAAGTTTGCAATTTAGCGCGCATTTGTGCTTTATTTTTAGCCTGGTAACAGATTTGCCAGTTTTTGCCCGGGCAGCCAAAATAACTGGCAACCAATGCACAGGCAGCTTGCAGATGATCACTATTTGAGAAAACGACTTGCGGTTTAATCGCGCAGGTATTTAATAGGTCAATAATCGACAGTGGATTAAAAACATCACACTCAATAATCTGTTTTGGCCCGCTGGCAACTCTCGAAAAAAAGTGCTTATGATCTAAGCTGTGATCCGTTATTAAAATTACCTCGTAACCAAGTTTTAAGGAAGCGGGAATAAAACCTTCGCAAACTGCGCGATTTTCTACATGGGTAATGATAACCATTTGTGGTTTCATCGTTGATTCCTTTTACTGAAAAGTGTAATGATATATAAGCTTAACTAACACCTTATTGATAATAGTTATCATTATCATTTGAGTCAATGGTTATTTTAACTCTCTCTAAATAAGGAAATCCCAAAAATATCTAATGACACTCTAGATGATAACGTATATCATTACGATTTGCATTGCCTGGTACTCTCTATGTTCCTACGATCACCTTTCATTATTGCCGCTTTACTGTTCCTTCCGCTTAGCTTTGTCTGCCAACAAACTCATGCAATAACTATTAAGCATGATGCCGGCACCTTAACTTTAGATAAAACGCCAACACGTATTGTCACCTTGGCTTTTTCTTTTGTTGATGCGCTCGCGGTTACAGGTGTGTCTCCGGTAGGCATAGCCGATGATGGTGATAAAAATCGTATTATCAAAAGTGTGCGGGATTTTATTGGTGATTGGCAATCCGTCGGCTCACGTTACCAACCGAGTTTAGAGGCGATTGCCGCGCTTAAACCGGATCTTATTATCGCCGACAGTGGTCGCCATCAATCTATCTATCAAGATTTATCACTTATTGCCCCCACTTTGATGCTGCAAAGCAGAGGTATTACTTACCGGGAAAATTTAGTCGTGATGCAAAAAATTTCCAACGCGGTTAATAAAAGTGCGCAATTTAAAAAGCGCTTAAAAAAACATCAAAAACGGATGCTTGAGTTAAAAAAACGGTTTCATAATAACGACACCTACCAATTTGCAATCATCACAGATAAAGGTATGTGGTTACACAGTCCCAGCTCCTACGCCGGCAGTGTGATTAAAGAATTAGGGTTAAACAGCCCAATGACAAACAATATAAAAGAGCCTTATCTGCAAACCAGTTTTGAACAACTCTTAAAAACTAATCCTGATTGGTTATTGGTTGGTCAATATACAAAAAAGACAGTGCTTGATAAATGGCAAAAAAGTCCACTATGGAAAATGCTATCGGTGGCTCAGTCTAAGCAATTAATTCACGTTTCGGCCAGTGTCTGGTCATTAACCAGCGGTATGCTCGCCGCTGAGCAGATAGCCAAAGAGCTGGCTAGCCACTTAACGCCATGAATATTTTATCCTCAGTCAGACAAAGTAAAACCTTAACACCAACATTATTGATCAGTACGCTAATGTTGGGATTTATTATCTCCCTGTACGGTCAATCTGAATTTTCATTACAAGCGAACGACCTATGGCGGATCCTTATGGCGCCTGACATTCAGGATATTAAACAGCAAGTCATTCTCTTGCTGCGCCTGCCGCGCAGCTTAGTAGCCTGCTTGATTGGTTTTAATCTCGGAGTTGCCGGACTGTTAATGCAAGGCTTAACCCGCAATCCCCTCGCCTCACCGACTCTCTTTGCCATTAATTCGGGTGCTGCCTGCTTAATGGCATTAAATAGCATAGGTTTTGCTTTTTTTAGTGCATTACCCAGTGGATTGGCGACCTTTTTGGGGGCGTTAATAGGGGGTTTATTGGTTTTTTCACTGGGCGGCGGATTACGCAGTGATAACAATGCGCTGCGCCTTATTCTGGCGGGTATTGCCGTTAATGGCCTGCTTAGCTCACTGACACGCGCAGCGCTCATTATTGCCGATGATACGGCTTACAGTATTTTGCATTGGTTATCGGGCTCGCTTAGCGAGATTGATTGGCACAGCTGGTCACAACTTTGGCCGCTCAGTTTAATCGCCTTATTATTAGCCTTTTCGACCAGTCGAGGGCTTAATTTAAATGCCCTTGGCGAACAAACAGCCAATAGTTTAGGCATTAATATCACCTGGCTTAGAGTCCGCGTCTGCCTGGCGGTTTTGTTACTAACCTCTATTTCTGTGACCCTGGCAGGCCCTATTGTATTTGTTGGTTTAATCGCGCCACACCTTGCAAGAGCCCTGTTTAACAATAACCATTTAGTGCTGTTACCGGCCAGTGGTTTATTAGGCGCGGCCTTAGTATGTTGGGCAGATTTACTTTCCCGCTCTATCATACCGCCAGCAGAAACCCCCGTTGGTATCATTACGGCGCTGATCGGCACACCTTTTTTTATCTTCTTAGTACTAAAAGGAAAGTTATAAATGACCCGCTATGCACAATTATTGCTTAGCGGTTTTTTACTGCTGTTTCTCTTGGCCGGTGTCAGCCTGACAATGGGCGCTGAATCACTGCCGATGAAAACCGTATTACAGACCTTAATTCAGGGTGGCGAACAGGATTTTATCGTCAATTATTACCGCCTGCCACGAATATTAATCGCCATACTGGTCGGTATGGGACTGGCCATCTCCGGGGTACTAACCCAGGGCATCATTCGTAATCCACTGGCGTCACCTGACTTGATGGGGATCAGTGGTGGCGCCGGCTTGGCGGCCTGCACTATGCTACTGGTTTGGCCGAATATTGATAATGTCTGGTTACCGCCTATTGCGTTACTCGGTGGCTTTAGCGCCGCATTAGTTATATGGTTACTCAACCGCTGGCATAATCCCAGCCCCGCGCGCCTTGCGTTGGTGGGCATTGCCATTAGCGCTTTTTTATCCAGCTGCATTAATTTTCTCTTAATATTACATCCTGTGGAAATAAACAGCGCCATGATTTGGCTAACCGGCAGTCTATGGGGCCGGAATTGGGATTATGTGTGGCCACTGCTGCCTTGGTTAATCATTCTAGTGCCCTTCTCATTTTATTTGGCCTGGTCTTTAGATTTGTTTGCCCTTGGCGAAGAAACCGCCGATGCATTAGGTGTTAATACAAAAGGTCTGCAAATTGTAGCGTTATTAAGCGCGGTGGCACTCGCCAGTGTCAGTGTTGCGGTATGTGGCACTATAGGTTTTGTAGGCTTATTATCCCCGCATTTAGCGCGTTTACTGGTTGGCTCTCGACATAAATTAGTTTTACCTGTCGCAGCATTAGTTGGGGCATTGTTAGTACTTAGCGCTGACACACTGGCGCGCAATCTAGCCCCTCCTTTAGAGCTTCCAGCGGGTGTGCTGACAGCTATAATAGGCGCACCCTATTTCCTGTTTTTGTTACATCGATATAAAGGTTACTAACGTGTTAACTATTGAAAATTTAAGCGTCGACTACTCAGGCAAAATGGTGTTAAGAGATTTAAATATCAGTATTCCTGAAGGTAAAATAACGGCATTAATTGGCCCCAATGGTTGTGGGAAATCGACCCTGTTAAAAGCTATATCCGGTAGCTTAAAAGTCGCGGCCGGTAAGGTCAGCTTAGCTGGCCAAGATTTAACTAAGCTTAGCCATAAAAACAGAGCAAAGCGATTATCTATTTTACCGCAAGCACCGCTTACGCCCGAGGGTATTAGCGTCAAACAACTGGTCAGTTTTGGCCGTAATCCTTACCTTTCACAATGGGGAGGATTAAGCCCTGATGATCTACAAAAAGTGCAGATGGCACTGCTTGAAACCGGTCTAACGGAATTAGCAGATAGGCCCGTCGATTCGCTTTCTGGTGGTCAACGCCAACGTGCCTGGATTGCCATGGTTTTAGCACAGGATACGCAATATATACTGCTTGATGAACCAACCACTTATCTGGATTTAACCCATCAAATAGAGCTGATGGAAATGATGCAAAAAATGAATATAAACGGCAAAACATTAGTGGTGGTATTACATGATCTTAATCAAGCCTGTCGTTATTGTGATCACTTAATTGTGATGCAAGAGGGCAGGATAATTGCGCAGGACACCACCCATAAAATATTTGATAGTAAACTGCTAAAACAGGTATTTGCATTAAATGCAATTATTATCAACGATCCTGTTGCTAATAAGCCTATGTGTATCCCTTTATAAAAATATAACCCATAAAAAACTTGCAATCTATATGATAATGATTATCATTACGATCATTGATTTATTATAGAAGCAATTGATGATTAAAAATAACCCGATTAAAGCAAAGTTAGCCAAGCATGAAGAGGTTTTTGGCATTTTAAATTCTGTCCCCTCAGCGGTGATAACAGAAATGTTTGCTTATGCCGGTTATGATTTTGTCATTCTCGATACTGAGCACTTATTACTTTCGCCGGAAACACTTGAGCACGCAATTAGAGCAGCAGAAAGTGTTAATTTATGCGTTTTTGTCAGAGTCCCCTCTGCCTGCCCAGTTGCTATCGGCCGCGCCCTAGATGCGGGTGCACAAGGCATCGTCGTTTCACGGGTCAGCAGTTTACAAGAAGCACAAATAGCCGTTGCCGCCAGTCACTACCCCCCCTTTGGTAATCGTGGCATCAGCGGTGGAAAAAATACCGGATTTGGCACTCTAGCTCTCTCTGAATACATCACCAAAGCCAACCAAGAAATCATGTTGACCTTAATGATTGAAGATCTTGAAGGGCTGAATGCCCTGCCCGAAATCCTACAATTATCAG
This sequence comes from Psychromonas sp., assembly GCA_047629075.1. GTDB lineage: Bacteria > Pseudomonadota > Gammaproteobacteria > Enterobacterales > Psychromonadaceae > Psychromonas. Next base: position 4,312 of record JBLHWW010000004.1, on the reverse strand, counting down.
GCATTGATATGATTCTTGAAGGTGCGTTAGATCTCAGTTTAGCAATGGGTCATGGGGTCAATTTTAATCATCAAGAAGTGCAGAAAACTATTTTGAATATAGCTGAATTATGCCTGCAGACAGACATCACTTTCTGCGCTATTCCTCGTTTACCTGAACAACTTTCAATGTGGCGAGAAAGAGGTATTCAGGCTTTCTTAGCCGGTGAAGATCGTGGACTGCTCTTCAAAGCATTAAAGAACCACCTGCTTAATCTTAAAAAAAACTAAAACTATTGATAAAAAGGAAAATTCAACAATGAAAAGTAATTCCCCTCGGTTGAAAAGAACAGCACTGTCACTTGCAGTGCTCACAGGATTAATATCTAACTACGCACAAGCGGCTGAACCTCAGAAAATCGAAAAAATGGTTATCAACGCCAGTGTGCTTGGCAATTCAGACATTACAGAAGTCAGAACTTACCAGGGTAACCGCAGCATCATGACGTCAGAAGTGCTGGAAAAGACTTCGGCGCGCTCTATTGATACCGCTTTACAGCAAATTCCGGGCATTAAAATTAGTGATGAAACGGGCACTGGTGTTTTACCTAATGTATCAGTACGTGGTTTAGATGGCAGCCGTAGTGGATATTCGCAGTTTTTACTTGATGGGATCCCTATGACTCTTGCGCCATACGGTCATACTGGGCAATCCTTATTTCCAGCCACTTTGGAAATGATCGACCGGATTGATGTTGTGCGTGGTGGCGCGGCCGTGCAATACGGACCAAATAATGTAGGCGGTGTTATCAATCTAGTATCAAAACCGATTCCGGAGCAATGGAAAAGCAGCTTAAATGAACGTATGACCTTTTTTGGTGATAATCAAACCCTTTACAATACTTACTTAAGTACAGGAGGCCGTGTTAACGAAAACGTTGCCGTTCGTTTAAGTGCAAATTTTTTAAGCGGTGAGTCTTTCCGAGAGCATTCCGATACCGATGTGCAAAACTGGATGTTACAAACAAATTGGCAGATCAATGATAATCAATCATTGGAAACCACAGTGCAGTATTATGATGCCAAAACACAACTTCCTGGCGCGTTAAATACAGCAGCTTATGAAGAGGATCGTAATCAATCATTACGTCCTAATGATGAGTTTGCCGCCGATACCAAACGTATCTCCATGAAATATAACCATGTGTTAGGTGAAATTGGCATTGCTGATTATGCTGAATTTGACTTAATTACATTCGCTCACCAAAGTAAGCGTAATTTCCAGTGGGATTTTTACGATGCAAACGATGATACCGATGGTGATTTGGGATCTCACTGGGCTGATACAACACAAGATGCAACCGATCTCCGTACCTCCCCGCGAGAATTTAAAGTTTATGGGGTAGAGCCAAGGGCGACTGCTTATATTGATGGCCCGGTAAGCCAAGACTGGATAGTCGGTGCCCGCTACGTTAATGAAGATATTAACTATCAGCTCAAGCAAACAGACAATGAAACAGGTGTGACAACTGCACCGCGTGACTGGCATATGGATACCAATGCCATGGCTTATTACGCCAGTAATAAACTCGGGTTTTTCAATGACAGCTTAACGGTGACACCCGGCTTACGTTACGAAGATGTGCGTATGAAATTCACTAATATAGGTCAAAGTTACGCGCAGAAAAACCATGTGCAAGAGATCTTACCCAGCCTAACCTTAGGCTATGAATTCTCAAATCAATGGTTCAGTTATGCCAATGCACAAAAATCATTAAGAACGCCACAAATCAGTCAATTATGGCCTAAAGAGCAAACATTAGATTCTGAAATTTCATGGAACTATGAAACAGGTGTACGTTTCACCCCAACACCAAGCAGTAATTTAAATGTTGCCCTGTACCGGATCGACTTTGAAAATAAAATCCAATATAACAGAGATCTCAGTCTGTTTGTCAATATTGGTGAAACACGTAATCAAGGTGTTGAAGTTGAAGGTCAATTTTCACCCATGGCCATACCGGAGCTAACTCTACGTGGGGCTTATAATTATTTAGATACTGAACAACTTGACGGCGAATTTTCAGGTAATGAATTACCTTATGCTTCAAAGCATCAGATTTCAGCTAGCGCATTTTATGACTACAAAGATATTGATCTTGGTCTAATGGCTTATTACTACAGTAAATCATTTTCTGATCTGGCCAATAGTGTTGACGAAAACACCGCAGGTACTGCGGGTGAGTTACCGGCTTATACTGTGGTTAACTTAAGCTTATCAACAGAATTATATAAGCAAGATTCACAAACCTTAACCGTAGGTCTGGGCGTCAACAATCTACTGGACAATGAATACCACTTTAGAGGATTAGACGTATCACCGTCTGGACGTGTTGCAGCACCGGGCCGTTCATTTACACTTGATTTAGGGTATGAATTTTAAGATAAGTTAACCTTTAAACAAACTGACAAACACTTTTGTCAGTTTGTTTAATGGGTCACTTCCTCTGTAAAATCTGCCGTCCATTTTAAATATTACCCTCTACAAAACTCCACTAAAAAAATCGACTGGTACTTCGACTACAGTACTTCGACTGCAGTGCTTCGACTATGGTACTTAAAGATATCCCTGATTGAATATATTGCACAACAAATAAAGATGGAAAAGTGTCAAGTTGTACTTTCCTACTTGATTCCATTTAGACAACTGATATTACGCAGTAGCACTAAACTTTCACTTCGAAAACCGCTAAACTTTCACTTCGAAAACCGCTAAACTGGCGCTATCAATAAAAACAAAAAAATATTTGAGCTGTACATTGATTATCTTGTCACCTTATTCAGTTACACAACAGCAACTGGGTTATCGGAGCTTCTTGATAGCGACATTAGCCACGATCAAGTTACTCGTTTTCTCTCTCATAAACAGTTTACCTCCGCAGATTTGTGGAAAAATTTAAAAAAGGATGTGCGTGAAATAGAATCTGATGAGGGTTTTTTAATTTTTGATGATACGGTTCAAGAAAAGCCTTACTCCAGTGAAAATGAGCTTATTAGCTGGCATTTCGATCATACCGTTGGTCGTTCCGTTAAAGGCATTAATTTATTGAATTGTATTTATCATTCGAATAAAGCAAGTCTTCCGGTTGCCTTTAAACTAATAACAAAGCCTATTCAATACTCAGATATTAAAACAAGAACAATAAAATGGAAAAGTAATACGGCGAAGAATGAAGACTTAATTGAGATACTCAAAGCATGTAGAATAAATCAGCTAAAGTGCCGCTATGTCTTGGCTGACAGCTGGTTTTCATCCATGGGCAATATGAAATTTATCCATGAGAAGATGGAAAAACATTTTGTACTCGCATTAAAAAGTAATCGCTTAGTCGCGCTTACTAAAGAAGATAAATGACAAGGACGCTTTCAACGCATTGATACATTGAATTGGTCAGAATCTCTGATTTGTGGTTGGGTAAAAGGAATGGATATGACCATTATTTTACATCGACAAATTTTTAAAAACAAAGATGGCAGTGAAGGGATATTATATTTGATCAGTAATGATATTGAACTGGATAAGGAGTCTATTGAAACAATTTATCAAAAACGATGGAAAGTTGAAGTTTTTCACAAAAATATAAAATCAAATACGAGCCTTGCGAAATCACCGCCTAAAAAAGAGAAAACGCAAAGCAATCATATTTTCATGTCATTGCTTGCAACCGCTAAATTGGAAGGGATAAGTATTAAAAAAGGCTTAACCGCATTTGGGTTGAAAACGAAACTTTATATAAAAGCTCAAAAAGAAGCATTTAAAGCCTCGCAACAGACACCGGCTTTAAATGCGTAACATCAGTTAGATAAAAAATATAATATGGTTACTAATAACAACAAAAACGGGTGAATATTTTACCATGCTTATAGAGAGGAGTATCGGGGAAGCAATTTAAAGTCTGGCATATGACGGCTAATAATTTTTATTCATAACATGACACTGTATCACTATGCAGAATAGTGCCGCGCCATTCAGCACTAGGCAGTAATGCGTTGCTTTTCTTTTAATTTATTAGCTAATACTTTTAACCAACTGGCAGCGCGTTTTTTTGCGCTTGGGTAGGTCAAAGCTAAACGCGTAATCGACAATGCCTCCGCATAGTTTTCCAACTCAAATAACGCTTGAACTTTGGTTAATGCAATCTTGCCCTTCATCTCAGGGTTATCTGATTTTATTTTATCAAGTACGGTTAACATCTCTTCATAACGGCCTAAGCGGTGCAGTAATTGTACCTCTATTAATCGATGCTGTGGATTATCACTTAATGATGCACTTT
>JBLHWW010000003.1:0-63230 GCA_047629075.1 Psychromonas sp. | reverse complement strand
AGAATAAAAATCATATTTTATGAAATGCAGTAGCGGATAGGCTAGTCTGTTATTTTATTAGATTATTTCTATTTATAAGCAGTGTATAAAACACAGTCTTGAATAATACTCATCTGATAAAATAATAACTTATGTGTTAACAGAGTCATTTAATGAGCAGAGAACATGAGCACTAATTCTGAATATGATAAACGCCCCTCATGGGCCCAAGAAAATTTATCTCAACTGTTATTATTACTTGCAATATTGATGGTCGTTGTAAGTTTTGCTGTTTATTTTTTTTCCGGCTCATCAAGCGAATTGCTCAATCCAGTCGATCGCGATCCAGTACAAAAAAGGGTGATGAGTAAAGCGCCCGAGACAGTGATTACGGAAAATTGGTATGAGGATCAGCAGGGTCTGATAGAAAATACGCAGTATAGCGTTGGCGCTGGTGACCTTAGTGATAAGCGGGTGGTTATTTCTAAGCAGGAACTGATTGGCTTAGAGCAACGTTATCGTATTGATCTTGTGAAGATAGAAAAAAATAAATTGCTGGCGGAAATTGAAAATCAGCAGCGTGATAAGATGATAGAGGCTGATAATGATCAGCCAAATATCTCAATCATAAAAATGAGAGACTCATCTGATTCACAAATTGATATGGTTAATGGGCAGGCAGAATTGTTTTCAACGCTAGAAAAAACTGATCATCTTTTGGAAGGTGTAGGGCAACTCAATGGGGTTAATTTAATATTGACGCCGATCGAGAGTCTGCTTGCTAAGTCCCCGTCTTTATTTACCTTAAGATTACCTGGAATGGGAAGCTGGGAAAAACTGCTGGCTTTTGTACAGCGGCATGATCTGCTTAAAGAAAATATGTATGTTTACCGGACCATTAAAAATAATAAACCTTGGTATGTTGTTCTGCTTGGTGAATACAGCAGTTTGAGCGCCGCAAAAATTGCCCAGCAAAGTTTACCCGGTGCTTTATTTGACTTGTCATCACAAGTGTTCTCCTACAAAGAGATCCAGCAGGATTTACAATTACAAAATGACTAAAAAAAATCGTGCATTCCTAAAATGGGCAGGTGGTAAATTCGCACTAACCGAACAAATTAATCAACGTTTGCCTCAGGGTAGACGTCTTATCGAACCTTTTGTCGGGGCGGGCTCTGTCTTCCTAAACAGTAATTATGATGAATACCTGCTTAATGATATTAATCCTGATTTGATCGAGATGTATAAAATAGTCAAACGTAAACCAAAACAGTTTATCATTGACGCCAAATACTATTTCCAGGATGCATTTAATAACGAGGCTATTTATTATCAGCTGCGTAGTGAATTTAATGACTGTACAGATGTTTATAAGCGTTCATTATTATTCCTGTATCTGAATCGTTTTGGTTATAACGGGTTATGTCGTTATAATAAAAGTGGTGGTTTTAACGTGCCATTTGGACGCTATAAGAAGCCTTATTTTCCAGAAAAAGAGCTGCTTTTTTTTTCTGAGAAAGCTAAAAAAGCGACTTTTACCTGTAAACCTTATCAGAAATTATTTCAGTATTTACGTGATGATGATGTTTTATATTGCGACCCTCCCTATGTGGCGCTGAGTAAAAGCGCATCATTTACCAGTTATGCAAGTAATGGTTTTTCCCTGGATGATCAAGCTAATCTTGCCAAACTTGCGCGTCAATCAAAGTGCAGCGTTTTAGTGAGTAACCATGACACCATTTTAACCCAAGAGCTCTATCGGGATGCTTGCTGCGACAAGATTCAGGTATCTCGCACTATTAGTAGTAAATCGTCAACTCGTCAACCTGTGTGGGAATTGTTTGCACTGTTTGATGCGCAATTTTTCACCCCGAAAGTGCCATAAATAAAAAATATTGGTGCCATTTAACTGTTATTTTTTTAATTTCTTAAATTACAATGTGTTATAAAAACATGACAATGGCTATCATCTTAATATTTACAAGCTGTTATGGATAAGCAATCACACTAACAACAATCACCTTGAATAGAGCCAATAAAAAATAGTTTGTTTGCTTTTGCTTCGGTAGAATACGCATTCACTTTAGCAAACGGAAACCTATCATGACCGACTATTTAATTGCCCCTTCAATCCTTTCTGCTGATTTTGCACGGTTGGGGGAAGATGTTGAAAAAGTATTAGACGCTGGTGCCGATGTAGTACATTTTGATGTGATGGATAATCATTACGTGCCTAATTTAACCATTGGTCCAATGGTTTGTAAGGCCCTACGAGACTATGGTATTACAGCGCCAATTGATGTACATCTTATGGTAAAACCGGTCGATACTATGATAGTTGATTTTGCAAAAGCGGGCGCATCTATTATTACCTTCCACCCTGAAGCCTCTGAACATGTTGACCGCTCGTTACAATTAATTAAAGAACACGGCTGTAAAGCCGGTTTAGTGTTAAACCCTGCTACTTCATTAGAAGTATTAACCCATGTTATGGATAAACTCGACGTGGTGTTATTAATGTCGGTAAATCCAGGTTATGGTGGTCAATCATTTATCCCACACACCCTTGAAAAATTACGTCAGGTTAAAAAATTGATCAGCGCTAGTGGTCGCGATATTCGTTTGCAGGTTGATGGTGGTGTTAAAACTGACAATATTAAAGCAATAGCAGAAGCAGGTGCAGATATGTTTGTAGCAGGCTCTGCTATTTTTAATCAGCCTGACTATAAAGTGGTGATAGATCAAATGCGCACTGAGTTAACTAATATTTAATATGTAAAAGAAAAAGATTAAACTTATCTGTTTTGCTCTTATGACATTGTGAGGATCAACAGATTAAAAACTGGATGGGTAAGGGGATTCCCTGAAATGAGCCGTTACCCATGCCGGCAAAAAAAGGTTGATAGGCATTATTTCAAGCAGGCCGTGAACTTTTCTTAAAGGTGCTCTGCAAATTTATTTAAAGAGCGCTTCAAGTTTATATTCGAAGCTTTAAATATACTGCAGAGAAAAAGTTATAAAACAACGCAACTGCTCAGGATTCAAAATAAACCACAGCGCAGCAGGTCTGGACAAGTTCTCTCTCACTAAAGCACGATGATATTTTGGCCAGCCAAAAACTCATGTTAAAAGCATTGCACTGATAACTATGATGAGCCGTTCTGATTGCTAAATTCAGATGACATAATTGATCAATTTAACGAATTATTAGATCTACCGTACGAGTAGATAAAGGATAGGAAAATGACTAAACCAATAGTTTTAAGCGGTTGCCAGCCTTCGGGATCGTTAACCATAGGTAATTATATGGGCGCATTGCGTCAATGGGTTGAGATGCAAAAAACCCACGACTGCCTTTTTTGCCTAGTTGATTTACATGCTATTACTGTTCGCCAGGATCCACAAGCACTGCGCAAAGCAATTTATGATGGTTTAGCAATGTATCAGGCTGTGGGCATTGATCCGCAAAAGAGCACCATGTTTATTCAGTCACAAGTGCCGGAGCACGCAGAACTTTCATGGATCTTAAACTGTTATACGCAAATGGGCGAATTAAACCGGATGACCCAGTTTAAGGATAAATCGCAAAAGAATGTCACTAATATTAACGTTGGTTTATTCAGTTATCCGGTATTGATGGCTGCCGATATTCTGATTTATGGGCCTAAACATGTTCCCGTCGGCAGTGATCAGAAACAGCATCTCGAATTAGCGCGTGATATTGCGCTCCGTTTCAATAATGCCTATGGTGATACTTTTGTTGTGCCTGAGCCTGCTATTCCTGAGCATGGTGCTCGTATTATGAGTTTGCAGGAGCCGACTAAGAAAATGTCAAAGTCCGATGATAATGTTAAAAACTTTATTGGTTTGCTGGAAGATCCTAAAAAGATTTTGAAAAAAATAAAAAGTGCAGAGACGGACTCTGATCAGCAGGCACGTATCTATTTTGATCCCGTTGAAAAACCGGGTGTTTCAAATCTACTGACGCTGCTTTCCTGCTCGACGGGCAAGTCTATTGAAAGTCTGATCCCTGAATACGAAGATAAAATGTATGGCCATCTGAAGAGTGATACTGCAGACGCTGTAGTGAATCTGTTAGAGCCAATTCAGGCCCGCTTTAAAGAGTTGCGCAAGGATGAGCCTGCTTTACAGGCGATTGCGCGTGCTGGTGCGCAGAAGGCGCGTGTACGTGCCGCTGATACATTAGCGAAAGTTTACGATAAAGTAGGTTTTTTACCAAAATAGCCTGACACAAAAAAATACAGTGGTTATACCAAATGTATTAAAGATGTGATCTTGTATTGCGTACGAAAAATTAATACTAGCAAGGCATGAGTTGCAGGAAGTAGTTATTCTACTTTCAAGGCTGATCACGCAGATAGGATTGATTTTAACCAGCAAGACTGATCACTTATTTGATGTGTTTGGTATTATTAATAACGACCACTGCACTTTTTATAAAAAGTCTGTTATGACTCTGCACCTAAGCCCTTGCCAGCGTCTTTTTTATTAATTAATTCAATCTGATAACCATCAGGATCCTTGACAAAAGCGATCACTGTTGTGCCGCCTTTAACCGGCCCTGCTTCACGGGTGACCTGACCACCCATTTTTTTTATCATTTCACAGGTAGCGTAAATATCATCGCTTTCAATGGCGATATGCCCGTAAGCATTGCCCAAATCATATTCTGTTGTGCCCCAATTGTAAGTGAGTTCCAGTACAGTAGTATCAGACTCATCACCGTAACCTAAAAATGCCAGCGTATATTTATAGTCAGCATTGTCAGATTGACGGAGTAATTTCATCTGTAAAGTATTAGTGTAAAAAGCGATTGACTTTTGTAAGTCAGTAACACGTAACATGGTATGTAATAAGCGCATTTTAAATTCCTATTTTGGTGCGGAAGATTCCACTGATAAGATGATCCATTTTAACCGACATAAAGAAAAAATCAGTGGATTTTTTCTCAGCCATAAAAAAGCCACCTTAAGGTGGCTAAATTAGATAATTCATCTTACAGACTAAAGGCCATTAGTTAAGAACGCAATAGTAGAGACGATTTCCTGCTCGCTACAGTCACTGCATGTGCCTTTTGCGGGCATAGAATTAAAGCCTTCCAGCGCATGTTTGAGCAATGTTTCAGGGCCCTGTGCTATACGCGGTTGCCATGCATCTGCATCGCCTTTTTTCGGTGCGCCAAGCACGCCACTACCATGACAGGCCACGCAGTAAGTGTTATAAATTTTTTCACCTGATCTCGGACCTGCTGGTTCTGCTGGTTCTGTTGGTTCTTGCTGCGCGGTCATTATTTCACCATCCAAATAAACGCTACCTACCGGTGCAATACGTTCAGCAATGGCTGCTTTAGAAAGATCTTGTGCAAAGCCTGCAGTGCTGAATAGGCTTATTGTTAAGCCGATAAGCAGGGTAATACGTTTAATAAGGTTCACGGTAAACTCCAGTTTGCTGTTGTGTAAGGATTTTTCGATATCATAAAAATGTTAATTATAACGAGGTTGATTATAACTACCAACGCCTTTATTAGGATTATTGCTTCCAGTTCACTATTTTTTTTTCTTTACCGCTTAAAATCCGGCGAATATTGCCGATATGGCGAAGCACAATTAATATCGACAGCATGCTGACGGATATTGTATATTCAGGATTTATCTGCTGGACAAAAAAAGGCGCTGCAATGGCGACCACGATCGCAGCCAACGAAGCATAACCACTAACAGCAATAGTAAATAACCAAGTTAAAACAACTAAGCCGGTTAAATCTATACCCAAAGGTAATAAAGTACCTAAACCGGTGGCGACCGCTTTGCCGCCTTTGAATTGAAAATAGGGTGGGAAAATATGTCCGAGGCAGGCTGCAATAGCAATCACGCCAATCATAATAGGCGAATAACCCCAAAAATAAGCCAGATAGACAGGTAGGGTACCTTTTAACAGGTCGAAAATAAGCACCAAACTGGCAGCTTGAGCTGCATGTAAACGTAACATGTTAGTGGCGCCAGGATTCTTTGATCCTGCAGCGCGAGGATCTGGCCACCCTTTGGCTTTACATAATAAAATGGCTCCGTTAAGCGCACCGAACAGGTAGGTACCGAGAATAAATATTAAAGTCATTGGGTTAATCATTTCGATATATTTCTCCCTGTTCAGGTAATATATGGTGCTGCTATCTATTGTCTGCGATAGTACGTGGATTTTTTGTTAAGTGGTAGCGTTTTAACTTACTCCGACAGGTTGGAAAATGGATATTATTTTTATTAAACAGTTAGAAGTCATTAGCTCAATTGGTGTATATGACTGGGAAAAATCTGTACAGCAAAAACTCTATTTTGATTTAGAGATGGCGTTTGATAATAAACCCGCAGCAAATACCGATGACATTAATCTCGCACTTAATTATTTTAGTGTGTCAGAGGTGGTCAATAACTTTGCGCAAACGCATCAGTTTGAGTTAATTGAAACCATGGCAGAGTCCGTTGCGACACTTATTATGGCTCAGTTTACAGTACCTTGGGTCAAAGTGACGCTGCATAAACCTGGGGCTTTGCCAAAGGCACAAAGTTTAGGCGTACAGATTGAGCGTGGTGTTCGATAATGGCAGCTGTTTTTATTGGCATAGGCTCCAGTATCAATAGAGCCGAGAACATTTGCTTGGGTATTGCCGCTTTAAAAACTGAGTTTGGTGAGTTACAGCTTTCTCCTCTTTACGAAAGTGAAGCCATTGGTTTTTCAGGGACTAATTTTTATAATTTAGTGGTTAAATTGCATACTGAGCAAAATATTATCGAATTGATTAAAAAGCTTAAAAGCATAGAGAAACAGCATGGCCGCCTGGAAAAAACCTCCAAGTTTACACCAAGAACCTTAGATTTAGATTTATTGTTATACGACCAGCAGATAGATCCTGATATAGATTTACCGCGTGCCGAAATTTTAAAAAATGCCTTTGTATTAAAGCCATTATCGGAGTTAGCACCAACATTAAAACATCCTGTTCTAGGTGAAACCTATCAAGCATTGTGGACTAATTATCCGCAACAAAAACAAAAATTATGGAAAGTATAAAAATAGATTTCCAATTATTATTAATCACTTTATTTTATAGATGAGATAAAAATGTCCGAACTTCAAATTATTGTATTAGCCTTAATTCAGGGGTTAACTGAATTTTTACCTATTTCCAGCTCTGCTCATTTGATTCTACCATCACAACTCTTAGGTTGGCAGGATCAAGGTTTAGCCTTTGATTTAATACTTAATATTGGCACTTTATCTGCTGTCTTAATTTATTTCCGAATTGAAGTTATGAATATGTCGACAGCCTGGGTTGGCTCTCTGCGTGGAAAAGGGGAAACACAAGATAGTCGCCTTGCATGGTGGATTCTTTGGTCGACAATACCAGCAGCTTTAATTGGTTTTTTTGGAAAATCACTGGTTGAAACCTATTTACGAAGTGGTTATGTGATTGCGGTGACGACCACTTTTTTCGGCTTACTGCTGTGGTGGGCTGATGCTAAAGCCAAGCAAGTAAAAACAGAATACCAAACGGGCTTGAAAGGGGCTTTATTTATTGGTTTTGCCCAGGTATTAGCCTTGATCCCTGGTACATCTCGTTCAGGTATCACGATTACTGCAGGTTTAATGTTGGGTTTGACCCGTAATGGCGCTGCGCGTTTCTCTTTTTTAATGTCTATTCCGATCATTGCCATGGCCTCCGGATATGATTTGCTTAAATTCATTTTATCCGATGAATATGTTGACTGGGGTCCTTTGTTTTTAGGCGCGGGGATCTCTTTTGTCAGCGCTATTTTATGTATTCACGTATTTTTAATCCTCCTTAATAGAGTTGGTATGCTGCCTTTTGTTATCTATCGCCTGCTGTTAGGTGGATTTTTGTTTTATATTCTGTCGGGCACTTAGGCTCAACTGCTTCAGTGCGTCAGCTATATTGTGTCTGAAGCCTAGGCTCAAGCGGTCTAGTGGTTTAGCTTATATTTTGTTGGGCACTTAGGTTTAACCGGTTCAGTGGTTTAGCTTCAATTTCTAGCAGGTTAAGTCATTGCGTTGTTGTTTTTTTTATGGTGTTTTTATTGAGCACTAAAAAACAAGCAGATGAAATACCTGCCGAGGCAAAGACCATACACATCACGACTATTTGGTACCTTGCCGCAATAAAGGGGGAGGTACCGGATAATATTTGTCCGGTCATCATCCCCGGTAAGGAGATCAACCCAACCGCAAATAACGCATTAATATTCGGGATCATTGAAGCTTGAAATGCAGTTTTACGCGCATGAATATAATCTGCCTCGCGCGACAACTCCGTATAAAAACGTTCTGCTGAAAGACTGACGCTATTCATACAGTTGGCAAAAATCATTCCTGCCAATGGGATCATTGTTTGTACCTGATACCAGGGCTGTAGTGTTAAAACGCCCTGAGTAATAACCACTAAGGTAACCCCTCCGCCTATAGCAACCGATAACATAGTTCGTTTTAATAATAGCAAACGCTGCTCTTTGATATTGCCTAGGGCTATCCAGCTTGAAAATAGCACCATCAGCATTAACAGCAGCACCACAATCCAAGCATTCGCACCGGCAAAAAGATAATTAAGAAAATAACCGACTAACAGTAGTTGTACTAACATACGAGAGAGTGCATAGAGTGCAAATTTTCCATTTAGTGACCATTTAAATAAAATAATGATCACTACCGAAACTGGAATAAAGGCAATAGCCAGGTTCTGGAGCGGGAGAATAGCCAGTGAATTAGACATTTTTTCTGTCTCTTTAAGTTAAGTTGTGAGCACTGCAAACAAGCCGATTATACGCTGCACTTTTGTTTATACTGTTCGACTACTCGAATACGTGCATTTTGTAACTGAGCTTTAATTTCTGCACCTTTATACCCTTGTTGAATAATAGGTTGTACATCAACTAACTGCGCCGCTTGAAAAGCACGCCAAATATACTCTGCACTGGGGTAGTCTTTATTTTCAAAACCCGTTCGGCCCTTAGAGTCGGCAACGCAGCACTGTAACATCTGCTCAAACCGTTCAGGCTTACGCCAAGCATCATTTTGATTCATTAATGTGATTAGAGTAGCTGCCTTTAACTCCAATCCCTTATGGATAAGCGTATGGTGCTCACTGACTAAACAGGCTAATTCTCTGCACTCATTAGGTATTTTAAGACGTTGGCATAAATTGTTAATCAACTGCAAACCCACTTGCCCATGGCCTTTATGGCTGGGCCAGAGTTCTTGAGGTGTTAGCGCTTTGCCAAGATCGTGTACCAGGCAAGCAAAACGAAAAGCAAGTGCATCGGATAATTTAACTGATTGTTGTACTACCATTAAAGTATGAATGCCTGTATCGATTTCAGGGTGCCATTTTTTAGGTGCGGGAACACCAAATAAGGCTTCAATTTCAGGGAATAAAATTGCCAGAGCCCCGCAGTCACGTAACACCTGGAAATAGATCTGCGGGTTATCGGTTTTTAACGCATTTGCAGTTTCCTGCCAAACTCTTTCTGCGGTCAGGTGGCTTAACTCACCACTGCTGCTTAAGCTGCGCATCAAATCGAGCGTTTCTGGGGCAATTTTGAAGCCTAAATCGTAAAAACGCGCTGCGAAACGTGCGACACGCAAAACGCGTAACGGATCTTCGCTGAATGCTGTCGATATATGACGCAGGGTTTTGGTCTCTATATCCTGCAGCCCGTGGTAGGGATCAATCAATTCTCCCTGCGGTGATTGTGCAATGGCATTAATGGTTAAATCTCGGCGTTTTAAGTCTTCCGTGAGAGTGACATCCTGACCGGCATAACATTCAAATCCATTATGGCCGGAACCTTTTTTTCGTTCAGTGCGTGCCAGGGCATATTCATCTCTGGTTTTGGGGTGGATAAAAACTGGAAAATCCTTACCAACTTGCTGATAACCTAATTTTAATAGTTTTTCCGGGGTGGCTGCAATCACCACATAATCACGATCTTTAATCTCAAGTTGTAATAATTGATCGCGAACTGCGCCTCCGACTAAAAATATTTGCATTGTTTTTCCTCTTTATGGCTTAGTTAGTTATTATATGTAATAACTTCTCTTGTCACTATTTTCTTTGGATTTTGTTATGTATCAAGATTTTTTCTCTTTAAAAGAGCCACCCTTTTCGATCTCGCCTGATCCCGATTTTTTATTTTTGAGTAACCGTCATCAAGAGGCAATAGCCCATTTGCAATATGGTGTCCAGGGTAATGGCGGATTCGTCTTATTAACCGGTGAAGTGGGTACCGGTAAAACCACTGTCTGCCGTAAACTATTACGGGAGATCGGCACAAGCACCGATATTGCTTTTATTTTAAACCCGGCCTTAACCGATATTGAATTGCTAGCCACTATCTGTGATGAATTTCAGATTGATTATGAAAAAGATAAGATCAGTTTGAAATTGTTATTTGACAGCTTAACCGCTTGGATGATGAATAACCATCATCAAGGACGGAGTGCGATTGTATTAATTGATGAAGCACAACATCTTAGCTTCTCGGTATTAGAGCAACTCCGTTTGCTCACCAATATTGAATCAAATAATAAAAAACCATTACAGGTCATTTTAATCGGCCAAACAGAGTTACAGCAAAAACTGAAGCAGACTGAGTTGCGGCAATTAGCCCAGCGAATTAGCGCACGTTATCATCTGTTGCCTTTGACGGAGCAGGAAAGCGTTTATTATATTCAGCATAGATTGAATGTTGCGGGGGCAAGTTTTCCAATTTTTGAACGTCAGGCCTTAAGAGAAGTTTTTAGACGCAGCCAGGGTGTCCCGCGCTTAATTAATTTACTTTGTGATCGTAGCCTGCTTTGTGCATACACCCAAAATTCATTAAAAGTGACTGCCTTGATGGTAAAAAAAGCCAGTGATGAGATGGCGCTTTCACCCCCGCAGACACTTTTTAATTTGACCTTCAAAAGCAGTTGGCGATTTATTGCTTTGAGTCTATTGGCTGTATTTACCGCCTTTCAGGCTCCACAGCTGCTGAGCCTTTTTAAAGAAGTCAAAGCCCCACCGGCAGAATTAAGCCCGCAAGCTGCCACATTAGGTGAGCCTTTGGCAGAGCGTCTTCTGGCTCCTGTAGAAAATATCGAGCCAACCGAATTGCAGCAAGCGGCTGCGGTTAGCGCATCACCGGAGAACGAATCTCCCGACTGGTTTGATAATTATGATTCATTAGATATCTCCAATGCAACCTTTGCTAATGCCCTGTTTAATTTATATGCTGTTTGGGGGTATCAGGTTGACCCCAAAACGGTTAATTGTGAGCAGGGAAAAACTGTGTTGTTATCCTGTTATTCGAAGCAGACCAGCCTGAAAGAATTAAAGCAGTTGAATTATCCCAGCGTGGTCAGGCTTAAAAGAGATAATTTAGAAAGTTTACATGCGGTGCTTTATGCCATTAATGGCGCTTACCAATTATTGATTGATGGGCAAGTTATTGAGGTCTCAGAAAGCTGGTTTAATGCTTACTGGTCGGGGGAGCTAACGGTGCTTTGGCAGGCGCCGTTTGAATTACAGGGTAACCTTAAATTTGGTCAGCAAAGTGAGCAAATAGCCTGGCTGGTGAGACAACTTAACCAGTTGCAGGGAATGCCAATTGAGAGCAAAAATCGCTTCGATTTGCCGTTGTTACAACAAGTCATGAGTTTTCAGATAGAAAACAGCTTAGAAGACGATGGTATTGTCGGCGTGCAAACCTTAATGCCACTAATGCAGATAGTTAATTCTCAGTTGCCACGACTACAACAGGAAGTAAATTAATGTCAACCATTCTAGCGGCACTGCAAAAGCAAAAGTTATCAGCAAACGCTCATTTTGTCCAACAACCAGAGGCTGACAAAGGACTTTTAAAATGGCGAGTGACTTTATTAATATCCCTCTTGGTGACCATCAGCTTATTAAGTGTATTACTTTATCTGCAATTCACCGAAGAAGCGAAAGACATAAAAACACAAGCCCCAATAGCGCTGGATCAAGCACCGAATGTGCTTGAAGTTACGCCGCCCACCGTTAATGAAATGCCTGTTAAAATAACTCAAAAAGCGCCCCAAGCAGTTAAGAAAATCACGTTTACAACCCAACCTTTACCTGACTTTGAAAAGCCTGATTCACCTATAAAATTAGTTGCAGATGAGTTAAATGCAGGTGCTGCCAATTTAAACAGCGAGCTTGATTATTCGGCTGTGTCTAATGAGTTACAGCAACGTTTTGAGCTCGCCTTAGACGAGAGTACAAAACAACATAAATTACCTTCGATCGAGTCAAGCACCGATGGCAGGGACCTTCATGAGATGGCCCAACAATTTCAGCAAAAAGTACCAGACATAAGATATGATACACATATCTATTCGAGCATTGCACCGGAGCGTTGGATTAAGATTAATGGCAATAAATTAAAGGAAGGGCAGTTTGACCCACAAGGTAAAATACAGCTGCTGGAGATTCAGCCTAATCGCAGTATTTTTCGATTGGGTCGGCAAAGTTTTAGTTTAGAGTCATTAACTGATTGGAAAAGCCATTGAGGGTGATCTTTAAAAGATAAGATGACCTGCCGCCGGCAAGTCATCTACAGTCTTACCAATTATTGTTGTTTTTCTTACGGCGTGGTAAAAAAGGAATCAATAAACCAAACAGCAAGCCAATAAACAGCACACTTCCTCCGTACATCATCCATTCCATTTTCACTCGTTCGTCCTTGGTATCCTGCAACAGATCAAGCTCTAGATTAGCGGCTTTAAGCTTGATGATTGTTCCCTGCAAGCTGTTCTTCTCATCCATTAGCGTCGCTATCAAGCTATCTTTATCGATGATTGACTGTTTTTGTTGATCCAATATTTCACTGTTTGCCTGATCAATATTTTGTAGTTTTATTTGTGCTTCCTGCAGCTCTTTTTGGATTGCTGGCAGTAATTTGTTTGCCGGTAAAGTCGTTTGTAATTGATCGCTTTTTACCCAGGCGATTTTGCCATTAGCGGTTTTAACTTGATAAAAAAGTGTTTTTTTATCAAGTTTTAAAGTTGTGACCGGGCTGCCCACGTCAAGTGTGCCGATAATACGATATTCCCTGCTTGGTCCCGAATGCATATAAATGAAAATATCATCACTCACATAGCGGGTTTCTGCAGCAGCATTCATGCACAGCATCAGTGAAAGAACAGTTGTAATATAGGTAAATATTTTCAATTTCGGGATCCCATTCATTAAAGTAAAAATGTTATATCAAAAGAATTAATGAAGTGATCAATGATTGCGAAGGAAAAATTAACACTAAAGTTGCATTCGATCGTTGTTCTCCTTCACAAAATCGTACGGAACGATTTTGAACAGCTTTAGCTGACCACAAAGTGGTGAAAAACAGGATGTTCTGAATCAAATTCACAACGCAGTTAGAGATAATTTTAACCAGCAAGGATGATCACCAGCTTAGTTCTTCTGGTATTGGCCTATGTTAAAAGCAAAAATCACTAAGGAAAAGCTTTAGAGATAAAAAAGAGAGCCAAAGCTCTCTTTTTTATCTAGCTGTTCCCATTCTACCTCAAGATACTGAGTTTGTATCCTGAGGCAGATTGGGTACAGATACTTTATTCAGCTAAAAACAGCTTTCATCATATAGAAGAATATAATTGATAAACCAGCACCAACGGGCAGAGTTACAACCCATGAAATGACTATATTACGTACAACGCCTAAGTTTAGTGCCGCAATACCTCGCGCCATACCAACTCCTAAGACAGCACCGACTAAAGTTTGTGTTGTGGAGATGGGTAAACCTGTTCCCGATGCAATAACCACCGTTGCAGCAGCTGCAAGCTCTGCAGCAAAACCTCGGCTTGGTGTTAGGTGGGTAATACCTGTGCCAATGGTGGCCATGACGCGTTTACCAAAAATAGCTAAACCAAGCACAATCCCTAAGCCACCTAATGGCAATATCCACCACGCCAGTGCCGCTTGAGAGGTTATTTGGCCGTTCTGTCCGACAATGCTAACAACGGCAGCAAGAGGACCTATCGCATTAGCGACATCGTTTGAACCATGCGCAAATGCCATCGCACAAGCTGTCACTACCATCAACACTGCAAATATTTTTTCTACATTGGCAAAATGCATTTTTTTATCGGCTTTAGGATCGATTTTAATGCGGTTAATAAATATTTTACCAACCCCAGCAACGAAGATACCGACAATAGTCGCTAAAGCAAAAGCTTCAAAGGTTGTAAAATGTAAACCAACATGTGATAGGCCCTTAATAATAGTCACTAAAGAGAGCAGAAAACCCGCCAGAAACATATAAAATGGCACATAACGCTTGGCATTTTTAATGGGATCTCTGGTATCAAATATTAATTTTTGCGAACTCATGAAAATTATGTAGGCAATAATTCCGGATATTAGCGGGGTTATCACCCAACTGCCAATAATACCAGTTACCTTAGTCCAGACGACACTGTCTACTCCTACGCCGACGGCTGAGAAGCCAACGATTGCACCAACAATAGAGTGTGTTGTGGAAACCGGCCAACCAAAATAGGAAGCAATCATTAACCATACACCCGCGGCTAATAACGCCGAGGTCATACCAAATACTAATAATTCGGGTTGATCAACGTAGAAGCTGGCATCGATAATACCTTTACGTATTGTTGATGTTACTTCACCACCCGCTAAATAAGCGCCTGCAAATTCAAAAATCATTGCAATGATGATGGCCTGTTTGATGGTTAATGCTTTTGAGCCAACGGAAGTTCCCATTGCATTAGCTACATCATTTGCACCTATGCCCCAAGCCATAAGGAAACCTACTGCGGCTGCAAAGAGCACAAGAATGTTTCCGTATGAAGTTAAAATATCCATAAAAATCCTTTAAGCGTTATGAACGCGCAATCATAAGTTCGAGTTGATCACCGATTGATTCAGAATGATCCGCAAGACGGCCTACCCATTCTAAAATTTGGTAAAGAAACATAATATCAACGGCATTGTAATGCTGTTCGACAGCAAAAAGATCTCCACGAAGTTTAATTTGTAAAGAGTCTGTATCATCCTCAATAGCGTCAAGTTCTGCGAGCATCTTAGTGACTATATCCACTTCGCGACCTTTAAAACCCGTTTCTAATAATTCATCCAGTTCATTAATGGCTTTTTGGGCCTGCTGGACGGCATCTAAACAACGTTGTAGATAGACCATGAAATTCTTTTCTATTTCATGGGGTATTTGTAGTTTTCGGCCTAAAATCCGTCCTGCGATATCTTTTGCCGTATTAGCTATTTTGTCCTGACGGATAGCGAGTTCAATTAAATCACCACGTGCGATAGGCATAAATAAACCTTTTGGTAATCTCAAGTGGAGTTTGCGCTTTAAAGCATCCGCTTTCTTTTCGAGCATGGACAGCTCTTTTCTTATCTCTTCCGCTTTTATCCAATCCTGTTCATTACTCGCTTTAAAAAAAGGGATTAATAACTCACTGCAGGCCGCAACTTTATCAATATGCGTTAGAATGGGTTTAATTGGAGATTTTGCAAAAACTCCAAATATCGAGTTAATTGGCATAGGTGATCCTATTATTAGGCCGTATTTAGCATACGAATGTTAAAATTCAATAAAATTTGGCGCATGGTAACTTTCTTTTGCACATAATTGAATCTGAATTTAATATAATTAACTAATTATGACGATTTTTTTTGATCAATCACATTAATTTTAGATAGGTTTTTTATAAACTATGGAAACGGAAATAGAAATTAAATTTTTTTTTAATTCGGAATTTGCCTTGGAATTGTATAAAAAAGTCAATTCCCACGATGTTATTTCCAGTAAAAAACAATTATTAGATAATGTTTACTTTGATACGGGTAAAGATAGATTACGCAAAATGGGGATGGGATTGCGGATCCGCAGTGTGGATAAAAAATCAGAGCAAACCATCAAAACCTTAGGTCGAGTGATTGGTGGCCTGCATCAGCGGCCAGAATATAACGAACCAATTGATGGATTGCATCCCAACTTGGCACGCTTTAATAGCAAAATATGGCCCGCAGATTGTGATCTTAAGCAGCTTGAAAATGAACTGCAGCCGATTTTTCGCACTGACTTTAAGCGCCAAACATGGGTGATTGAAATGCCGCAGGAGACGTTAATTGAGGTGGCTTATGACAGTGGTTTTATTGAAACAGATCGTGACAAAAAAGAAATTTGTGAAATTGAACTAGAGCTGCTTAAAGGAGATGAAAATCAGCTCTTTGTTTTAGGAAAGACGATCGCGGAATTACCACTGGTCAGATTAGGTAATGTCAGCAAGGCACAGCGCGGCTATATGCTGGCAGAAAGTATTAATTTTAAAGCCAAAGCGCTTGCTCCTTCACCCTTAACCAAATCCATGTCAGTTGAGCAGGCATTGTTGATTAATCTGCAGCATGGGCTGCAGCATACCCAATACCATGAACATTGTTATCTGGAATCTTTTGCGGATCCTGCTTTATATCAATTATTACAGGGTATTAAATTTTTACATCAAAACCTTAAATTAGTTGAAAATGTTGTACCACAAATATTAAATGCTGCTTGGGTGAGTGAATTACATTGGCTGGTGCGCTCTTTATCCTGTTTTGATGAACGTTTTATTTTGCAGAATATGTTGGAGGATGACGGTTTTTACATTCGTAAATTACCTGATTTTAAATCATTAATTAAAAAATTAGAAAAGCAGTATAATGAACAGCCAGATAGACAAGCAATAAAAGAAATCCTGACTTCAACACGTTATTGCCAATTTGTCCTGCAATTTACCCAATGGTTGATTCAATTTGAAAAAAAGCCCTTTTTTAGTCAAAAACCCAGCGGTATTGAGTCCTTTGCTGTGGATTCATTAGAATCTAGATGGTGGGAATTAAAACTGCTGAGTCACCATAAACCGTTTTCCATTGCGCAATTTTTGTCATATCAAGGGCTATTGAAGTCAAACTTGTTCTTAGGCTTATGCGTTGGCAATCTTTTTTCAGCGCAAAAAAGTAAAACTTTGTATTCCTCTTGGTTAGATATTCAACAGGGTATCAATGAGTTGGCTATGCTCAATGTTGTCGCAGAATATGCACAACTTGAGACGGATAAAAGATCACAAGACGAATATTTAAAATGGGTAACGTGTAAACAAAACTCATTATTAGATGCACTGCAGCAATCTAAATAGTAAGCCATCTTAAAAAAGAGAGATTGGAAAAATTGCACCAATTAGTGCTTTCAGACTTAAATACGAATATTTATTTTTATGATTAAGTTTGCAGGGGGGGGCATTTTTTGTAACAAATTCAAAGGTATTACCACCGAGGTGCTACGCGCTCCACAGATTAAAGACGCCTATATAAGTCCACATACAAAATACAATTATCCACCCCCTTTCTATTGAAAGGGATGATGAAATTAGGTAATAAACATATAATACAAACGCAAGTCCGAAGGCACTAGTGCTCTACAAGCAAATAGGCGATTGGCGCTTTAATCCATGCTAATAGCTATTCTTCTTACCCTGTGGGCTAATATTTATTGGTAATAATTACTTAGGTTTGTTGTATTCACTTTGTAGTGCAAATTGAGTTAACTCTTCAATAACCGATTTTTTTATCTCTAATTGCTGATCAGCGGGTATTCGGTAACGTTCACCCAACTGCTGGTAATCCTGATCACTTAAACTGACGGTTAAACGCGGGCGTTTAGGTTTTTTATTTGTTGGTAAAGCGAGCAAATCGCGAATTTGCTCTGAAGGGCTAATGCCCTTATCCAGTGCACTACGACGAATACTATATTGCAGTTTTGTATCCATATCGAAGGCAATTTGTACCGCTTTTGCCACATTGGCTGATTGCTGCCATTTTTTAGGTAATTCACCTTTCACCATGGTTATTCTCCTTTAATCCATAACTCAGTAATTTCATTTGCTGGTCTTAAAAAAGACAGGTAGACATCGGTATTGCCATTTTCAAAAATAAAGATATCAATAGAGCGCTGCTCCTGGTCGCCTGCCAATGAATAAAACTCAAACTGACGGCCATGACTTTCTTCATTAAACTGAGGAGGAGTGCCAGCGCGGTAATCTTCTCGATGAAAATAACCCATAGTCATAAAGTCCTGCTGAAGATATTGTGCTGCAACCATCTCCGCATAAGGGTGTTCGAAGGTGATCGGTGTTAAACATGCATTACCCGGCGCTTCAAAAATATCAGAAAAAGCCTCTAAATCAAACAAATTACCGACATCCTCGCGGGTCAGTAATAAACTGTACTTTATACATTTCTGCGGGTTTTTAGGAAAACTGATATAAACAGGTTGAGCACTGATACCCCGGGCTACCACCTGAGCATAATGTTCATGCTTAAATTCGACAGTATTGATTTCGCTAACCTCAAGTTGCTGTTTACGCATTGCTTTTGGAAGTGCAAAACTATCACTAAAGCTGAAAATATCACCCACCTGCAATTCGCCTGGATGGTTTAAACTGCGCGTTGGCAGCGCTTGCTTTTTAGCGAACAGTGATTTAAAAAAACTCATTATTTTTCCCTATTAAAAAGCAAAAACACGCCTCGGCGTGTTGCAGCCAAACGGCATTATTATCTCAATTTTTGATTTGCGCGCTTGGTGTCTATTTTACTGGACTTTATTTGGTTTTTAAACGCGCTAGAATCGATTGCGCATTCGATTGCTGTGCGCCAATACCGGCCCCTCGCAACTTATTTTTTAATGAAGCATCGCTGTCTTCCGATTCAAGCTGCTCTGCGGCTTTTAATTTATCATCGAAGAGAGTTTGTTTTTGTTTAATACGCTCTAATGAATCCTTGGCACTTAACAGTTTTGAGTTACTGGCAACAAAATTATCGGTGATTGCCGATGTGGCTTTTTGTACGCTTTGTGTTGTTTTGACCATACTTAACTGACGTTTATAATCTGTTAATTGGCGCTCACTTTTTTTAATTAATGCTTTTAAACGATCCGCATTTTTTAAGTAACTTTCATTTGCCTGCTGCTGATCGGCAGCACTATTTTCAAGTTCGGCAATCTTTTCAGCAACCTCAATGGCTAATGCTTCATTACCCTGATTAAGCGCCTGCAGAGCATAACCTTCATGCTCTTTAATCGTTGCTTGTAATTGAGTCAGCTCTCGTGCTGCCTGCATCTGTTTAGCCATCACTTCGGTTAAATCACGTTTAGCGATAGTGACGTGCTTTTCGGAATCGCGAATTTCCTGTTCAAAAATACGGGTTGAATTTGCATCAACAATAGCTTCACCTGTTTCGCGTACACCACCACGTAAAGCGCTAATGATTTTTTTAAATATACTCATCTTTAATACTCCGAATTAATTTAAGTAGCTGCTCATTTCATTAATCACTTCAAGACTGTTATCACTTAATGTCACAATCTCCAATTCAATGTCATCAAGCGTTGAATTAATTGATAAAGCACCATTTAATACATATTTGTCTTCGACTTTGGCAAATGAGGAAAGCGGCATAGGAATATTCATCTCCAGCATTGCTTCCATCATATTGCTTCTTAGCTCAGGTTTAACTTCGTTCTCACCCCAGAGGTAAGCAATACAAAGAATCTGGTTATCACTAATAGAGATAAAGATGGGAATCTCTTCCCGCCCAATAACTTCGACCTGTAATACATCAATGTCACCATTAATGGGTGTACAGTCAAAATTAAAACCAGTTTCACTATTATCATCTAACTGATTAAGATGGGTCGCAATATTGTGAATATTCATAATACTCCTTATGGAAGTTGACATTTAATGTCTCGTTGACTGTTAATTTAGATTGCTTGTCATTATATGTCAAGCAATGCGGGGAAGGTCTTGTCATCCTTTATGTTCTCTACTATTGCCTGTTCGGGATTGTTTTTCAATCATCAGGTTGATTTGTTAGTGAAAATTTGTCGCTCATGGTTTATTTAAGTTTTTTCAAATACCAACTAGTGTTACGTTTTTTGTTTATTGTTAATAAGCTGATATTGATCTGTATTGGATATATTAGTGAGATTTTTTACATAATAGCTAATTTAGTAGTAATCTTTAGTTATCTTTAGTAATTTATCTTATTTATTTGAGAGGGTGAATTGTATGTCTTTATTAAACCATGCCGCGTCACATCATTTTGAAAATCTTAACAACCGGATAGATTTAAACTCTCTAAAGCAGTCTCAGCATACTGAATTAATGAAGATTTTAGGATTAAGTGATTTTGTTGCAGAATCTTTAATTAAACAGCCGGCATTATTAATGGATTTGTTAGACAGTGAATTACTCACTTTAGCCGATCGTAAGAAAGTCATTGCGACTGAATTAGAAAGTGCCATGGCGAAAGTGACCGATGAAGTTACATTGCATAAAGTTTTGCGCTTATTCCGGCGTAAACACATGGTGGTTATTGCATGGCGAGAACTACTGGGTAAAGCCCGCTTGGTTGAAAGTTTAGAGCATATCTCCTATTTGGCAGATCAGTTGATTTTACAATGCATGTCCTGGTTGTATAAAAAACAATCTATTGAGCAAGGTATTCCGATGAATAGCAACGGAGTAAGACAACCTTTTTTTATTTTTGCGATGGGTAAGCTGGGGGGAAAAGAGTTAAATTTTTCATCTGATATTGATCTTATCTTTACTTACCCTGAACGAGGTGAAACTCAAGGGGAACGGCGCCGGATTGATAACCAATCTTTTTTTACTAAACTTGGACAACGTATTATAGGGGCATTACATCAAATGACGGTTGACGGTTTTGTTTACCGTGTTGATATGCGCTTGCGTCCCTTTGGTGAGTCAGGTCCCTTAATAACCAATTTCGCATCTCTGGAAGATTATTATCAAAGTCATGGCCGCGATTGGGAAAGGTATGCAATGATTAAGGCGCGGGTGATTGGTGAAGAAGGGGATTACAAAACAACCCTTGAAGCCTTATTAAAACCTTTTGTTTATCGCCGTTATATCGATTTTAGTGCGATTGAATCATTACGTAAAATGAAAGCAATGATCAGCTCCGAGGTACGCAGAAAGGGGCTGACCGATAATATCAAACTGGGTAAAGGTGGGATTAGGGAAATTGAATTTGTTGTGCAGGCATTTCAATTAATTCGCGGTGGTCGCCGGCCCGAGCTGCAATGTAAGGGACTGCGGGAAGCCTTAAAAGTACTTGCAGATATAGATGAGGTGCCTAAGGCTCGAGTTCAAAGCCTGCTTGATGCTTATTATTTTTTACGTGCGGTAGAAAATGTTCTGCAGCAAATAGGCGATAAACAAACCCAGACATTACCCGATAATGAGCTTGATAAATTACGTTTAATTACCGTGATGGACTATCCCAACTGGCAAGATTTTTATCATAAATTAACTCAAGTAATGGAGTGTGTGCACGCTGAATTTAATTGGGCTGTCGGTGGTGAAGAGGAAGCGCATGATGAAGCCGATCAAGCATTATCTGAATTGTGGGCTTTACATTTAAGTCAGCAGGAAGCTATCCATTTGTTACATGAAAAGGGCTTGGATGAATCGCTTGCAGCGCACTTGGCAACGGCATTAAGCGCATTAAAAGAGGAATTGAAAAAACGGCCGATCGGGCCGCGTGGTCAAGCGACTTTAGATAAACTGATGCCACGTATGATTGAGCTTATATGCGTCTATCCGGATCCCGTTGAGTTACTCAAACGTATTACTGCGTTATTATTACAAATAATCAGTCGCACCGCCTATTTAGAATTATTAAATGAGAATGAGGGGGCTTTAAAGCAGCTCTTAAAGCTCTGCGACGAAAGTACCCGAGTCGCCTCTCAACTCGCTCAGCATCCCATTTTATTAGATGAACTATTAGATCCGCAGCAGCTTTATAAGCCCACTCAATTAGACAATTATAGAGCAGAGTTGCAGCTGTTTATGTTACGTATCCCCGAGGAGGATATGGAGCAGCAGATGGAAGCATTGCGCCAGTTTAAGCAGATTCAGTTTTTATATATTGCGGCCGCTGATATTGAGAAGTCCATTAAATTACCACAGGTCAGCGATCACCTCACTTATTTAAGTGAAGCGATAATGGATTATGTGGTACAGATTGCCTGGTTACAGATGGTTGATAAATTTGGTTTGCCAAGTAACGTCAGCGATTCTGATCGTAAAGGTTTTGCGGTTATTGGTTATGGGAAGATGGGTGGCATAGAGTTAGGTTACGGTTCTGACCTTGATGTGGTTTTTTTACATGATGATGATATTCAAGGGGAAACAAACGGACGACGCAAAATAGATAATCAGCTTTTTTATTTTCGTCTGGCGCAACGCATTATTCATTTATTTAGTGCACGCACCAATTCCGGGATTTTGTATGAGATCGATATGCGCCTGCGCCCATCGGGTGATTCAGGTATATTAGTGTCGAGTATTGCAAGCTACAAAAAATATTTACAAAATAATGCATGGACATGGGAGCATCAAGCATTGGTACGCGCTCGCGCTGTTTTTTACGACCAGTTAATCTTGGCTAAATTTAATGAAGCCCGCGAAACTGTGCTATCGCAAGCGCGTAATAACAGCACGTTAGCAACTGAGATAAGGAATATGCGCGCTAAGATGCGCAAACATCTAAGCCGGGAAAAAGAGGGACGGTTTGATTTAAAACAGTCTCCCGGAGGAATGGTTGATATCGAATTTTTTGCCCAATATTTAGTCTTAGCACATGCCTGCCATTGCGGTAAGGCTCTGTGTAAATGGTCGGATAATTTACGTATTTTCGAAACATGTCGCAGGTTGGGCTTATTAACTAGCGATGAAGAAAAAAAACTGACGGGGGCTTATTGTGCCCTGCGTGATGCGGCGCACCGCTTAAACCTGAATAAAAAAAACCGCATCATTAAGGATAATCAATTTATTCAGGAAAGGCAGAATGTAATAAAAATATGGGAGAAATTCTTAGATTGAGAAAGGTTAAATCACCCAAATTACTTGAAGATGCTGAATCGGCATCTGCAAGTGCCTCGAGTATAATGACTTTGCTCTGAGGGGGGTAAATCCTTCTTAATAGAAAGAGTCTTCACCTTCCGGGCGGGTTTTAAAACGACGGTGAACCCACATATACTGATCGTCACATTCTAAAATCATTTTTTCAATCTGCTGGTTGGTTTTTTGGGTATCGGCTACTAGGTCTTTACTGGGAAAATTTTCTATTTTAGGATAAAAAACTAACTCATACCCCTGTAAACCTGGAAGGCGTTTTAAGAATACTGGGATCACACAGCTATTACTTAATCGTGCGAGTGTGCTGGTGCCTGATATTGTATTGCTATTCTGTACTGCAAAAAAAGGTGCAAAAACACTGCTTTTATGACGTCCATAATCGTGATCCGGCGCATACCATAAGGGTGTTCCGCCTTTTAATATGCGTAACATACCTTTAAAGTCAGAACGATCTAACATCGCTTTATTTTCACGCATTCTGCCCCAGTAAAACCAGGAATCTAATACGGGGTTACGGTGTTTGCGGTAAACTGCGGTCGAAGGTAGTTGCAAGCCCGTAGCGCGTCCGGCCATCTCCAGAGAAAGAAAATGCGCCCCCAAAAGAATAATAGATTGATTGCGCATTTGTGCTTGTTCAATATGCTCAAGGCCGCTCACTTTTAATAACCCCCGCACTCGCCAACTTGGCCAAAACCATGCCATCCCTATCTCTAATATAGCAATACCAGTATTTTCAAAATTGGTCTGCACTTTTTGAGTTATTTCAGCCGGACCTAAGTCGGGAAAGCACAACTCAATATTTCGGTAGGCAATTTTATATCTGGATTTGGCAATACGGGCCGCAATCCGGCCAAGAAATTTACCGAGAGCAAGTAAATAGCCATAGGGTAAAAAAGAGCTTAAAAAAAGTAGCAAAATGCCCAACCAGGTTAGCCAGTATTTAGGGTGGCAGAAATGGAGTTGTA
This sequence comes from Psychromonas sp., assembly GCA_047629075.1. Classification (GTDB taxonomy): domain Bacteria; phylum Pseudomonadota; class Gammaproteobacteria; order Enterobacterales; family Psychromonadaceae; genus Psychromonas. The sequence goes on along the minus strand of JBLHWW010000003.1, from coordinate 39,219 downwards.
GTTTGTAAGTGCTCATAGGTGATTCACCGGAAAAAATAATAAAATTATTCTACCTAATTCTTGGCTAAATGCATATTTTGCGGTCTTTTTTCTATAAAGCCTTTTTATAAAGTCTTGTTGTGGGCGACCTGAGCAATTATCTGCAGCGCTTTTAATGAAACCTTAAAGCCTGTTTGCTCAGGCAGGAGAAAATAATGCACTGGCTGCTTATAACTGCTTAGTTTATCCTGCAGGTAAATCTGCAGTTGTTGTTGTTTAATTTCACCATTTTGCCAATCTATAAAAGCTGCCGGGCGCTCTCCAAAAACAGGATCCGTTACAGCAACAACATAAGCCTGTTTAATATGTGCAAAGTTTAACAGCACTGATTCGAGTTCTTCAGCCTGAATATTTTCTCCACCGGAGATAATTAACCTGTCTGTACGACCGGACATGCACAACTCATTGCCAATTAATGCGCCTAAATCTTTACTGCAAAACCATTGATTATCAGGTAAACGACTGGATCCTAAATCACCATTAAAATACCCGGCAAAGCGCATTTTTCCACGTAAGCAGATCTCATTATTAACTATTTTGACCTGCTGACCGGGTAACAGGAGTAATTTTTTACTGTTGGTGGAGGTTGCAACCTGTGAGCTCATCTCACTTAAACCATAACTTAAATGATAAACAAATCCCCGTTGCCTGGTTTGTACCAGTAATCGGTCAGAAAAAAGACTGCCACCCAAGAGAAGGTGTTTAATTGAGAGTTCCTTGGCTTGAAAATATAAGCTGCTTAATAAACGATAAAGCTGGGTGGCAACTAAGGAAAGGTGGGTTATTTTTTCCTTTTTTAATAAACTCACACTGAGTTTCTCAGCGCTGACAACTAAGGCTGCTCCCGCTATCATCGTACGGATAACAGTTGCGAATCCGCTGATATGAAACAGGGGCAAGGATAATAAGTTCCTGTCTTTTGCCTCTAATGCAATACCGGATTTTGAACCAAGAGCACTATAATAATGGTTGCTAAAACAGTGCATAACCGCCTTTGCCTGGCCACTGCTACCGGATGTGAAAATGATGTTACAGACTTTTTGGGGATCTATTTTTAGCGGAACAGGCGTACTTTCTTCGCCTTGGGGAATTGAAAAATCTATTGATAAACAGTTTAAATGTAAATGTTTTTTTGGATTAGCAAACCAAATAAAGTCACTTGTCAGAACGCTTAAACGTTGATCTATTTCAGCTCTACTAAAACGTGGATTTAAAGGACAGAAAATAATCCCTAAACGGATGCAGGTAAGTTGCAGTAAAATCACCTTAAGAGAGTTTTCCGAGATGCAGACTAACCTGTCTCCCACTTGTAAATTCAGATTTAACAGTTGTCTGCTTAATAAGTTGAGCGTTTTATCTAACACCCGATAGGTGATTAACAGAGTATCAGACTGAATGGCTAGGGTATGCGCATTTATGATCGCCCGATGACGCACCGGGCAGAAATTCAGTTGCTTATCCATAGACACTCCAAACGTTTAACTTGTTGACTAAGCGGTATTTTTTTATCTGAAGTTTTAGCTAAATTTTCATCTGAATTTTTACTTAAGACGGCACTTTCAAAAAATTTTAGAGTATCCAATCCGCAGGAAATATTTACCTCTTTTGACCATTGGCTGGCAAGAAAAGCTAATTGTCTTAAACCCAGCGGAGATTCAAATGAAGAGCTGATACTGACACTTAAATGAAATTTTTTGGCCATTTTTATAAAATAATTCAGGCGCTCAAATGAGCCAATCAGCGTCGGTTTGAGGATCAGTGCCTTGAAACATCGATGGTGCTGATATTGGAACTGCTTTTGCTGTAAGGTTTCATCCAAAGCAAGCTGCACCTGGTAATGCTCAGCCAGCTTGATATTATCGCTTAAACTGGCTGTTGGCTCTTCAATATAATCAATAGATTGAGTGTTAATATTGGTAAAAAAAAGCGCTGCCTGCGAAAAGGACCAGCTCTGATTCGCATCACAACGTATCAATAAATGATTATTGAGGGCACTTAATGCTGAAAATAAGGCTATATCTTTCGCGACCGCTTGCCTGGCTATTTTTAATTTGACTCTGTTTGGCTTATTTAATTGGCAGTACTGTTTAAGCACTGTCTGATTATCACCCTGCAATAGCGGGATGCTTTCCGCTGTTTTAAATAACCCTGAGATGGGTATATTGTGTAGAATACAGTCAAGTGCAAACTCTACACTGGGGTATAACTGCATAGCGCTGTGGCTGTTTAACTGATGACTATTTAGCAGCGCTATTATTTGTTCTGTTGCCTGTTGCAGAGTCTCCCTGCTAAAACCCGGTAAAGGTGCTATTTCAGCAAAATTAAATTCTCCATTGTCATGGAGTACCTGCAGGATCACTCCCTCGCGGGTGCTGAGCTTAACCCCTTTAAAGAAAATCGGCATTTTAAAGGGCAGCCGATAGCGAAATAGTTTAGCCTGTTTAAATATGAGTTTATTGATAGTTTGCAGCCTGTTAATTACTCTTGGTAATGCAGGGTGACACGAGAGGTTAACTTGGTCACCAGCTCATAAGGGAGAGTGCCTATCTTTTGTGCGACCCTTTCTGCGGGTAATCCCTCACCCCATAGTGTTACATCATCGCCGACTTTATCCTGATACCCTAAGCCTAAATCAACCGTGAGCATATCCATCGAGACTCGACCGACCAGTGGGACTATTCGTCCATTTACCAGTAGTGGCGTACCCTGAGGTGCTAAACGCGGATAACCTCCACCATAGCCTAACGCCACTACGCCAATCCGAGTATCATTTTGGGCTGTCCAATGGGAGCCATAACCGACATTTTCTCCTGCTTTATGGTCATGTACTGCAATCAAAGCTGATTTTAAGGTCATCACCGGGCGTAATTGTAAATCCCTCGCTGATCTGTCGGCAAAAGGTGAAATACCATAGAGAGCTATTCCCGGACGGACAGCATCAAAATGCGCCTCAGGCCAGGCAAAAATAGCAGCTGAATTGGCCAGTGATTTTAAGCCGCTGCTTGTCTGAAGATGCTGCTTAAATAAAGACAGTTGCTGTGTCGTGGCATTATTATTAATCGCTTCAGCCGAATGAAAATGGGTGAGCAAATTAATCGGTTTTTGAATGTTGACCGAGCTCTTCAAGCGTTTGTAAACGCCCTCAAACTGCTCGGGATGAAAACCTAAACGGAGCATGCCGGTATCGAGCTTTAACCAAATTTTTAGGGGAGCAGGTAATTTCGCCTGCATAAGCGCTGCAACTTGCTCCTGCGAGTGCACTACACACTGTAAGTCTGTTGTAGCTAAAGTGATCAGATCACTGTCCTTAAAAAATCCTCCTAATAAAATAATAGGGGTCTTAATACCTGCGCTGCGCAGTGTTAATGCTTCACTTAATCGCGCCACAGCAAAAGCGTGCACATCTTGTAATGCTTGGGCTACTTTTAGTATGCCGTGACCATAGGCATTGGCTTTGATCACGGCAATTATTTGGCTCTGTGGGGCCGTTCTCTGTAATATCTGCAGATTGTGCCGTAATGCCTTTAAGTTGATAACTGCGCGTGTGCTATCCATAATTAAACTCTACTTATTGTAATACCAAATCCATTAATTTTCTGTTCATTTATGCGGGTTAAAACACATGCTAGCTAGACATAAAACTAGGTTTTAGTCTTTGTTCTTGATCTTATAATTAGAACAACTAGTTATAAGATCAAGACCTTGCTTTCATGGCTTTTCCCAGCGCCTAAACAGATCACTTAATGAGTGGAATTAGTCTAACTTGGTGTAAGTGATTGCTTAAGGACAGCTGAGAAATGATCAGTCATCCCCATGGTAAGCTGTACCGGTATATTCATCAAATCGAGAGTAACGGCCTTGGAAGGTTAAACGCACCTTGCCGATTGGACCATTACGTTGTTTACCAATAATAATCTCCGCAATACCTTTGTGTTCACTCGCTTCGTTATAAATTTCATCTCGATAGATAAACATAATTAAATCGGCATCCTGCTCAATCGCCCCGGACTCACGTAGGTCGGAGTTAATTGGGCGTTTGTCAGCGCGTTGCTCAAGGCCACGGTTTAGCTGTGAAAGGGCAATAACCGGGCAGCGCAGCTCTTTGGCTAAGGCTTTTAATGAACGTGAAATTTCAGATATTTCTAAGGTCCGGTTTTCGCTTAATGAAGGGACGCGCATCAGCTGCAGGTAATCGACCATGATCATGCTGACCCCGCCATGATCGCGGGCAATACGACGTGCTCGTGAGCGTAATTCCGTCGGCGTGAGGCCGGAACTATCATCAATAAACATATTCCCCTTTTGCAGCAGAATAGACATGGTAGATGACAGTGATGCCCAGTCATTTTCATCCAGCTGACCGGTTCGTATTTTCCCCTGATCAATTCGCCCAAGGGATGAGAGGATACGGTTCATTATCTGTTCTGCGGGCATCTCCAGTGAAAAAATAACCGTTGGTTTGTCAGCATTTAACGCTGCGTGTTCGGCAAGGTTCATGGCAAAGGTAGTTTTACCCATGGAAGGACGGGCTGCCACAATAATTAAATCTCCGGCTTGGAACCCTGTAGTCATCTGGTCTAAATCATTATAACCGGAAGATAAACCGGTTACACCATCGCGCGGGTTTTTACATAAATCATCAATTTTTGCCACGGTCGCTTTTAAAATATCTTTAATTGCCTGTGGGCCTTCGCTTTTATTGCTGCGAGATTCAGCTATTTGGAATACTTTCGTTTCCGCAAAATCAAGTAGTTCATTACTATCTCGACCTTCTGTCTCATAACCCGCTTCGGCGATTTCGTTGGCGACACCAATTAATTCGCGAACAATGGCGCGTTCCCGAACAATATCGGAATAGTTGTTAATATTAGCTGCACTGGGGGTGTTTTGCAGCAGCTCTGCAAGGTAGGCAATACCGCCAACACCTTCCAGCTCTTTTTTATTTTCAAGATGTTCGGAGAGTGTTACCAAATCAACCGGTATATCTTCACTGCTCAGTAGCTCAATAGTCGCAAAAATTTGACGATGCGCTCTATGGTAAAAATCACGTTCAACAACCCGCTCGGCAACATCATTCCAAGCTTCATTATTAAGTAATAAACCACCAATTATTGCCTGCTCAGCCTCAAATGAATGGGGGACGGTTTTAATTGGTGTATTAATTTTGGGTTTCTGCTGCGAAAAGGGAGGTTTACCTGCCATTTTAAATCCTTAACTGAAAGAATATTTATTGTATACGGGAACTCGTTCCCATTAAAAATATAACATAGGGAACTTTTTGAGCGATGCTTAGGATCACAAGCTGGTCTCTTTATAAAAAGAGAATTTCAATCCAAATATAAGCTGTTAAACCTAAGGCGACAAATACAGCTGCAGAGCCCATATCTTTTGCCCTGCCGGCAAGTTTATGGTGTTCACTGCCAATTCGATCAACCACTGCTTCAATGGCAGAATTAAGAATTTCTACCATTATAGCTAATATAATCGGCGTAATTAATAAAATTCGCTCGATTTGAGAGACCTCCAAAAAGCAGGCAAGGGGGATTAAGATAACGGCTAATAAAAGTTCCTGGCGAAACGCGGCTTCGTGTTTAAAAGTACTTTTGAAGCCCTGTAGTGAATAGCCCATGGCTAAAATAATACGTTTGAGTCCGGTGTTTTTTTGCATGAAAAAATAAACCTGTAAGCTGTTTTGTTGAGGGCTTAGTTTAACAAAAGGCGAGGGTAATATCACTTGCTCATTAGTCAGCGCAATAATGATTTTTTTGCCACCTGCGCTTTTATTGCTAATCTGAGAATCATCTTCTCTTTTGCGGGGTAGTTGTCTTTTTTGTAGTTATTTGCGCTGTTGTTTGATATTAGTACCCCAGCTAATAACAATAATAGGGACTCTCTGTGCTGATAAAAGGCTCCATCATTCATCAATTTATCAATAAGTATTGGGGCGCTCATCATTATATACCGGTCGATCCGGTGGCAGAATTACAGCTTGATTTAAGTCGGCCTATTACCTGTCTGATCGCTCAGAATTGTGCAAGTGATCTGCTTGGATTGCAATTCTGCTCTTTGCAGGCCAGCTTAGGGGATCCCTATAGCTCAATAGAGGTCGATCAGAAAAATTTAAGAGCCACCATTTTTATTGAAGATGGTGCTTTATTTTCGCCTGAAGCGCCGTTACAAAACACACCCTATTTAAGAAACTATCAGCAGTTATTAGATTTACATCGCAGGCCGTCAAATTTGAATCTTCAGTTACTGCCCGTGACTTTTTACTGGGGAAGAAATCCTGAAAAACAGGGCAAAAAAAAACCAGTTGGTTCACTGCATAAAATCTGCATGGTACTGAAACATAGCAAAAATCATCTGATCCGCTTTAATAAACCTGTTTCAATTGCAGCTCTTAGGCATCGACTCGATACGCAAAAAAGTGATCCGCAAGTGAACGATCCGCAAGTGAACGATCAGCAAAGAAACTCTGATGATAAGCAATCGGTAAATAAACTTGTCAAAATTACACTGACCTATTTTGCCAATCAAAAACGTTACAGTATTGGTCCTAAACGTATGAATCGCAGCACTATGATAGAGGCTGTGTTGCAGCAACCACTGTTACGGCAAGTCATTAGCGCTACAGTGGCAAAAGAGCGCTGCACAGATCAGCAGGTTGAGCTGCAATGCCGGAAATATTTAGTTGAGATCGCTGCCAATTTATCCTACCCACTGTTAGGTGTTTTTCGGTTTATTCTAAAAAAACTTTGTAATCAGCTTTACAAGGGAATTGAAGTCAACCATGCAGAGGCTGTCAGGCAGGAAAATCAAAGTGGTGCTGAAATTATCTACCTGCCCTGTCACCGCAGTCATATGGATTATCTATTACTTTCCTATCTGTTGGTAGAACAGGGATTAGCGGCTCCGCATGTTGCAGCCGGCATAAACTTGAGTTTTTTTCCATTAGGTCCGATTTTTAGACGTTCTGGCGCTTTCTTTTTACGCCGCAGCTTTAAAAATTCTCCACTTTATGCTGCTGTTTTTAATGCTTATTTTTCTATGTTATGCAAACAGGGTTATCCCATTGAATTTTTTAGTGAAGGGGGACGCAGTCGCACTGGGCGTTTATTAACGCCCAAAACAGGACTGCTTGCGACCACATTAAAAACCTATTTAAAGCAACCTGAACGTAATGTAATATTGGTACCGATCTATATTGGCTATGACCATATAATGGAAGTGAGTACCTATATTAAGGAGTTATCTGGGCAGAAAAAAGACAAAGAAAGTGTTTGGCAACTATTAGCTGCAGTTAAAAACTTGGGTAATTTTGGCCATGTTTTTGTGAATTTTGGCAAGCCTATTAATCTTAAAAAACACTTAGATCAACAGGTTCCAAATTGGCAAACCGCAGGAGTAAATGAAAGACAGTTTAAAATGCAGGTACAACAAGTTGCACGGCAAGTGATGGTTGCCATTAACGAGGCAACGGCGGTGAGCGCATTACCTTTATGTGCAGCCATTTTATTAGCCAGTAAAAAATTTCAATCTAAAAAAGCGGTTTTTTTAAGGTTACTCGGCAAACACCAGCAATTACTTGAGTTAAAGAGTGAAAATAGTTCTCTTACTTACCCAAAAGAGAAAAATCACTTCGTTTATCGGCAAGCGTTAAGCATGAATAAATTTGAGCAGGACGGAGAACTTGTTTTTTGTTCAAAAAATCAAGCGCTACAATTAAACTATTACCGTAACAATATTGTCCATGTTTTTGCTTTGCCAAGCCTGCTTTGTCATACCATTGGCTGCCTAATGCGGCTCAATAAAACCTTAAGCTTCGACAATATCATTTATTATGGAGCCAAAATTCAGCCCTTCTTAGTGGCGGATTATTTTCTTAAAATACCCGTTAATATAGTGCTACTGTTAGAGAGTGAATTATTACAATTGCGCGCTATTGGTGTGTTTAAGTTCGAGAAGGGCAGGTATAGTGTCGTAGACACTATTTTGTTTAATGTTCTGGCGCATCATTTACAGGAGACATTTTTGCGTTATCAGCAGTTATTTGCACCGCTGTTGAGCTGCAAATGTTGGTTAAATGTCGACTATAGGGCTCTCTATGCTCAGGCGAAAAAAAATTGTCCGCCCTCGAGTATTGATTCTTTTGATGAAAAATTGACGCAGGTGTTTTTACAGACAATGCAGAATGAGTACCCTGATTTTGTCCCTAAGGCGCAGGGGAAAATATTGCAGGATCTTTTTGCCCCATTCTGCTCAATTGATTTGCAGCATACGAAGCAGACAATAAACTGTTAATAAACGGAAGACAGTTGGTCGTGTCATTACGTGGTCAAGTGCAGGAAATCAGGGCTGCACAATTGCATGACATACTGTATGAAATACCGCATGATGGCACGCAGGCCGTGCTGATTGATATTCGATAAGTGGCAGAAACCGCGGCAGGCACTATCGCGAATACCGTGCTTATCCCCGTGGTATATTAGAGATGAAGATTAGCTCAGAAGAGAGTCTTAAACGCTGTTTTACTACGCAGGAAATACGCTGGAGCAACCAGTTTATTTACTTTGCCGTTCTGGGCTAGCTCGGTATTATCTACAGTCCCCCTGCAGCCGATGGGATTTACAGATGTTTATTCCGTTGCTGGTGGATTTTTAGCCTGGCAGGTAGCGGGTCTTGAGTGCACCAAGAATAAATAAAAATTATCTTCGAGACTTTTATTTATTAACCTTTTTATTTATTAACCCGGGGAGCATTTGTGATGGAGCCGTATTTTATCCCGATGGAAAATTTGTTTTTTCAGGAGGAGATAAAAAAAAGTCGTTTTATGACTTATTTAGCCCGTGTAGAAGGCAAAGAGCAGGCACTAACCTATGTGCATGAGATTAAAAAATTACATCAGGCAGCGTCTCACCATTGTTGGGCTTATATCGCTGCTGCGCCTAATGACGATATGTGTATGGGACGCAGTGATGACGGTGAGCCTAAAGGTACCGCAGGCAAGCCGATATTGAGTGTTTTACAGGGTAGTCATATAGGCGAAATTGTTGCCGTTGTGGTGCGTTATTCGGGCGGCATAAAATTAGGCACTGGTGGTCTGGTACGGGCCTATTCGAATGGGGTACAGCAATTAATAAAAAAGCTCTCAACGACCGAGAAACGTTTTTATCAGCACTATCAATTACACTGTGATTATGCACAAATGGCACAGATAGAAATTTTATTAGCGGCACTGTCGGGGCGCATTGTAGAAGTTGATTATTTGCAGTCTATTCAGGCTACAATTGAAGTGGATCAACAGTTGTGTAAACAATTTACTGAAAAACTCGAATCCCTGACCCAGGGAAAAGTCATTGCCAAAAAAATTCCCTTTATAGTGAGATAACTCAGTGGCATTTCGTTCCATCATCAGAATAGTTGGCATGTTAGTCGGCTTGTTTAGCTTGACCATGTTACCGCCTGCATTCATCTCTACCTTCTATGAAGGTCCCGCGGGAGAAGACGGAGGTAATTTTTTGGCTGCATTTGTGGTGACTTTATTTATTGCTCTGCTGTTATGGGTACCTAATCGGCATGTTAAGAAAGAGCTGAGAGTGCGTGAAGGTTTTTTAATTGTGGTCCTCTTTTGGGTGACCCTAGGTAGTGTAGGAGCGATTCCCTTTATGATGAGTTCGAGCATCGAAATGGACGCGGCTTCCGCTTTTTTTGAATCTTTCTCGGGCTTAACCACCACCGGGGCGACGGTTATAGAAGATCTTGATACACTGCCAAAATCGATCCTTTTTTACCGTCAAATGCTGCAATGGTTTGGTGGTATGGGGATTATTGTTTTAGCGGTTGCCGTTTTACCTATGCTCGGTATCGGCGGAATGCAGCTCTACCGAGCTGAAGCACCCGGGCCGGTAAAAGACTCAAAGATGACGCCGCGTATTGCGGAAACAGCAAAAGCATTGTGGAACGTTTATCTGTTTGTGACCGTGGCTTGTATGTTAGCATTTTGGCTTGCCGGCATGAGTTTGTTTGATGCTATTGGGCATAGTTTTTCAACAGTTTCTATTGGTGGTTTTTCAACTTACAATGAGAGTATTGGCCATTTTGACAGCAATCTGATTAATCTTATCACTGTGCTGTTTCTGCTTATTTCTGGGGTCAATTATGCGCTGCATTTCAGTGCCTTTTCCAGCAGAAAATTTACTTTTAATATTTATCGCCAAGATCCTGAACTGCGTGCTTTTATTTTTATTCAGGTATTATTAACCACGGTCTGTTTTGTCGGATTGATGGGTCATGAGGTTTATGATTCAATTGAAAACACTTTTTCCCAAGCATTATTTCAGGCTGTTTCAATTTCAACCACCGCGGGCTTTACCACCACCTCATTTCATGATTGGCCGGCGTTTTTTCCGGTTTTATTGATTATATCCAGCTTTATTGGTGGCTGTGCAGGCTCAACGGGCGGAGGCATGAAAGTGATTCGCATTTTACTGCTCAATTTGCAGGGGATACGTGAGTTAAAGCGGCTGGTTCACCCAAAAGCGGTTTTTAAAATTAAACTCGCAAATAATGCGCTTCCAGATCGTGTTATTGAAGCTATCTGGGGATTCTTTTCAACTTATGCCCTGGTATTTGTTGTTTGTATGTTAGCGTTATTATTAACCGGTATGGATGAGCTGAGCTCTTTTTCTGCGACTGCCGCCATGCTCAATAACTTAGGCCCCGGTCTTGGGCAGGTTGCGCTTCATTTTAACGAGGTGAGTGCTGCTTCTAAATGGATAATGATCCTTGCTATGTTATTTGGCCGGTTAGAAATTTTTACATTACTAGTTTTATTTACCCCTATTTTTTGGAAAAATTAAAAAATGACAATTAAGACGCTCATATTATATTCATCTGTTGATGGACAAACACTGAAAATTATAAACCGGATTATTGAGTTAATTGAAGGTGACGTAACCCTGGTAAATATTGATGACCAGCCAATAATTGACTTCAGTCTTTACCATAAAGTATTAATTGGCGCGTCGGTTCGTTATGGTAATTTCCGCAAAAATTTGCTGAAATTTGTTAATCAGCATAAGACTCAACTGGATTCATTACCTAATGCATTCTTTGTCGTCTGTTTAACTGCACGTAAGCCCGAAAAAGCGATCCCGGCCAATAATGCCTATATGGCAAAGTTTGATCAATTATCCGAATGGCAGCCGCGCTTAAAAGGAGTCTTTGCGGGCGCTCTGCTTTACTCCCGTTATAACTGGTGGCAAACCCTGCTTATTCAACTGATTATGAAAATGACCGGGGGCAGTACGGACAGCAGTCGGGATATTGAATTAACCGATTGGTCCAAGGTGGAGGTTTTCAGTCAAGATTTTTCTGCCTTATAAATTCTACTGTCATGGCTTCCCGCGACTTATTAAGCTGATTTTTCCGGCTGTCTGAATTACACTAGAGACTTGATACTGGGATGACTTGCAGATGTATCTTCAAGTCATCCCAGTATCACCCAATTTTCTTTAACTCAGGCAGCCGCATAGTGACTCAATCAAGTGCCAATAACGCGAAAAAAATCCTACTCGATGTCTTTGGTTACAATGAGTTTCGCGAAGGGCAAGAACTGATTATTAATCAGCTTTGCGAAGGTCGTGATGCTTTAGTGGTTATGCCAACTGGAGGAGGTAAAAGTCTTTGTTTTCAGATCCCCGCATTAGTTAAGCCGGGTATCTGTTTTGTTATTTCACCCTTGATTTCTTTAATGAAGGATCAGGTTGATGCCCTGCGAGCTTGTGGAGTTGCAGCCGCCTATCTAAATTCCAGCCTTTCTTATCAGCAACAAAATCAAGTTATTAATGATATGCACAGTGGGCAGTTAAAGCTTGTTTATATTGCGCCTGAGCGTTTACTGCGGCCAGATTTTCTGCGCCGCTTAGATAATCTGCCAATTAATTTGTTTGCGATTGATGAAGCACACTGTATTTCTCAATGGGGTCATGATTTTCGTCCTGAATATGCATTACTTGGACAATTAAAACAGCGCTTTCCTGATATTCCACTCGCCGCGCTAACGGCAACAGCCGACTACGCAACACAGCAGGATATTTTAGCGCGTTTGCAGTTTAATGATCCGTTAATTGCTATTCATAGTTTTGATCGCCCTAATATTGAATATCTTTTAATTGAAAAATACCGCCCGTTAAATCAGTTGGCTAATTATTTAGATGAGCATAAAAATGAAAGTGGTATTATTTATTGTACCAGCCGGCGGCGTACCGAAGAATTAGCTGAAAAACTGCGCATCAAAGGCTTATCGGTGCGTTGTTATCATGCGGGAATGATGCTGGAAGAGCGGCAAACAGTGCAGGACTTATTCATCAAAGATAAAATTGATATTGTGGTTGCTACCGTCGCTTTTGGTATGGGTATTGATAAACCTAATGTGCGTTTTGTGGTGCATTATGAAATACCTAAAAATATTGAATCCTATTATCAAGAAACAGGCCGTGCCGGACGCGATGGTTTACCCGCACAGGCGATGTTGTTTTATGACCCTGCTGATGCCGGTCGGGTTCGCTCACTGCTCGAGAAAAATGCCAATGAACAACAACAACGTATTGAATTACATAAATTAAATACTATGGTGGCATTTGCGGAGGCGCAGACCTGTCGGCGTCAGGTATTACTGAATTACTTTGGGGAATATAGCCATAAAAGCTGTGGTAACTGTGATGTTTGTCTGGATCCCCCGAAAAGTTATGATGCCACCGAAGATGCGCAAAAGATTCTCTCTTGCGTTTATCGTACCGGGCAACATTTTGGAATAGTCTATGTGGTTGAAGTGCTCAAGGGAGCTCAAACTGCACGGGTCAAGAGCTTAGGGCATGATAAGTTGTCTACCTTTGCCATTGGTAAGGATCAACCTACTGAGTACTGGTTAAGCCTTTTAAGGCAGTTGATCCATTGTGGTTTGCTGATGCAGAATTTAACTCGTGGTTCTGCCTTGCAGTTAACCGAAGCTGCAAGGCCTGTTTTGAAAGCGGCACAACCTCTTTATCTGGCAGTACCACGTTTAAAACTGGTTAAATCTAAAGATAAAAAGCGACTTTTATCGAATTTTTCAGATAATAAGCTGTTTGCTCGATTACGACAATTACGCAAAAAAATAGCAGATCGTCAGGATTTGCCGCCTTATATTATTTTCAGCGATGTTTCATTGTCTGAAATGAGCGAAATAATGCCAACAACCGAGTCTCAATTTTTGAATATCAGTGGTGTTGGCCAAATTAAACTTAATAAATACGGTGCTGAGTTTTTAACCTTAATTAAACAATATACAGAAGAGTTATAACTACAATAGCCACGGCGGTAAGATTCAAAATCCGCCCACAACAGATTAATTTAATTTAGTGTAATTTAAATTCATTAAGCCTTATCAGGGCTTTTTTTAAGGTGATTTCTGGTAATTTTTCTGCGAGTTCAGCTAAATCATTCTCTTTAAATACTTCACTTAAAACCGTGCAGATACAGGTAAGAGGGGCACAGTTAAATAATTTTGGATTTCTTAAATAATCATTGCCTCTTGCTTCCATCCAATTTTTATTATCCGTATTTAGCATAAAATCTAACCTGTACAGGTCCTTTTTTAATTTTCCCAGTAAGTGCTGATAATTAAAGTTTTTTTGTTCAAATTGTTGGTGATAATCGGCTATTAAATCAATCGCATATTGACTTGGTAAGTGCTTGATACTGTGTGTGTATTGCATTTAATAAGGTCCCTGTTTTAGAGAATAAAAAGGCGAATGGCGTTGATCTTGCTTGATCAAATATAACCACCCTATGCCATGGTTATTGTGTGGTTATTCTGTGGTTATTTTAATGAATTTAAGTCAAATTAAAAGCTTTAAATGATCAAAAAACACAATGGGTACATTGTCAGTTGAAGCGGATCACATTTTTGATCTTTATTTAGGATTTGCCTTATGTGGGGGTTCTGATATTTTTAAGGTAGGCCTTAATTTACAGGGATAATTATGCTCTTAGATCAAATAGAGGTGGTCGGGTTTCGAGGCATTAATCGTTTGTCGATTAATGTTCAAAATTTAAGTGCCTTTCTGGGAGAAAACAGCTGGGGTAAATCGAGTCTTTTTGATGCATTGTCACTGTTTTTATCGGGCACTAAAAAAGCTTATAAATTTACGCGTGATGATTTTCACCGGCCTCCAATTTCAGAGGTCAGCTGCTGTAAGTTGATCCATCTGGTTTTTACCTTTAAGGAACAGGCGAGTGAAGAGTCATTACAAAGGCAATATAAAAGTATCAGTGCCGCTTGGAATCTCCCCAAAGAAGGGCGCAGCTATATTTATTACCAGATAGATGGCAGTATCACAGAATCCGGTAATATTATCACTCAGCGTTATTTTTTAGATAATCATGGTCACAAAAAATCATTTGAAAAAAATGTATTAGCTAATTTAGTGAATCAATTTATCTCCTTCGTTCCCGCTCTACGGATGGGCAGTGAACGAGCTCTGATGGTCACTGCAGAAGATACTGGGAATCTGGAATATTGCAGTAAAAGAGAGTCCTGCGAGGCAAGGATAAAACGTATTTTTAAACGCTTGAATAAGTCATCCCAGCAATTGTCCGAATCAGAAATGAAGATGGGTTATCAAGCTTTAGTTTATCTTTTTGATCATTATTTATTAAAACATTATGGACAATCTAATTTTCACCAAGGTGATTCCCGGAATGAAACAAAGGGGAGACCGCCTTTTTCTTTTCAGGCATTGACTCATTTTAATGATCTTTTAAAAACGGGTCACAAAAGTGATCGAGCTATGTTACTACTGGTACTTGGCGAGTTCTTAGAGGTCAGAGGTGAACACTTATTACGTCGTGGGGCGACACCTATCTTATTACTTGAAGAGCCGGAAAATAACCTTCATCCGGTTAATTTAGCTATTACCTGGAGCTTTTTTTCATTATTACCTATGCAAAAATTGGTCAGTACCAATTCAAGTCAGTTATTGTCATTTCTGCCATTAAGTTGTGTTCAGCGTTTAGTGCGTGGTACTGATTTGACCCACAGTTATTCACTAAATTCGAAAAACTTTTCCCAGAACGATTTACGTCGTGTTGCTTTTCATGTGCGTATGACTAGACCACAGAGTCTGTTTGCCCGTTCCTGGCTATTGGTTGAAGGGGAGACAGAAACCTGGTTATTGACGGAATTGTCGCGTTTATGTGGTTACAATCTTGTTGTCGAAGGCGTACAGATTATAGAGTTTGCACAATGCGGTGTCGCGCCATTGATTAAGTTAGCACAAGATTTACATATTGAATGGCTGGTTTTAACCGACGGTGATGCGGCTGGGAAAAAATATGCAGCACGGGTTGCAGAGATGTTATTGGTGAAAGATTCTTTAATTAATCGTCTTGTGGTTTTACCCGCTGTGGATATTGAACACCTGTTTTTTGATAATGGTTTCGCCAATGTTTATCTTCAAGCTGCAAACTATACTGAAAAAGATTTAGCTCGTCTTACAACCCATAAAATTATTGATAAAGCGGTCCATCGATACTCTAAACCAGGATTAGGATTAGCGATAGCCAGTGCGGTCGAGGAGCGGGGCACGGATTCCATCCCGCCTCTGTTAAAACGTCTTTTTTCCCGACTTGTCGGGCTCGCGCGAAGCCAATCAGGCTAAGAGATGGAGGTTATTACAAAAACCTATCTGTCAGCGTGATAGATAAGGCTGTGCTTTTTACCAGCAAGAGATAATCCATTCTTCGTTAAGCTAATTTCTGAGCCGTTATTTAACACACTGGAAACAATCATTTCCACCCGATTCATTATCCCGGCACAAAGCATGCGTGTGCTGCCCATCTGCTCTATCTTAAGCATATTATCCTTTAATTCCAACCTGCCAAAAAAGTTATTGCAGGCAAGTCTTCCGGTTGCCTGTCCCTGTGCATCGACCGCTAAGGTTGAGTTTATTTCTGCGCGAACAGGCGTGCCGTCAATGCTCTCTAATTGCCATTTTTTTTGTATCTGTGAGATTGTTATATTTTGTGACACACTGTTTTTCGATGACATTCTGTCAGCTGTTTCTACGCTGCAGGCGAACAGTGCTAATGAGATGAATACTAGCGAAAGCAGTTTAAAAAATTTCAATTAATTTGCCTCTTTGATCTGTCTTTTTGATTACTGCGTTTGACGCTTTTCACACTGGATAGTTTTTTAATTTGACGCATTACTTTGGATAAATGAATCCGGTTAATAACGACTAGTGTTAAATTTATCGAATAGAGGTGATCGGGTAATTCTGTTGTTTGTATCTCAACAACATTCGCATTACATTTGGAAATCAGGTTAAATAGCTCTGCAAGGCCCGCTTTATGGTTAATCATCATGATAATCAGGTCACTAGAGTATTCAAACTGATTCATGACATTCATATCCCACTCAACAGGAATATATTTGTCCAGTTCTCCTTCAAAGCCAGCAACATTATGGCAATGTTTGGTATGAACAACCAAACCTCTGCCTGGACTGGTATGTGCAATAACGGCATCGCCCGGTAAGGGTTTGCAGCATTTTGCATAGGAAACCATCATACCTTCTGTGCCTTTGATAGCACTTCTTCTATTCTGTTGTTTGAGCTCAGATTCCGTTAATTCAGCTGCATTGCCACGCAAACGGCGAGCAACAATAATGCTCATCAATTTGCCGCTGCCTATTTCATTTAATAGACTGTCAAAATCATTGAGATGATGATCGGCAAGAAGTTTGTCGATATTTTCCTGTGGAATATCGGTTAAATTGGTACTACCAAGTGCCTGTTTTAATAAACGCCTGCCTTCTGGCACCGTATGCTCCTGAGGTAGTTGTTTCAGGTACTGGCGAATATTGAGGCGGGCTTTATGGGTAGCAACAAAGTTTAACCAATCACCACAGGGATGCTCTTCATCCGATGTGATTATCTCAATGGTTTGTCCACTTTCCAATTTATTACTCAGCAGGGAAAATTCGTTATCCACTTTTGTACCTATACATCTGTGACCTATTTTGGTGTGTAGTGCATAGGCAAAATCAACGGGAGTTGCATGTGCTGGCAAGACAATGATCTTACCCTGCGGGGTTAAAACATGTATTTCATTTTTGCCCAACTCTTGTTTTATATTTTCTAACATTAAAACTGAATTAGTTGTATGGTCTTCCTGATCAGACAAGCCCTGAAACCAGTTGCGGGTTTGTAATTGCGCCGTCATATTATTATTATTACTGCCCTCTTTATAACCCCAGTGTGCCGCTATACCGTATTTAGCCACTTCATCCATATCTTCAGTACGAATTTGAATTTCAATATTTACGCCATGGTGAGTAAGCAGGGTAGTATGTATTGACTGATAACTATTGGCTTTGGGGATTGCGATATAATCTTTAAAGTGGCCCAATTTAGGCTGATAAAGATGGTGTATCTGGCCTAAAGCCCGATAACAACTATCAAGGTCTTTGACTATAATTCGAAAAGCATAGACATCCATCACATCATGAAACTGGCAGCCTTTTTGACGCATTTTTGTATATAAACTATAAAGATCTTTTTGACGGCCAATTACTTTTGCTTCCATCGGCAGGGTTTGCAGCTTATCTGCAATCTCAGCACAGATATTTTGGATAAAGTCTTTACGATTCTTCTGGGCTTTGTTAATTGCCTCTTTTAAGACATTATAACGTGCCCTATTTTGTGCTTTAAAGGCTAAATGCTCTAATTCGTTTTTGAGATTATGAAGACCTAATCGGTCAGCGATCGGTGTAAATATTTCAAATGTTTCCTGGGCAATACGACGACGTTTATCTGGTCGCAGTGAACCTAATGTGCGCATGTTATGGACACGATCAGCAAGTTTGATCAACATCACGCGGAAATCTTTGGACATTGCGATCAGCATTTTGCGGATATTTTCGGCTTGCGCTTCTTTGTGGTTTCTAAAGTTTACTTTATCTAACTTGGTTACCCCTTCAACGAGCTCCGCCACACTGCTGTTAAATGTATCTGCTAGTTCTTTGTGGGTTGCATTGGTATCTTCCAGAACATCATGCAGTAAAGCAGCTGCTATTGCTTCATGATCAAGATGCATCTCTGCAAGAATTTCAGCAACAGCAACGGGGTGGGTAATGTAAGGTTCGCCACTGGCACGTTTAACACCTTCATGTGCAAGATAAGCAAAGCGATAGGCACGTTCAATAAATGTACATTGCTCCGCCGAAAGGTAAGATTCAATAAGATTTTTAAGAGGTTGAAATATGGACATCTTTTTCCTTTTTTAACTCACAGAGTGTGCCATGATGGTTGTTCAAGAATTAAGTATTAGTAGTTTTTATATAGAACCATAACATAAAGATCAATCCTGCATTGCACAATATGTTACCGTGATTCAGCTGCAATTTATTATTATAATAATAAACACAGTTTGCAAGAGATAAAATATAACTTGTCGTAATTATCTGTCACTAAGATAACTATTAATCTGCGGTAAATTCTGGTCCTTTTTCAATTGCTGTATTTCCTGCGAGCAAATATCGGGATGGGTTGTTGCTAACAGCAGTGGGATATTGTCAAATCGGTTGTCCAGCATAGTCCATCCTAACCAATTTTCCCGCAGTTAATGAAGCATGGCAGGAGAGTGCTGCCTTGCTATCATTAATGTGCATGGCAGGTATCAAGATACACACCAACCGGTTTTTTATCTTCAACATTTGGCTAACTGCTCAAAACGAGACCCTAAGTTATACATTGTCCTGCTGTATTTGCAGGGTTAATGCTTCACGTTCATAGGGAATGACAACTCTCTGCTGAGAGGTTTTATGGAAGTGAAAATTCTTGGGAAAGCTTGCAAAGATTTGCGGAGCTTTACTCTTGGAGAATATGAGGCATCAATGAAGTATTAGCAAATAATATTAGGGTCGGTATACACAGCCCAATAGTGCATTCCGCCGAGCACCCGTTACACCTTTTAGCGGAATTGTATTTTCTAATAGACGTTGTTCGGCAAGCCAGGCGAAAGCGATCGCTTCAACAAACATCGGGTCAATATTCAAAGCCCTTGTATCGCTGACCCGGTAGTCCGGCATTAAGGCTTGTAAGCGCTGCATTAACAGGGAATTCAATGCTCCCCCTCCGCACACAAAGACTGCACATGCAGCGCTATTTTCTTGTATCTGTTCGCTGATCGAGACGGCACTGAGCTCTAACAAAGTACGTTGAATATCCGCATTTGAGTTTGAACCGTTATCAAATTGAGCTAATTTCCATTCTAACCAAAGCAGGTTGAATTTTTCGCGTCCTGTACTCTTAGGAGGAGATTGGCTAAAGTATTGTTCGCTGAGTAACAGCTTTAATAAGTCCGGTAAAATGTCACCTTGGAAGGCAAATTCCCCATCCTTATCATAGCATTCTCCATTTACTTTCTCACACCAGGCATCCATTAAGCTATTACCTGGACCGGTATCATAACCTAATACTTTTTTATCAGATTCGAGAATAGTAATATTAGCAATACCACCAATATTAAGGATAACCCTATTCTCCCCGGCTTTTGCAAATAAGGCCTGATGAAAAGCAGGTACTAAAGGCGCACCTTGTCCACCATAGGCCATATCCATGCGCCGGAAATCAGCAACACAGGTAATGCCTGTTTTAGCGGCAATTAAATTGGCATCTCCTATTTGCTGGGTAAAAGGAAAAGCGCCGTCTGGGGAGTGAAAAATAGTCTGCCCGTGACTGCCAATTGCCTCGATCTGCACGGCACTAAGTCCGCTGTCCTTGAGCAGTTGATTAACCACTTGTGCGCAGGCACTGGCAAATTGAAAATCAACTTCTCCCAGTGTTTGCAGTTCAACTTGTTTATCCTGGCAGATAGTTAAAATTTGTTGGCGTAACTTATTATTCAGCGCGGGTGCTGCCGCTGCAATTTGTACAAAACCATTCTGGGTGCGTTGGGCAATGGCCACATCAATCGCATCTAGACTGGTACCGGACATAATGCCGATATAATAGTTGCCAATAATAGGATCAGATAACACGAGAAAACTGCTGCTGACGTGCCTTGTTACGTAAATAAATATCAAAACACATACAGATATTACGAATCAGTAATCGTCCTTTGGCTTGGACTATTATGTTGTCAGCCGTTATTTCAATGAGTTGATCATCAATAAAACATTGTAATAATTTAATGTCTTCAGCAAAATAATCTGTAAATTTCAAATTGAAATTTTTCTCGATCTCAGGGATATCTAACTTAAAGTTGCAAATCAGTTTTTTAATTACTTCCCGACGGATTAAATCATCTTCATTCAACCCAACACCACGCCATTGCGCATGTCCGGATTGTTCAATTTGTTTGTAATAGGTGGAAAGTTTTTTCTGGTTTTGTGAATAACTATGACCAATTTGACTGATCGCTGATACGCCCATCCCTAAAAGGTCGGCATCTTCCTGGGTGGTGTAGCCTTGAAAGTTACGATGCAAAACATCTTTTTGTTGTGCGATAGCCAGCTCATCGCTTGGCTTTGCAAAATGGTCCATCCCGATGAACTGATAACCCGCCTGAGTTAAAAATTCAATAGTATATTGTAGAATGTCCAGCTTTTCAGCGGGGCTTGGCATATCATCTTCATTGATTTTACGCTGTGCCGGAAAAATACTTGGCATGTGGGCGTAATTGAAAATAGATAAACGCGCGGGATCAAGCTCGACTATTTTTTTTAAGGTATGCGCAAAACTTTCTTTTGTCTGCAGTGGCAAGCCGTAAATCATATCCAGATTTGTTGATTGAAAACCTTGCTCTTTAGCGCGCTTTAATAATGCAACAATAAAGTCTTCGTCTTGATCACGGTTGACCGCCTTTTGCACTTCTTTGTTAAAATCTTGTACACCAAGGCTGAGACGATTAAAACCCTCGTTAGCAAGGTGATCTATTGTGCTTAATTCAATTTCGCGCGGATCGACTTCAATACTTAATTCCGCATTCGGGTTAAAGCTAAAGTTTTCACGAAGAATGGTCATTAAACGTGTGATTTGAGCGGGTAATAAAAAGGTTGGCGTTCCGCCGCCCCAATGTAACTGACTGACGTGACGATTTTTAAAGTGGGGGGCTTGTTGTCTGATCTCTTTTTCTAAATAATCGAGATAAATATCTGCTTTTCCCTGATGACGTGTAATTATTTTATTACAACCACAAAAGTAACAAATTTTATGACAAAACGGGATATGGATATACAGAGAAAGTGCTCGTGCGGGATAAACGTCAGTTGCCGCAATGGATTCCTGATAAGTAAAAGCTTGGTCAAACTCTAAGGCCGTAGGATAAGAAGTGTATCTTGGTCCACTGTAATTATATTTTTCGATTAATGCTTGGTCCCAAATGAACTTATCCATGTTTTAGCCTTTATTGTGATACTGAAAAATTGGCGAGTTGCTGTGCTTCTATCATTATCTGTTGTTCAAGTTTAGATTCCACTTTTTCGCGTTTTTTATCCAATGCTTTAAGCTCTTTAGCCGGCACTTTTTTACGCTGATCGTGAGTTGGCATATCTTTTACTTCATCAAACATCTCAGATATAGCGGGGTAGCGAGTCATCATGTCAATGGGTTGCTTGAGCAATAAAGTTTCCAGCAGGACAGTCAGGCGGATTGCTGCTTCAGAAACATTACACTGTTGTTGCGCTGTTGCGAGCGCAATGACACGGATACTCTCGCAAATTGTGTCATTTCGTTGTTGTTTTGAGGCGGCTTGTTGCTTTTGTTGCTCAGCGACCATTTTTAGCTTATTAGCTTTTTGCACTTTGATCTTGTTAAGCAAAATGCCGACGTAAAAAGCTAAGCCAATAATGATGACAACTAAAAATATTGCTAATAAAACATCGAATTGCATTATAATCTCCCGTTATACCATAAGAATTAATGAAGTGATTGCGCAGAAAAAATCAGACTAACAAAGCGTGAGTTGCAGAAGATCGTTGTTTTCACTTCAACACTCACAACGCAGTTAGGGATGATTTTAACTAGCAAAGCTGATCATCTTTTTAGTTCTTTGGATATGTTTATTTAAATTCATTTAACGCAGAGCCTGCGTCTTCAAATTGCTGGAGAAGATCTTCTTCTCCTTTTTCGTCTAACCAACCGAGCTGTTTCATCAACTGTTGATGACGCAGCATCTGTTTATCAATCCAAGATTGATCCGTTTTCGAAATCTGTTCCCCATTATCAAGTTGTTCAAGCAGTTCATTGAGGCGTTGATCATTCTCAATTTCAACGATCTCTTGTTCAGGCGCTTGTTTTACTTGCGCTGGTGTTTTTACTTCAGCCGGGCTTTTTACAACTTTGGCTTTTGGCTTGGGAGTTACTTTGGCAACGTCGGCAGGTACTGTTGGAGTTGGCCTCATTAAAGGCACCGCTTTTTGGCTGCCAAGACGTTTATCATTGATGCCTTTTGGGGCATTTTGTTGTTGTTTGGGCGCTATCGCATTACGGGCGCCGGCTTTATTGCCTTTTAATTTAGACTGACGTTTATTTTCACGAGACTCCTGCGATTGTGAAGAGGATTCTTTTCGTTGGCCATCAAATTTTGCGTCTGAATTGCCTGCGGTGCGAGTTTTTTTAGTACGTGACATGCCAATTTACCTTTAGCTGTTATTTTTTTATAGGGTGTTTAAATAGGGTGTTAATATGTACGCAGAATAACAGATATTATCGTGTTTAAAAAGCAGATAGAAAAAGCGTTTCTAGGGGGTATAAAGAGATATAAATTTTTTTATACCCAATCTATCTCGATATATTAATACATCTTGAGGTCGATTGGGTATCGCTATTGATTTAAGGTATGGTGCTTAATGTAATGCTGAAATGTACTTAGAAAGTAACTCGATATCTGCGTCACTTAATTTAGCCGCCACACCGTACATCATGCCGTTTGGAGAATTAGCGCGCTTTTTACTGCGGAAATTTTCAAGCTGTGTTTTTATATAAGCGGGATATTGACTGGAAATTTTAGGAAATTTAGCCAGCTCCAGACCATTACCACGCGGTCCGTGACAAGCGGTACACGCAGCCATTTTTTGACCTGATTTGCCTGCCATATACAGTTTTTCTCCCGCTGTAACGACCTCGGGTGAAACCGTTTCAGGAGTCATTGTATTATTAGCGTAATAGGCTGCCAAGTCTTGCATATCTTGTGTTGAAAGCCCGCTGGCCATTCCCATCATTATTGCATTTGCTCTTTCGCCATTTTTAAACTGCTGCAGTTGTTTTTCTAAATAGGGTGCATGCTGCCCCGCTAATTTCGGATATAGATTTGATGGGCTATTTCCATCAGCACCATGGCAAGCGGCACATGCAGCAGACTTTACCTTACCTGCTTCAATATTTCCTTGTGCTTGTACAAAGCTGGAGAAGCTCAGTACCGCAACTAATGCTATTAGTAATTTATTCATAACTGTCCATTTTTTTATTAAAAATATGTATTGGCCAAAACCATTTGCAAATCAGAATCCGTCACTCAAGCCTAGCGATAACCTTAGCTGTCGATATTGTAACGTCAGTTAGCTTAACTGTTTAGTGACAATAGGGAAAAACGAGAGATAACTATCCTTGTTGTTGTATAAACGTCATTTAGCGTTGTTTAGGTGTTCTATTTTTTCTGATTTCCGCGTTTGCAAATGATTTGGGTATATGTTTAAGCATGCTATAATCCGCCCAAACAGTAGTTTACACCAAATTTAATGCAAGTAACAATTTTGCTACATGGCATAACGAGGCATATCTTGGAATTTCAAAAAATACATTTTCAAAAAGCGCATTTCTTAATCAGTGCGCCGGATATTCGTCATTTAGATAAGCACTTACCGCCTGAAAGCGGTATTGAAATTGCATTTGCTGGGCGTTCCAACGCAGGTAAATCCAGTGCGCTTAACCGATTGACTCGTCAGAAAGGCTTAGCACGTACCAGTAAAACACCTGGTCGTACCCAATTGATCAATGTTTTTGAGATTGAAGAGGGCAAACGTTTAATTGATTTACCGGGATATGGTTTTGCTAAAGTACCACTGGCAATGAAGTTGAAATGGCAAAAATCCTTAGGGGAATATTTACAGGAACGTGAATCATTAAAAGGTTTAGTTGTTTTAATGGATATTCGTCAACCCTTCAAAGAGCTTGACCAGCAATTGATTTATTGGGCTATTGATGCTGATATTCCGGTGTTAGCTTTATTAACTAAAGCTGATAAATTAAAGCAGGGCGCACGTAAAACAACCTTGTTGAAAATGCGTGAAGAAGCTAAAAACTTTGAAGGTGATGTGCAGGTGGAGCTATTTTCCTCCTTAAAAGGGATTGGTCTGGAGATGTTAGAGGAAAAAGTGACATCTTGGTATGCACAGGGTGAAGCCCCAGCTTTAGCCTTAAACGAGGGCAGCATTTAAGCCATGCTTCGCCATAGGTAAAGCGCCTCGCTTGCCTATCACCGATAAAACATTGCCGATAATAGAGCGGCAATACTCATACCGATAATGACCTCTGCAAAAGTGAACCTTGAATCTCTATTAGCGAAGGCTTGATTTATTCATCAAATGCCCCTATCTCTGTATAATAATCTATATCCAAATTACTTGAAGACTGGATCTTTAAGTAATTTGCATATAAAGCCGTAATTTTTCTTTATATAGAAGACTACTATGAATAATTCTGAAATATCAAGTATCAAGCAAACAGATGGTTTGCCTTTATTTAGCCAAATAACACCGGATCAGATAGTACCCGCCGTGACCGAAGCGATCGCTGATAATAAGGCGCTAATCGAAGAGAAATTGCAAAGCTTAACCCATTTCACCTGGGATAATTTTGTTAATGTATTGGATGAAGCGGATGATCATCTCGGCAAATTATGGTCACCGATTGGACACATGAATGCAGTTGTCAGTAATGATTTGCTCCGTCAGGCACATGATGCCTGCGTACCTTTATTTGCTGAGTACGGAACTTTTGTGGGGCAACATCAAGGTCTCTATGATGCCTACCTCAGTATTTCAGAAAGTGATGAATTTGAGAATTTAAAAGAGGAACAGCAGAAGGTGATTAATAATGCCCTGCGTGATTTTAAATTATCCGGTATTGCTTTGCCTGAAGATAAAAAACGACGTTATGGTGAGATCAGCCAACAACTTTCGCAGTTGCAATCCCAGTTTAGTAACAATGTCATGGATGCGACACTAGCCTGGAGTAAATTGATTTCCGATGTTAAGGAATTAGACGGTTTACCTGAAAGTGCCTTAGCCGCTGCGCAACAGGCTGCTCAGGAAAAAGAGCAGCAGGGTTATTTATTAACCTTGGATTTTCCAAGTTATTTGCCGGTAATGACCTATGCGAAAAATCGTGCATTACGCCAGGAGGTCTACCAGGCTTTTGCAACGCGCGCATCGGATCAAGGCCCGCATGCCGGTGAGTTTGATAATTCAGATATTATTGAAAAAATATTAGCGCTGCGCCACGAATTGTCTTTATTATTAGGTTTTGAGAACTTCGCTGAATACAGTTTAGCCACTAAAATGGCTGAAAAACCACTGCAGGTTATTAATTTTTTAACCGAGCTTGCTGAAAAATCCTATCCTCAGGGGGAGCGAGAGCGCGACCAGGTATTGGCCTTTGCTAAAGGGTTAGACGGGATTGAGCATTTAGAGTCTTGGGATTTAAGTTATTATGCCGAACGCTTAAAGCAGCAGAAGTATGCTATCTCCGATGAGGAGCTGCGTCCTTATTTTCCTGAATATAATGTAGTGAAAGGCTTATTTGAAGTTGTTCATCGTCTCTTTGGATTAACTATCAAGGAGATTCCCGGGGTTGATACCTGGCATGCGGATGTACGCTTTTTTGCTATCTACGATCAACAGAAAACTCATCTAGGTAACTTTTATCTGGATCTCTATGCACGTGCTCATAAACGCGGTGGTGCATGGATGAACGATTGCCGGGTACGCCGCCGTTTAGTCAATGGAGAGCTGCAATTACCCGTGGCCTATTTGACCTGTAATTTTAATAAACCGATCGGTGACCAACCGGCGTTATTTACTCATGATGAAGTCATTACCCTGTTTCATGAGTTTGGTCATGGTCTTCACCATATGCTAACCAAAATCGAGTCTGCTTCGGTATCTGGCGTTAATGGGGTGCCCTGGGATGCGGTGGAGTTACCCAGTCAGTTTTTAGAAAATTGGTGCTGGGAACCACAAGCATTAGCCTTAATTTCCGGGCATGTGAAAACAGGTGAAACTTTGCCAAAGGAATTGCTTGATAAAATGTTAGCCGCTAAAAACTACAACGGCGCATTAATGATGCTGCGTCAGATAGAGTTCTCTTTATTTGATTTTGTATTACATCATCAATACCAGCCGGAGAAAGGCTCGCAGGCGGAAAAAGTCTTGAGTGATGTGCGCGATCAGGTGGCCGTTATTAGACCGCCATCCTTTAACCGTTTTCAGCATGGTTTTAGCCATATATTTGCGGGCGGTTACGCGGCAGGTTATTACAGTTATAAATGGGCAGAAGTTTTATCCGCAGATGCTTTTTCCCGCTTTGAAGAGCTTGGTATTTTTGACCAGGAAACGGGGCGTGAATTTCTTCAGGCGATTTTAGAAAAAGGCGGCAGTGCCGACCCAATGGAATTGTTTAAAAACTTTATGGGCCGTGAACCCAATATTGATGCTTTATTACGCCATTCTGGAATAGAATAAGGGTAAAGGCTCGAGGCGGGACGGCTATAGGGCTGGAAGGCGGGAAGGTAAACAACCCGCTGTCAGCTTTCAGCCTTCTAGCTTCCCAGCCTTTTTTCTACCATTCAATCCCGGGCTGTGCTTTTACGCCCGCTTTAAAAGCATGCTTTTCATCTAAAATATGGCTATAGGTATCCACCGCATCAATTAACTCCTGTTTAGGACCTCGGCCGGTTAAAATGACATTCATTTTTTCGGGACGATTTTTCAGCGCATCCAGAGCTGGCTGGAGATCTAAATAGTTAAATTTGAACATATAGGTGATTTCATCAAGAATAACCAATTGGTAACGGTCGTCGGCTAATAACGCTTCGGCTTTAGCCCAGGCTTTTTTTGCACTGGCAACATCCTGCTCTATATTTTGCGTCTCCCAGGTAAAACCATCTCCCATAGCGTACCAATCAACATTATCCTGCTGACTAAAAAACATCTCTTCTCCGGTCGACATCGCACCCTTTAGAAACTGTACCACGGCCACTTTATGACCATGCCCTAGGGAGCGCGCTAACATACCAAAAGCGGAGCTGCTTTTACCTTTACCGGGTCCTGCCAGTAAAATGGTCACACCGCGCTCCTGATCCGCTGCTGCGATTTTTTGATCTTGTTTCTCTTTAATGGCTTTCATTCTTTTTAAGTGTTTCTGATCTGCGTTCATAAAATATTCCTGTTGTTTAATACCAAATCCATTGATTTTATGTTCATTTATATTGATTAAAGTACCTGCTAGCTTGACATAAAACTACGTTTTAGTCTTTGTTATTAATTTGTTGCATAACATCCTATTATTCCCCACTACGTGGCCAGCTAAAGCTGTTCAAAATCGTTCCCTACAATTTTGTATAATTAGGATAACTAGTTACTGCAATAAATGCTTGGCTATCATGCATTTTCCTGCGCCTAAATAAACCCGCTAGTCAATGGAATTGGTCTGAATAAAAAGCCTGCTGGAAGTCGCAGGCTTTGATTTATTAGACAATTTCTAAATATATAATTTATTGTCTTTTTTAATAGCCGGGGCGCTAATCAAAATCACATAACCTAAAATACCCGATATGATTGATGCTAACAGCACCGCAACTTTAGCGATGATCTGCTGCTCTGGATTAGAGAATGCCAGATCGGTAATAAATAAAGACATAGTAAAGCCCATACCTGCTAAGAAACCCGCACCAATAATATGTGTCCAGGTGACACCCTCGGGGAGTTGTCCCAATTTCATAATGGTTAGAGACTTGGCGAACAGGAAAATCCCAAGAGGTTTACCAAGAATAAGACCCGCTGCAATACCCAATACTATAGGGTTAGTTAATTGCTCCAGCATGCTGTTATCAACAATAACACCGGCATTACCCAGTGCGAACAATGGCACAATCAACAGTGCTGAAATAGGGTGTAGTGCTTCCTCTTTAAGTTGTAAAGGGTTCGACGCCTGATAACTTAATACTTTGATTTCGCGTAAAGAGGCGATGGCATGTTTTGTTAATACATCGGATTTACTGTGGCGTTCCTTTTCCAGGCCACTAAGTAATTCTTGAGCCCGAATTACATAATTACCCATGGAGATTTCCCGGCGTGAAGGGATAGTAAAGGCGACGGCAACACCCGCAATAGTCGCATGGACGCCGGAAGCCAAAAAGCTGATCCAGACAATAATCAAACCAATAGAGTAATAAACCAAGCGGTTGCGTACGCCCACTTTATTGGCGACCGCCAGAATAACTAACCCGAAGAAACCAACCAGCAGTTCATTAACAAAGATTTGCTCAGTATAAAAAATGGCAATAACCAATACGGCCATTAAATCATCACCGATAGCCAATGCTGACAGGAATACCTTTAAAGAAAGTGGGACACGATTCCCGACCATTGCCAGCACGCCTAATGCAAAGGCAATATCCGTAGCCATTGGAATACCCCAGCCATTAGCGGTATCGGTTCCTACATTAAAAAAGTAATAAATACTGGCGGGAAAAACAACTCCCCCTAGGGCTGCAAACAAGGGTAAAGCGGCTTTTTTAACACTGGAAAGGTCATCATCTAACAATTCACGTTTCATTTCTAAGCCAATGAAAAAGAAGAAAATCGCCATCAAAAATTCGTTTACAATTTGATGGAGATTAATCGAATAGATGGTGGCGCTAAATCCCGAAGAAACCGTGAATAGCGAATCATGCCAAGCGTGATGGTAGAGAGAGGGGGCTAAATTTGCCTAGAACAGTGCTGTGGTTGCTGCAATAATTAAAAAGATACCACCTGTTATAGGGCTGTGTAGCCAGGACCATTTACCATGAGAACTCATTGTTGCTCCTAAAAAAATAATGCTGCCAATCGATATAAATATCCAATCAATCCTGTTAACCGTTATCTTTTTATTATTGATTTTACGGTGTTATTTCAGGCGAATTAATTATATTGATTGGTGTTATAAAAATAAAATGCACTTAACATCTGAATGTTTGCACTCGGTTGTTTTAATTATAAATAATACTCATTTACATTAAAAATGAAAAGATTAATTGGCCTTACAAAGTGAAAAATGGAAATTGCCTAATCTTAAAAAGGAAAATTTGGCAGCCCTTTCTTTTACAAACGTAAAAAAGGATTGCTTGCTTTTTCTTTACCAATAGTAGTGGTGGGGCCATGGCCCGGATAAACCCTTGTTTCAGGCGGCAGTGTTAATAATTTTTCTTTAATGCCGCTGATCAGCTGGCAGCGATTGCCACGGGGGAAATCAAAACGACCAATGCCACCGTTAAATAAAATATCGCCAACAATAACCTGTTTGCTTTGCTGATCATACAAGGCGATATGACCGGGTGTATGACCCGGAATATGCAGTACTTTTAGTTTTACTCTACCAACGTTAAGCACTTCTCCCTCTGTCAACCAGCGCGTCGGAGAAAAACTTTCCGCTGCGGGTAAACCAAAACGCTGACTTTGCGCTTCTAATTGCTCTAACCAGAATAAATCTTCTTTTTCTGGGCCGATCACCGGAACATTCAATTTACTAGCAACCACCTGAGTGCCACCGACATGATCTAAATGACCATGAGTTAATATGATTTTATCAACTTTAACGCCTTTTTTTTCAACGATATATAAAATATTTGATGGATCTCCACCGGGATCAACTATGGCGGCTATTTTCGTTTCCTCACAAATAATCAGACTGCAGTTTTGCTCATAGGGAGTAACGGGTATAACAATAATTTTCATGCTGTTATTACTCATAGAAATAAAAAAAGGCAACCTATTGGTTACCTTATTAATTTGCAACTCAGCTGCAAATATAGTTTAAACTTGCTGTGGATGAATAAGTTGTTTTTTCTCGATGGCAACGGCTTTTGCCAGATGAATATGATTCATTACATGCACCATCGCTTTGGTCGATGATTCTACGATATCCGTCGATAGGCCTAAACCGTGAAATTTCTGACCTTTGTAGGTGGCAACAATATCGACCTGGCCAAGTGCGTCTTTACCGGCACCTTTAGCATTAATATGGTAATCATCCATGTTAATGTCTAAACCGGAGATGCGCATTAGACATTGGTATGCGGCATCAATAGGCCCGTTACCAGTGGCTGCTTCAACTACTTTTTTATCCTCACCAATACTCATCACAATGGTCGCCGTCGCAACTAACCCTGAACCGGACTGTACATTAATGCTTTCCAGCCTGTAGTACTGCGGATCAGAATCGATTTTATTAAAGAACATTAAGGCTTCTAAATCATAATCGAAGACTTGCCCTTTTTTATCTGCTAATTCGACAAAGCTAGCATACAACTGTTCCAGGTCATAGTCTGTATCACGATAGCCTAATTCCTGCATGCGATGCTGGATAACATGGCGGCCAGAGCGTGATGTTAAGTTCAACTTGTTGGTTGAAATGCCGACACTTTCAGGGGTCATAATCTCATAGGTATTTTGTGATTTTAGAACACCATCCTGATGAATACCGGAGGAGTGTGAAAACGCATTAGCACCGACAATTGCTTTGTTGGCTTGGATGGGCATATTACACAGTTGGCTGACCAGTTGACTAGTACGCGAAATTTCCATGGGATTGATGTTGGTAGAAAATCCCAATTTATCTTTGCGAGTCTGTAAAATCATGGCCACTTCTTCAAGTGAGCAGTTCCCTGCACGTTCACCGAGGCCATTCATAGTGCATTCAATTTGACGCGCCCCATTTTCAACTGCGGTAATAGAGTTGGCCACGGACATACCTAAATCGTCATGACAATGCACCGAAATAATGGCTTGATCTATATTAGGTACGCGATTAAATAAGGTTTTGATAATGCCACCAAATTCACTCGGATAGGTATAACCCACGGTATCTGGAATGTTAATGGTGGTTGCGCCCGCTTTAATAGCTTCCTCAACGATCCGGCATAAATTGTCGATTGGAGTACGACCTGCATCTTCGCAGGAAAACTCAACATCATCGGTATAGTTACGCGCATGTTTTACCGCATTAATACCCATCTCTAATACCGCATCAAAAGTACGTTTTAATTTGTTTTCTACATGGATGGTGGACGTAGAAATAAAAGTATGGATACGGAAGGCATCCGCCCCTTTTAATGCATTCCATGCTGCATCGATATCTTTTGGCAATGCGCGAGATAATCCACAGACACGGCTATTTTTAATTTCTCTGGCAATGGTTTGCACAGACTCAAAATCACCGGGAGAGGAAATCGGAAAACCAACCTCCATCACATCAACACCTAAACGTTCGAGAGCAAATGCGATCTGTAGTTTTTCTTTGACGGTCAGGCTAGCACTTAATGCCTGCTCGCCATCACGAAGAGTAGTGTCGAAAATTATTACTTGATCGGACATAAAACATCCCTCTTTTTATTAATAGTGTGTATTTATCGTGGATATAAAAAAACCCGCGCATGGCACGGGTTTTTGGAGATTTAAGTGATTTTATTTAGCCGCCGAGCACCCGTATGCATTTGGCATCAGGAGTAAGGATAGCAGGATAGGACAGAGTACTTTCATCGCTTAATCTCAAAAATTAGTTTATCTATGTTAGGAATTAAATTAATACCGTTTTTTATCATATTCGTCAAGCAGTTCTTAACAATAAGTTTACAAATTCGGCTTGATTTTTGATATTATTTGATCGGTATTGCTAAAAGTAATTTGGGTCTAAATAATGACAATAATGATAATAAAGGTAAAAAAATGACTGAATATAAAAAACCAGATGAGCAGAAATTACGAGCACAATTAAATGAAGTTCAGTATCGGGTCACTCAGCAGGATGCTACCGAGCGGCCTTTTGAAAATACCTATTGGGACAATCAAGCCACCGGAATTTATGTTGATATTGTTTCCGGTGAGCCTCTGTTTAGCTCTTTAGATAAATTTGATGCACATTGCGGGTGGCCTAGTTTTACTCAACCCATGCAACCCACCAAAGTGGTAGAAAAGGTTGACACACAATTATTTGCAACGCGAACGGAAGTGCGCAGTGCTGTTGCAGATTCACATCTGGGGCATGTCTTTGACGATGGTCCGGCGCCCGGTGGATTACGTTATTGTATCAATTCTGCCTCACTGCGGTTTATTAAGCTTGAAGATATGGCCGAGCAGGGTTACCAATCGTTGCTTTATCTTTTTGATTAATTTATTGATATCAGCCTCTAATTAATCGGATAACAGATTCGTAACGCCGTTTTTGTGTATAACGGGCAGGCATTTTATCAGCGCGGCAGCAGCAAAGCAGACTGTAAATTGAATGTTTTCACCCGTTCAGCTCCCCCCGGGGTTATTATTGCCGCCTGAGTATTTTGTTTGCAGGTTAGGGATAAGGTAAACTCTGTAGAGAGACCTAAACTGACTGAAGATGCTGAGGCCTAAAGCTTCAGTATAGGGTTTACACTTCACATAGTGGGATAATAATGATCGAAACTAATACTTCTCTTAAGGCTTTTAATACTTTTTCTATTGACGTTAAAGCACAGATATTATTTCATTTTAACAATCTTAAACAGATCCCCGAACTGTTAGATTTAGTCAAAAAAACCCGTGTTCAAAATAAACCTGTCTTAATTTTAGGTGGCGGCAGCAATATATTGTTCTGTGAAGATTTCAGTGGTTTAGTGATTAAGGTTGATTTGTCAGGAGTCGATATAATTGAATCTGCTGATAGTTATGTATTAGAAGTCGCAGCGGGAGAGAACTGGCATAGCTTAGTCGCCGACTGTATTGATCAAGGCATCGATGGACTGGAAAACTTAGCCTTGATTCCTGGGGTTGTTGGCGCTGCACCGGTGCAAAATATCGGTGCCTATGGCACAGAATTTAAAGATTTTTGTGAGTCGGTTGAATATCTTGATTTGAATTTGGGATCATTACAGCGTTTGAGCGCCAAAGAGTGTTTATTTGCCTATCGCGACAGTATTTTTAAAACACTAAAAATGCAGGATGCATTAATCACCAGCGTAACCCTTAAATTGACTAAGGAGTGGCAGGCACATAATCAATACGGCCGGTTGAAAGATGCAGCCGAATCTGCTCAGAAACTGAGTGCCAAACAGATTTTTGCTTCTGTGTGTCAAATTCGCAGTGAGAAATTACCCGATCCGGCCAAGTTGGGCAATGCTGGCAGTTTCTTTAAAAATCCATTAGTAACAGCGCAACACTCCTTGCAGTTACTGGCTTTATATCCGCACATGCCCCATTACCCGCAGGCGAATGGGCAGGTAAAATTAGCGGCTGGGTGGCTTATCGAGCAGGCCAATTTAAAAGGCGCTCATATTGGTGGTGCGGCTGTGCATCAGCAGCAAGCATTAGTCTTAATTAATCAAAACAACGCCTGCGCTGCAGATGTTATTCAATTGGCGAATTTGGTGCGGACAACAGTCAAAGAAAAATTTAATATAAACTTAGAACACGAAGTGCGCTTTATCTGCGCGATGGGCGAGAGCAACTTAACGAAGGCGGTTAACAAATGTCAGAACTGAATGAACAGGGTAATCTTCTATTAACGTTATTGGCCGATGGTGAGTTTCATTCGGGTGAAAAAATAGGTGAGCTTTTAGGCGTTTCACGCACCTCGGTCAATAACTATATCAAAGGCTTACAGGGGATTGGAGTGGATATTTATAAAGTCCCCGGGCGCGGTTATCAAAGTGCGACGCTGATTAAATTATTAAATGAGCAGAAAATTCGCCAACTTTGCGGGTATGACAATATAAAAGTTGAGCAAATTGTTGATTCAACAAATCAAATTTTATTAGATCAAATTCCTAATTTAGAAAATGGGCAAACCTGTATTGCTGAATATCAGCTAGCAGGAAGGGGAAGGCGAGGGCGTACCTGGGTTTCACCCTTTGCTTCACATCTGTATTTTTCATTTTATTGGTATTTCGATTCTGGTCTGGATAAAATCTCAGGGCTGAGTTTGCTGGTTGGAATCGCCGTGGTTAATACTCTGGAAAAAATGGGCATACAGGGTGTTTCGTTAAAATGGCCAAACGATATTTATTATCAGGATAAAAAATTGGCGGGTATTCTCATTGAGTTAAATGCTCAGGCAACAGCTGCTTGCCACTGCGTGATAGGCATTGGCATTAATATTAAAATGCCGCCTGAGCAGGCTAAATTAATAAGCCAACCCTGGGCAGATTTAAATGCATTAATGGCGACGGGCGTGGATAGAAACGAATTAAGTGCAACTTTAATTAAAGAGCTGCAATACTTATTACCCCGTTATGAAAAATCCGGTTTAACACCTTATTTACCACGTTGGTTGGAATTAGATTGTTTTTTAGATAAAAAGGTCAACTTACTGATTGCAGATACCGTCACCACCGGTATCTGCCGCGGTGTTAATACTCACGGCGCCCTGTTATTGGAAATAGAGGGACAAGTTAAAGAATTTATCGGTGGAGAGATTTCCCTGCGTTTGGCAAATTAAGCTCTTATTTTCAATAGTTGAGTGCAAAAAATTAAAATTGTATTGCGTCACCACAAAATCAAACTGGCCTAAAAACAGATGGTTGTTTGATTTGTAAACGAAAATAGGCATTGTTGATTTTTTTTTAAGCAAACAGTCAATAAATACCAAGTATTTCTAAGAAAGGCTTGCAAGCATTGCCCAACTTCTCTATTATTCGCACCACTTAGACGGAGCCGACTTAGCTCAGTTGGTAGAGCAACTGACTTGTAATCAGTAGGTCACCAGTTCGATTCCGGTAGTCGGCACCATTTAAGTCTAGGAGGGGTTCCCGAGCGGCCAAAGGGAGCAGATTGTAAATCTGCCGCGAAAGCTTCGATGGTTCGAATCCGTCCCCCTCCACCATATTTATTTCACAAGGCCACATTGTGAAATGCAACGCATTTATGCATTGCAACGTAAATTACAATGCCTGGCATTGTATTTTGCTATTTAAGAAAAATTTAAAATATTATGCGGGCATCGTATAATGGCTATTACTCCAGCCTTCCAAGCTGATAATGCGGGTTCGATTCCCGCTGCCCGCTCCAATTATTCTTAGTAATAAGAATCTAAAAATCAACCTATAGGGTTGATTTTTGTGTTTTAGCGTCCTTCAAAAATACCCGGTGAGCAAATACTGATAAGATGTTGCCTAAGCCATTTTTAGTGCATGAGGTATAGTGTGGAAATTGAAGCGCTGAAATTAGACTCTGCTATTTTCTCTTCGCAAGCTGATCAAGATCTACCTTCAATTTTAATATTCACCTAGTGTTTCAACAGAACTCTCAGCTTAATAGCAAAAGAAAGAATTAAGTGATCAGATGTTACCACTCTGGTTCAATTGGATTTAGCTCCGGCGAATAAAGGGGAAGGTACAGAATTGATAAATTATTCAATTTAATGACCGTCTTATTTGAACGCTAACTACCACCAACCATGACAACAACCGTATCGTTAGTAGGGTGTCCTCCGCGCACCGATTGCGGTGCATAGAATGCACCCTACCTATAATATAATACCAAAATAAATATTTAAGTGATCACTTGCAAAATAGACATAAATCCTTCAAGTTTTGATAAATATTGAACCCAAGAGGGCAACTTATATGGCGATTTAAATTATTTCACTTAGTCGGCCTGACCGTTATGGATTCCTATTTATGTTCCCATAAATCCTTTAAGCAGGTGTAAAGTTAAGCCCTAGGCTTGTCGTTTTGATTTTATTTGTATCACCTGATGCTGTTTCTCATGCAGCCACTTTTTAAGTTCGCTCAAGGGCATAGGTTTAGCAAAATAATAACCTTGAATCTGCGCGCATCCTAAGTCCACTAATCTATCCAGCTCGACTTGGGTCTCGACCCCTTCAGCAATAATACTCATCCCCAACTCGTTGCCTATATTGATAATATTTCGGGCCATCACATCATCTCCCCGGCCTAGCGAAGTCACAAAGCTGCGATCGATTTTCAGCGTATCAAAGGGCAGATTCTTGAGACGATTAAGCGAAGAATGTCCGGTGCCAAAGTCATCTAAGTGAAATTTGAAGCCATGTTTAACCAGTTTTTGCATCATAGGTAATACATCTGCTTCCGCCTCAACCACCATACTTTCCGTCAACTCTAAATGGAAAGCCGACGTCGGCAACTGATATTTATTCAGGCAGGAGGTGATCTCGGTAAATAAATCCCTATTCCGGAATTGTCTGACCGATAGATTAATATTGCATTGAAGATTCGAGTGTTCTGTTCGTAGTTCCTGCAGAGCGATGCCCACCTTGTCAAATAATTGCTGCCCCAGTGGTACAATCATTCCCGTTATTTCAGCAATATTAATAAACTCTTCCGGTGGAATAAATTCTCCGGCAAGTGACCAGCGTGATAGCGCCTCCATGCTTATCACCTTTCCGCTGTTTAAATCAACGATAGGTTGAAACCATACTTCAAGCTGATGAGCATTAAGCGCGGAATGCAGCGCCTGCTCTAACAGCATCCGGCGGGAAACCACATCGAGCAGCGCCATTTTAAAAGTGGTCACTTGCCCCTTACCAAGTCGTTTGGCTTCATACATCGCCAAATCAGCATATCTGACCAGATTTTCTTTACAGAGGCTAGCATTGACTGCTGTTAGCCCGACCGAAGCCCTTATCCTTATATTTTGACCGTTCTGCTGGAAGGGTTGAGTTATTTTGACCAGTAATCGTTCAGCAAATGAGTGTGCCATCTCGGGTCCAAGGCCATCGAGCAGGATAGCGAATTCATCACCGCCTAAGCGAACAACCGTGTCGTAATTACGTACTTGTGAGAGCATGCGCAGGGCCATCTGTTTAAGGATCTCGTCTCCTGCAGTATGGCCCAGCCCATCATTGAGTAACTTGAATTCATCGAGGTCAAGAAACAACAGCGTGCTGACAAAAGTTGGATAGCGTTGCTGCCGACTCATATTCGCATCGAGCCGTGTCATCAATAGGCGCCGGTTACCTAATCCCGTAAGGGGATCATGGTCTGCAAGAAAACTCATCTCTTCATGCCTCACTTCCACTTCGGACATTAATTCATTCAAAGTAAAGGCAAGATTATCAAGTTCATCGTTATTTTTAATTGGCCAACGTACAGGCTGCTGTGGTGAAAATCGGCGTTGATCCGCAAGCTGAGAAAAAATATGCAGTCTTTTCAGAATCCTAAAATGAAGGGATAGATAAATACCCAGCAATGAAAATAAAGTTAAGCCCGCAACGCTGCTGCCCAATAATAAAAAACTCATGTAACGTTCTTTTTTTAAATGTGTGGTTCCCTGTATTTCAATAATAGCGGGTAATTTATTCAGGCTTTTGCTGACTACCCAGGTAGGCTGATCCATGTTGGACAAGTATTGCACCTTAACGTCTGCTTTGTTGTTTTTGGGCTGCGGCAGTAAAGTAAAATCGACCGAAGTTAAGGATCTGAATCTATCCAATATAGCGCTATCAAAATGACGAAAAAACAACAGGTAACCGCTTGGGGGTCTGGATTCATTAGAATCTGTGATAGTTACGCCAGAAACAAAAATTGCTTGCTCCTTAAACCAAAATAGCTTGGTGTTGGCTGTCGATTTATCGGCAGTCATTAAACTGGGTAACAGGGGAGCCAATGCCAATCTCATCTTCGCGGGCATGGGAATAAGAGCATCATCGGAAAGTATCATAGGGGGAGCGGCAAACGAGCCATCCAGTCTGGCAATAAGATAGCCGTTGATCTGATTGTTCGCGAGTGATATTGGGCTAAAGTTTTTTTCTATATAAACAGGATAGCCGCCCGACACAAATGCTTCTGTATCATCCCAATGGGCATAGTCTTTTATTTGCAGTTCGAATGAAAGTTGGTCCTGTTTTAGCACACCGTTAACTCTTTTTAATTCGTTTTCATAATAGCTAGCGTCAAAAGCATCAAAGCTTGCGGCAAGTTGGCTATATGCTCCCCACCAAAACAATGTCCCGATACTGACTAATAACCCCGCCATACAAATTAACGTACACTGGCCCAGAGTGGTTTTGCTTGATTTTGAAATTCGATCCATGAATTTAGCCTTTAGGTTCAATCGCTGATATTTAAAATTGCTCAATATGCTCAATATGGCAGAAGAGACAAGCTTCACGATTATGTTTTAATGACTTTGTCATTTTTTTGTGATTTCTCCCCCGCGCCTTATTACGATTATGTGAAGTAAAATAGTTAATTTGTCAGATCCCTTTACTGTTGTCCCTTGTGCCTAAAAATAATACTTTCTACGGCCTAGTTGGCTAGCCAATATGCAATTGAACCGTTATTATCTAAGTTCAATTAAATTCAATCGGGATGTGAGGACGACCTCACCGCTCCATCAAATTCAGGGGACGGCCTCATATATAAGGTTAAATATATGGCTTGGTTAATCCTCTTTCTTGCCGGGCTCAGTGAAGTCGCGTGGGCTGTTGGTTTAAAGCTCACATTATATGCACTAAAAATGCATTAACCCAGTGAGTGAGTAATGGGGTAGGTTTGATGGGCTTTAGGTTGTTTAAGCCACCTAAAATTCATTACAAAAAAACATTGTTTTGTAAAAATTATGGGTTAGGTGAATATTTAAGATATTATTAACCCGAAAATCCTTTACAAAAATAGCCACCTTGCCGTTCTTGGCTTTTAAGGTACTCATTGAGTATATGGCAGTAGAGCTCGCCAGTATCTGTTGTCGATGGACAATAAAATTTGATTCATTTCAAACTCATTTTAGTCTAAATAGACTTAGCTTTCTAACTCGCAAAAGGGCAAAGCGCCCTAGAAAATTTACCACCATAAACAAAAAAGGCCACCATTTAGGTAGCCCACAAAGTGTAGTCTTTCGGATGACACAAAAATCATGGACTTTTACACGCG
>JBLHWW010000002.1:0-64924 GCA_047629075.1 Psychromonas sp. | reverse complement strand
AAAACGCCTTCTCTGTTTTTACTGGTTAATTGCGGATGCAGGCGACATAAGCGAATTGCCTGACCAAACTTTTCTTTACCGGTCACACTTACTATTTGAATCCAAGCGAGTAAATAACTGCTCATCAAGATGAAAGGTTTTAATCGCTTAAATTAAGCCTCGCTATGCTCAGCTACAAGCCAATACTTTCTAAAATATCCACAAAAACGCCTTCTCTGTTTTTACTGGTTAATTGCGGATGCAGGCGACATAAGCGAATTGCCTGACCAAACTTTTCTTTACCGATCACACTTAATACTCGAGTAAATAACTGCTCATCAAGATGAAAGGTTTTAATCGCATGAATAACCGCACTGTCCAGATTAACATAACTTGTACCATCAAAATCAAAAGCTTCCGTTTCTTGTTCAAGATAGAGCTTGTCGTTATTTACCCGCAGTTCCCAACCTTGATAATTAATACGTGTCTGGATCATTTCAAACATAAACCAGGCACTGCGTTTAAACCCTTCAAAAGCACTGCCTTCAAGTTCAGATTCTGCCAGCTCCTGCTTAGTCCAATTCGACCCTATAGCCAAGGTTTTTTGATGTTTGACCGTTAATGCTTTTTTAATCGCATCCCGGTAGGAAAATAATGAACTGAATGCAGTACGTTGAACAATACCAGCACACTCATTACAGCACGGCACGCAAATTGGCGCATGGGTAATTAAACTCTCTTCGCTACTGTATTTAGGAAAGTTAATGACTTTGTCTTGTGGCTCACCACAAAACCAGCATTGGTTGCGCTTATTAAAGGGGATTTCAATCAAAGGATATTTATTCATGCTTTTCCATTTCGCCATACAAAAAACAATAATAACAAAGCTGTTAAGGAAGTAATCAACTATTATTTTGAAAAAATGGCGACTCGCAAGTTTCTTGCGAGTCTTTCGTTCATTTGCCTTGTATACAGACTATTCTGCCAATATCTTGTGGCAAATGAGTTCGGCTAATTGATGCGTTGCAAGATTACGTTCAACAACCAACTCTGCTAACTTACCTTTTTCCACTACGGTTAACCAATCATCGATCATCCCCGTAAAACCTTTGCTGGTTAACATCGGCGTCCAGTCAGGCAGCGCAATGACCGACTCTTGATTATTCTGCCAACGTTTACCCGAGACGAAGGAATCAAACTCAAAAGCATCATTTTTATAACTCGCGGAGAGTCGCTCTTTGGTTGCACCATAAACACGATTCATTGAGGCATGCAATAGGGTGTTTTGTTGTTGCCACTGAACATCCACACGGGATAACTGCTGATCTTGAGACTGCCAGGTAAGGTAGACATCATCTAAGTTATTTTTAGCATCAAGGTTGATACTGTCCAGCGGATGAATAAAGTCGTCAAAAATAAAAGTCCGAATATTCCCCGGTTGATTGAATCTATTTTTCTCCCAACGTAGCGATAATAAAGATGAATGCTCATTGCTGTTTTGAACAGTAGGCAGATACTGATTGTACAAAGGAATAAAACGACGATTAAAGCCCAAGTATAAAGGTTGTTGATACTTTGCAGCCAACTCATAGAGTAGTTCACAATCAAAGGCATTATCCGCCAGAGGTTTATCAACAAAGGTTGGAATGCCCTGTTGTAAAAAAAAAGTGGCAATTTGCAGATGGGAAATGGTGCTGCTATGGATCATCACCGCATCAATCCCAGCTTTAATTAAGTCTTTATAATCTGAATATAATTGATCAATACGATACAACTTAGAAAATTTTTTTAAGGTGTTTTTATCGCGCGTACAGAGGACTACTTCAAGGCCAGGAATTTGAGTAATAACGGGTAAATGCGCTTTTTGCGCAATATCACCCAGTCCAATAATAGCAAGTTTCATTCGCTCTCCCAGTGACTACTTTTATAAGGTCTATTATTTAAAATCAATTTATATTGCGCCCACAGGCAAAAAAAAAGTATTGATCTAAGATCAATACTTTTTAGTTTTCCTCTGACAAGCACTTAGTTAAAGAGTCTTATTTACCAACCCTTAACAACACCATCTTTAAAAATTTCCATTGCAGCGTCATAAACTGTTTCTGTCTGGTATGCTTTAATAAAATTTTGTACATTTTCAGCATCGACATTATCTTCACGTGCAACGACTAAGTTCACATAAGGAGAGTCTTTACCTTCAACAAAAAGCCCATCTTTCTCAGGTGACAAGTTAATGCTGCTTGCATAGGTTGTATTAATAATAGCCAGGCTCACATCTTCCAAAGAGCGTGGCAACTGCGCCGCTTCGAGCTCAACAATATCTAAATTTTCAGGGCTACTACTAACAATATCAAGTACCGTGGCACTCAGACCTGCACCCTCTTTTAATACCAGCAGACCCTGGCGTTCAAGCAGCATCAATGAACGGCCTAAATTACTTGGATCGCTTGGTACCGCAATTAGATCACCCTCTTTTAATTCATCAAGTGATTTGATTTTGCTTGAGTAACCGGCAATAGGGTAAACAAAAGTATTACCTGCTACTGCAAATTTATAATCACGATCTTTGATTTGCTGATCCAGATAAGGTTTATGCTGGAATGCATTAACGTCAATAGAGCCTTCGGCAAGTGCGGCATTTGGCGTGATGTAATCAGAAAAAGTAATTAACTCCACTTCCAGCCCGTATTTTTCTTTTGCAACTTTTGCAGCAATTTCAGCTACTTGTGCTTCGGCTCCGGCCATAACACCGACGGTAATTTTATTATTATCAACAACGGCATCTTTATCACCACAGGCACTTATAAGCAGTGTGGAAGCAAGTCCTACAACGGTAAAAATATTTTTCAGGTTCATAGTATATCTCCTATCAAGGTATCCCTTGATTTTTTAAATGTTAACGTAAATGGGTATTCTTAGCGGTGATCCACATACTTAACTAAGTGATCACCCATTGATTGAATAAGTTGTACAATAAAAACTAAAATCACTACTGTAATCATCATCACGGTCGCATCAAAGCGTTGGTAGCCATAACGAATGCCGACATCTCCAAGGCCACCGCCACCAACAGTGCCGGCCATTGCCGAATAACCAACTAGGGTCACAAGCGTAATAGTAACGGCATTGATAATGCCGGGTAGCGCTTCTGGTAAAAGTACTTTAGTAATAATCTGTTGCGGTTTTGCACCCATTGCCTGCGCGGCCTCGACTAATCCTGAGGGTACCTCTAATAACGCCCCCTCAACAAGACGCGCAATAAACGGAATTGCACCAATGGTTAGCGGCACAATCGCCGCGGCGGTTCCGATTGTAGTACCCACAATAAAGCGCGTAAAAGGAATAATCGCCACCAACAGAATGATAAAGGGAATGGAGCGGCCAATATTGACTACAATACCCAATATTTTATTAAGCAAATGATGCTCAAGTAATCCATTTTTTTTGCTTAAGTGTAAGACAATACCAATGGGAATGCCGATCGCAAATCCGATAAATCCGGAAGCGAACACCATCGCGACTGTCTCACCTAACGCTTCGAGTAATAATTGCAGAAGGCCTTCATGCCCCTCCCACCAACTCAACACTGAATCAAATGACATAACCTAACACCTCAACTTCTACATTATGTTCTTTTAAAAAAGCAACCGCTTTTAAAGTCGCTTCTTCTGTGCCAAAAAACTCAGCTAACATCAGGCCAAATTTAACCCCGCCAACATAGTCCATATTGGAGCTTATAATACTGATATCTATATCAAACTGCCGCGCCAGCTGGCTGATTAAAGGAGTATCAACCGATGCGCCGGTAAACTCTAAACGCACTAATGGAAAACTTTTTTCAACTCGAGTTGGTAATAAACGCGCACGATAATCGGCGGGAATAGTAAG
Source organism: Psychromonas sp. (assembly GCA_047629075.1). GTDB lineage: Bacteria > Pseudomonadota > Gammaproteobacteria > Enterobacterales > Psychromonadaceae > Psychromonas. Next base: position 61,057 of record JBLHWW010000002.1, on the reverse strand, counting down.
ATCCAGAGTAGAACGGATAAACTGACGTGCCAATTCTGTTTTAGGATGTGCGAAAATATCACCAACAGGTCCTTTTTCAACCATTTTTCCATCACCAATAATAGCAACTTGTGCACAGATACCTTTGACAACTGCCATTTCATGGGTGATTAACAAAATGGTCAAATTTAACTCTCTGTTAATCTTGCGCAGTAGTTCTAAAATTGATTGTGTGGTTGCAGGATCCAGTGAGCTGGTCGCTTCATCACACAATAAAACCACAGGATCGGACGCCAACGCACGCGCAATCGCCACTCGCTGTTTTTGTCCCCCGCTTAAATTAGCAGGGTAGGTATCTATTTTGTCGGTTAGGCCAACAAGCTCCAACAAACTATTAACCTTCTCTTTAATTTTATCCTTGCTTACAGCTGCCAACTCAAGGGGCAGCGCAACGTTATCAAAAACGGTTCGCGAAGATAACAGGTTAAAGTGTTGGAAAATCATGCCAATTTTACGGCGTGTTAAGGTTAACTCTTGCGTTGATAGTTGAGTAAGATCAACGCCATCAATAATAATGCTGCCACTTGAAGGGCGTTCTAATAAATTAACACAGCGAATTAAAGTACTCTTACCCGCACCCGATGAGCCTATAACACCAAAAATACTACCTTCCTCAATAGAGAGGTTAATATTACTGAGTGCATGAATTGCTCGCCCGGCTTGATAAAATACTTTATTAACTTTTTTTATCTGGATCATCAAATTTCCTGAATTTAACGGTGAGTGACCTACATTTTTCTATTCACACTATACGGAAAACAGATGAAAGCGAAATACCGTCGAACACTAAGCCGTATAGACGTCTAAGTCAATATTTTCTTCTGATCCCTTGGATTATTATTGCTATCAACAAACCAAGCAATCTGTCACTAAAACTATCTTTGCACAACTTGAGCAATCAATAGTCACAAAACAGGCTAGTTTCACTTTGGCTTTCACACAAAATTAGGCAGCATAAAATGTCTAACTTTCCAATTGAAACAGTAATCTAGATTCGAAGAGTCAATAAAAAATTGGAAGGCGCACAAGCTCTGAGTAATATAAACCATTAACAAATAATAAAACTGGAGCTTTTTAATAACAAAATGGAGTTTTAAAGATAAGTAAAAAGAGCAACAGCCAGTCTTTACCTTTCAGCCGTCGAGATTTTCTTAAAACCACTATCGGTATTGCCATTGTGCGCGCACTGTCGGGCACGGCACAGAAAAGTAACTCTAGGCGGAATCATTCAGATCAAGCTAGAGGTGGTTGGGAGCATTCAGACGGTTACCATTGTGATGAAAATTTTTGGGAAAAAGTAAGTGAAGAGTTTATTATCGATCCAAAAACGACCTATATGAACATAGGTTCGACCAGTTCAATGCCTCGTCATGTACTCAACAGCTATAATAACAATAATCAAATTGTTGCCAGTAATCTGTAGAATATATAACGTAAATTTGATGATTGCCCTCATACCAAAGAAATGACAGATGCCATTGCAGCGAGTTTTGGTGCTGATGATGACAAGATTACCATCACCCGTAATACCATAGATGCTATGCTCAGTATTATTAACGGCCTGAACTTTGAATATGGAGACGTTATTTTAACTATCCATCACGAACATGTCGCCGCCATTTCAATCTTAGCATTCCCAGTATTCATGGGACTTTATTGTCTAATGCGGATCAATAAAGCCAATATAATACTGCACACTGAGATTGAACTATCAACTAAACAACAAACTATTCTCGCCGAGCAAGAGCTTGTCCATCAAGCTAACCACGACTCTTTGACTCAATTACCTAATAGAAGCTGCAGCCAAAACAGGCTTATTCTAGCGATTAATCACTCCCAAAGAGATAATACGCAGATCCTGACCATGTTTATCAATTTGGATAATTTCAAACAGATTAATAATACTTTGGGCCATGGAGCTGAAGATCAAATTATCCAGCAAACCAGCAAGCAACTGATTAGCTCAGTGCGCAACACAGATACCGTCGCTCGTTTGGAAGGAGATGAATTTTACTCATTATTCCTAAAATAACAGGCGAAAAAGCAGCACAAGATTTAGCCTGTAAAATTCTCACTTACTTTGATCAACCTTTTCATATTGATAATCAGGAATTTTTCACCTCGACCAGCATCGCTATGTCTATCTACCCACAGGACGGCACCCCCCAAAAAATTTGCTGAAAAATGCAGATACCGCCCAGCACAGAGTTAAAGAAGCCAGACGTAATGGTTTCAGCTTTTACGAGCCAAGCATGAATCATGACGTGCTGCGTAATCTTTTATTAAACAGTAGCTTACACCAAGCCATTAGTAATAATGAGTTAGTACTATACTATTAGCCTATTATTGACCTAAAAACGCGTAAAATCATCGCTGCTGAAGCACTTTTGCGCTGGCAAGATAAGCAGTTAGGTTCTATCTCTTCCGATGAATTTATTCTTTTGGCCGAAAAAATGGATTGATTCACATTATTGGAGAACGATCACTCGAAATGGAAATAACGGAAAGCCTTCTGATTAAGCAATCAGATAATCTTATGAGCATGTTAGAAGAGCACAAAGTGGATGGTGTTCAATTCTCCATTGATGACTTTGGAAGAAGTTATTCCGCATTAAATTATCTACAAAAGTTTTCTTTTTCAACGCTTAAAATTGACCGTGTGTTCATTAGTAATATGGCGACCAACAGTGCAGACATGAGTTTGGTTACCGCTATCTTAGCAATGGCCAGCGCATTGAAATTAAAAGTCATTGCACAGGGCATTGAGAATGACTGGCAGTCTAATTTATTGGCGCGGCAACAGTGTGAATATGGTCAAAGATATTTATTTAGCAAAGCAGTTACTGCAGCGGAGTTTAAAAAATTTTATTAAAAGATAATCAATGCCGGGCCTTGGAAAGCCTGAGAAATCAAACTAAATATGTTTGAAAAACGATTTATACCTATCTAGATGAAGAACTATCTGCCTGTGGGCCGGCTCGGTAATAATAATAATAACTTTATGTAAAAAAACACAATAAATAGGATCTAGGTTATTGTTATTTTCTCCTGTTGCTCTAAACTTTGCGCAAAAATTCACTCGCAGAGGTTATTAAATGTCTAGCAAAGTATATATTACTGCCCAACAACTACTTGAAGACTCATTTCGTCTTGCCGCACAAGTCTATGACAGCGGTTTTCGTCCACAATTTATTGTTGGTATTTGGCGAGGAGGAGCTCCTATTGGTATTGCAGTACAGGAATACTTTGATTACAAAAAAGTAGATACCGACCATATTGCAGTGCGTACCTCTTCCTATTATGGTATTGGTAAACAAAGTAAAACCATAAAAGTTCATGGCCTGCATTATATTATTGAAAATGCGAATGCTGATGATGGCTTATTAATTGTTGATGATGTATTCGACTCAGGCAGAAGTGTGGTGGCATTAGTTGAAAGACTGACAGCAGAAATGCGCTTAAATATGCCCACCGATGTACGCATTGCTACGCCCTATTACAAACCTAAAAATAAAACTGTTGCCATAGTGCCTGATTATTTTATCCATGAATCGGAAGAGTGGTTAGTTTTCCCCCATGAAGTCTCAGGTTTGAGCATTGAAGAAATCATTTCCGGTAAAAGTGATTTTGAAAATATTAAGCATTTATTCACTGAATCAGTCTGATTTTTTCACTAAATAAAATACTTATCGCATACCCAAATCATTTAAAGATGCAGGCATCAGCAAATAGTTTGGATATAAAATACCAAAAGAACTAAAAAGATGATCACCCTTGCTGGTTAAAATTATCCCTAGGGCCTGTTGATCTTTTATGCAGAACATCCTGCTCATCACAACTTTGTGGTCAGCTCAAGCTGTTCAAAATCGTTCCATACGATTTTGAACAGGAGAATAACGATCGAATCCAACTTTAGTGTTAATTTTTCCTTCGCAATCATTGATCAGTTAATTAATTCTTTTGGTATAACATCTTATTTATTCCCTTCAATAACATGATCAGCCGTTTTATCTAATAAATCTGAATATAACTCAAAAAATATTTCCGAGAGCCCAGCATAATGTTTAACTAAGGTTTCACCGGTTAAAGCTAATGGGGCCATTCTTATGCTGCGGCAAGACATACGTTCTAGCGCATACTGAATATTCTCTACTTTCTGGTAAGATTCAATCCACCTTTGCTGCCAAAGTAATGCTGATGTTTTTTTAAAACTATCCGGAAATGCATTTATTTCACCGGCCGATTCCAATTCAATTTGTAACTGCGCTTGCTGGCAAAAGCCGTATAATGAAAGATGATGAAATTGAGACCAATGCTTAGCCAGAAAATGGTCCCAAAACATATCTAAAGCAATAGGTGCATAACGACGCTGATCGATAGCAAACAATGGTTTAGCTAATTTAACCAGTTGATGCTGGTCAGTATAACTATCAACAAAACGATGCAGACGAATTCCCTGCACAATATCACTATTAAATTTTCCGCTGGGGTTTCCTTTAACAAAATCGCCCAAAAAATTCCCTACAAAGCTAGTCCCGGTATGCTCTGCAATATGCAAGTGTGCAAGAAAATTCATTTTAAAATCCATCAAATATGACAATTAAGCGTAATTTATAGCCCCTGTTAAAGAAAGTAAAACAATAAACAGGGAAAAATTGAGATCCGCAGAGTCGACGCTGCATGAAAACTAAGTATGCCCCCTATCTGAAAATCATTAATCTTCTTTGTTATCAGGCTCCGCCGCTTTAAAATTAAATTTTTGCCCGGCAATACTCGCTTCATACATTAAACCACCTTTCGCCAAAGTGAAGATTGCAAAACCACCGACATAATTTGCTTTGCTTTGCTTATTACCTAACGCAGCCCCAGTCCCAGTACTACCTGCTTGCGCCGATGTACCATAGGTCAGCGCAACGGCACTTACTTGAGCGCCAAATTCAAAGCTACCGGCGGTAAAAGCATCATAGGCCCGCTTATCCTGTAAGAAAATAATTTGGCTGAAGGCTTGACCGCCCAACTGAAAACCCAAACTGATTTGTATCATATTCACACTGCCCGTTGGCCGTCCGCCTAAGTAGACTTGCCCTTCTCCATAGGCTCCGCCAAGACCAATACCGCCTTTACCTATAGTAGGAAAAACGGCATAACCATAAGCATTAGCAAAAAATTCAGTGGTGCTTGACGAACGCTGAAACTGCTCTATTGTTATTTGATCCTCATTAGCGGCAACCTGTAAGCTCAACAGTAAACCACCGGCACAAAGTGCTAACCATTTTTTCATTTTATAGATCCTTGATTATTTGAGGATAAGTAAAGTATTAATAGGAAATACGCCAATTTTCTCTTCACTTATGCGGGTTGTAATAAATGTGAGTCAGTTTTAGTATTGATATTGGCATTGGTTTTATTTGAGTCATAACATTATCTCCCCTGCCCCTGCTTAGAGGACTGCGATTAACGCCCTAGAATACTGGTTTAATATAGTTCATTTTATTTGATTCTGCGTAGCATTTAATGCTTTCTAGGGTTGCGGATTAGCAGATATAACAATGCTTTGATTGAACTGAGTATTGTGATCACTCGAAAGGCTCATTGAACGGCTTAAATGTCAGGTAGAATGAAATATTGAAGGTGTGTATTTAAAAAAGGGTAATCGAGCTGCTGCTCGATTACATCCAAATTGAAGTTTGTATTAAAACAATCGCTGCAGTGGCAGCAAACATGATAAATAATTCAAATATCTCGCGACTAATGTTAACAATTTTTTGTTTCATAACAACCCCTTTAAAATGCGACTTAGATCACTATTATATTATTTTTTAAATTCAATATCAATAATAACAAGATCATAATCACACTTATTAAGTTTAATTATTGCAAAAAAACTGGCTCAATCGATTGCAGAAGCGACCCGCATAATTTTCCTGTGAGCTCGCGCGCAGCAGAGAATATCTATTATTAGCAGCAGAGAGAAACCTGCTATGCTGCTTTATTTGCACATCTGAGGCGAACAGCTTAACGCTGTTAATCGAACCTCAAACTACTGGGAGATAATGATTCTTGGATCTTCAAGTAATTTGGCTATATCACTAAAAAAGGAAGTCTACATGAAAGCAGTTGCTTACCAAAATTCACTACCAATTACCCATCCTCAAGCTTTGATTGATATCGACCTTCCAAAACCAGTCGCCAGTGGCACTGATATATTAGTCAATGTTGAGGCTATTTCAGTGAATCCCGTCGATACAAAAGTTCGCAATAACGTCTCTCCTACCGATCAGCAATACAAAATATTAGGTTGGGATGCGGTTGGAACCGTTGTCTCCATTGGTGAGCAGGTAACCTTATTTAAACCCGGCGATAAAGTGTGGTATGCAGGTGCAATCAACCGCCAGGGTGCAAATTGTGAATACCATCTGGTTGATCAAAGAATCGTTGCTCTGTCTCCCAAAAATTTATCCTGCCGTGAAGCAGCCGCCATGCCACTTACTTCAATTACAGCATGGGAAATATTATTTGATCGCTTTAATCTTAATAGTCAGAGTAAAGGTACCCTATTAATTATTGGCGCTGCGGGCGGTGTGGGATCGATCATGATTCAACTCGCGAAACAGCTCACCAATCTGACTGTTATTGCTAGCGCATCAAGACCGGAAACACAAAGTTGGGTCAAAGCATTAGGTGCTGACCATGTGATTGACCACCGTCACAATTTAGAACAGGAGCTACAGGCAATTGGTCTGGACAATGTAAACTACATCGCCAGTCTTACCCATACGGAAGATCATTTCGCGGATATTGCGACAATTATCGCCCCACAGGGAAAATTAGCCGTGATCGATGATGCGGCGACCCTCGATATTATGCCGCTTAAGCGTAAGAGCGTCTCTGTTCATTGGGAACTAATGTTTACCCGCTCACTATTTGAAACAGAGGATATGATTGAGCAGCATAAATTATTAACCCGCGTTGCTAAGATGGTGGATCAGGGAAAATTAAAATCGACTGTTGCAAATGATTTTGGAACAATCAATGCCACCAACCTTATCATGGCGCATGCTTTATTAGAATCGGAAAAATCCAAGGGGAAAATAGTCTTGTCTGGTTTTTAAAAATAGTTATCGACAAGCGTTTATATCTGTAACCTTCAAGTACTTCGCTGCTTAAGCTGATTGCGCTTAAGAAGCCTCTGAATTTTTTTCAGAGGCTAAAAGCACATTACAATGAACGTACAGCACGTGATGCCGGATCATAAATACCCGACAAGGTTCTCATGGTAGCGGCAAGTTCACCCAGTTGATCGCCAATGTCCAATTTGCTAACAGCATCAACAAGCCATTGTTCGCGGATCTTGCGATATTCAGCGCAAAATTCTCGCCCGCTTTCCGCCACTTTATAATAGGTATCTTTGCCGCGCCTTTCACTTTCAACAAGATCCCGCTTAACCAATTTGCGCACCGAATAGGAGACATTATGAATATCTTCAATATTGAGCGTAAATGCCACATCCACGATCCGTTTTGGCCGGTCACGATGATGCATGTTATGCAGTACCAGAATATCAAGCGGTCCCAGCTCAGGAAGCCCGGCGGCAAAACTGCATGACAGCATCCAACGTTCAAAGGCGTTATTAAGCATGGTTAATGCATACTCAAACTCACTTAACGTAACGGAATCTTTCCCCATCAAATGTGATGAAGAAACGATTGGAAAATATTCATTTTTTTTCATAGTTACCTCTATTTTAACTGGCAGTCATTTCCGATGGTAGCCAAGTGACAATACCCGGGAATACCGTGACTATTACGACCGCGAAAAGTAATAAAAAGAAAAACGGCAGCGCAGCCTTCGAGATAAAGATCATATCACGCCCGGTGAGGCTTTGAAGGACAAATAAGTTAAAACCGACCGGTGGAGTTATTTGTGACATTTCAACGACTAGTACAATATAAATACCGAACCACAACGGATCAATCCCAGCCTGCAGCACCATAGGTAAAACAACTGAGGTGGTCAGCACCACAACGGATATGCCGTCTAAGAAACAGCCCAGCACCACAAACAGCAAGGTCAAAATAAACAGCAGCAGATAAGGAGAAAGCTCCATTGCCGCGATACTTTCCGCCAGCATACGGGGTAACCCGATAAAACCCATTGCAACGGTTAAAAAGGCAGCGCCGGCAAGGATCAAAAGAATCATGCATGAGGTTTTTGTCGCCCCCATTAAACTGCCAACCAGACTTTCCCGAGTCAGGGAACGACCGGTAAAAGCAAGCAATAATGCACCAATGACGCCAAAAGCAGCCGCTTCGGTCGGGGTTGTTAAACCACCATAAATAGAACCCAAAACAAATAACACCAGAAGCCCAACAGGAATAAGCTTAAGCAGTGCTTTCAGCTTTACAGACCAACTGTAAGTGACCGTATCGCTGGGTATTTTGCTTGGATTGCGCAATGCCCAGTACATGGTATATCCCATAAACAGCATTACCAACATCATACCGGGTACGGCACCTGCGATAAATAAACGGCCAATAGAGACCTCTGCGGCCACACCGTAAACAATCAAGATAATCGACGGCGGAATTAAAAGACCGAGCGTGCCTGAACCAGCCAGTGTTGCAATCGCCATTTTATCATCGTAGCCCTGCTTTTTTAGCTCAGGCAGGGTCATTTTACCAATAGTCGCCGCCGTTGCAGCCGATGATCCGGATACTGCGGCAAATAGACCGCAACTTAAAATATTAACATGTAACAAGCGACCGGGTACTCGTCCCAGCCAAGGTGTTAAGCCTTCAAACAGGTCAGTGGATAATCGGGTTCTGAACAAGATTTCCCCCATCCAAATAAACAGCGGTAAAGCCGCAAGTGACCAGTCAGACACTGCGCCCCAAGTGGAGGTTGCATAGATCAAACCAAAGGCATCATTACCCAGTAGAATCATACCTGAGATAGCCACCATCAGCAGTGACAAAGCCACCCATAATCCGCTGGCAAGAAAACCGAACAACACAACCAGAAGGATGCCTCCAATAATCAGTTCATTCATTGACTCTTTCCCTTTGAATCCTGACGTTCTACTCCGTCAACGTTGATAAAATCTTTTTCTGCCAGTGATTCCTCTTCAGAAAGTGGAATCCGTTTACCGAAAAAAAGACTGCAGACGGTCAAGTCAATGACCGAGATAGCAAATATAACCATGCCAATGGCGACCGGGAGTTGAACAATCCACATTGGAATGGCGACAAAACCCGATGAGACCTCCTCATAATCATAAGACTCCCAGACCATATAACAAAGCTCGTAGGCTAAATATGCGCTCAGAACAGACGCGCTGAGCAGGACAAAACGCTCGCAAAAAAGTGCACTTTTTTCGCTCAAGCGTGAAGTAAATAAGCTCACTCGAATATGACCACCATGCTGAAAGGTATAAGCTAAAGCCATAAAGCTTGAAGCTGCCAACAGAAAGCCGGCAAAGTCATCACTTGAGGGAACAACAATTCCCATCCAGCGTCCGACCACGCGAGCGAGAATCACAACACATATGGCAACAATACATACGGCGGATAAAATCCCAGCTCCGTGATACAACTTATTCAAGAAACAACGCATGAATGGAAACTCCTATTTTTATTCCCCTCGGGGACTAGACCCAAACAACTTGAAGAGGCAAGAATCAGCATCTTCAAGTTGTTTGGAATATATTATTTTTTGTACGCATCTAAAATGGCTTTACCTTCAGTTCCGGCTTCTTTCAACCAGTCTTTTGCCATGGTATCGCCAATGCTGTTAAGAGAGGTCATCAAAGCTTCTGTTGGCGCTGCTACATTGATCCCTTTATCAGCAAGAATCTTAGTATTTAATGCCGTTTCTTTTTTGGCCATTTCCCAGCCCCGCAACTCTGCATCAGCAGATGCCTGTAATAGCCCCTGCTGAGTTTTTTCATCCAAACGTTTAAATGCACGGGTATTAATAATCACCATGTTTTTTGGAATCCATGCCTGCACGTCCGTATAGTGGCTGACATAATCCCAAGATTGGCTGCTAACACCTGTTGTTGGCGAGGTGATCATCATATCAATAATGCCAGTTGAGAAAGCTTGCGGAATTTCGACGGTTTGTACCGTAGTGGGTGATGCCTTCAGCAAAACAGATAATTGAGATAAGGTTGAGCTGTAGGCACGCATTTTCCCACCTTCCATGTCTGCTACAGAATTAATGGCTTTTTTACTGTAAATGCCCTGTGGCGGCCATGGCACAGAATACAACAACATCATGTTATCTTCGGCCAGTTTATTTTCTATCGTCGCTTTTGATACATCGTATAACTTCTTCGCCTGGTCAAAATCAGTGGCTAAAAACGGCAGATTATCAAGCTTAAACACCGGATCTTCATTGCCTAAGATACCGATAAACACTTCGCCGATAGAAATCTGGCGGGAACGTACCGCACGGACAATCTCTTTATGGTTAATTAACGAACCACCAGCATGAACGACTATCTCAAGCTCACCATCGGTTGCCGCTTTAACATCTTCAGCAAATTGACGAATATTCTGGGTATGATGAGTTGAATCGACGTAAGGTGTCGCCATATCCCATCGGGTGCTGGCAAAGCTGGTCGAAGTGGCTGCTATCGCAAGCAGCATTGTGGTTGTTTTAAGAAATACTCTCATTGTTTTTAGTTCCTTTTTTAACGCCTCAGGTCGATTAGACCTATCTGCTATCCATTTTATTTTGCTGTTATTAACAAACTGCAGCTGATTAAAATAGATAATACTCACCATCATTTTCGTAAAAAATGACAGAACAACTTAAATTTCAAGCACTGAACTTATACGTACTGCAATAGTTTGGCAACAAATTAAAAACAATTTGCTTACAAATCGCCTTCAATGTATCTTTGAATCACACTTTTGGGATCATGATAAGGTTCATTTATCTATCGCGTCGCTCTCAAATAATTAGCCTAACGTCATAACAGGAAGGTAGAAATGAAACTTAATTGCGATATGGGGGAAAGTTTTGGTATCTGGGAAATGGGTTTAGATGAAGCAGTGCTCCCTTGGATTGATATGGCTAATATCGCCTGCGGATTCCATGCATCGGATCCAGATGTGATGGCCAAAACCGTTCAGTCCGCCGTTGAAAAAAACGTCCAGATTGGTGCCCACCCCGGATATAACGATAAAATAGGCTTTGGACGACGCAGTATTCCTCATTCCCAAAAGCAGATATCCCACCTAATTGCCTACCAAACCGGTGCTCTGCAGGCAATCTGCCAGCTCTATGGCAGTAATGTTGAATATGTAAAACCCCATGGTGCACTGTATAACGATATGATGGTGAATGAAGATATTTTCCGCGCAGTGCTTGAGGGACTGAGCAAACTGTCTCCGCGACCTGCGCTGATGATCCTCGCGCAAACAAATAATAGTCTCTATCAGGGTATTGCTGAGCAGGCGGGTGTGCGTTTAATTTTAGAAGCCTTTGCCGATCGGGCCTACACACCGGAAGGCCGACTTGCTCCGCGCTCACAGGCGGGTGCGGTATATCATAACGCAGAACAAATTATCGAACAGGTGATGCAATTAGCCAACAATGGTTGTGTTACCACAATCGAGGGTGGCCAACTGCAGCTTAACGCTGACAGTGTCTGTGTCCATGGAGACAATCCGGAGTCGGTGGCAACGGTCGAACAACTTTTCAGGGCATTGAACCCATGAAATCAGCGGTTATCAAGCGGGTATCAGAAACCCATGCAATGATTTATATCGGGGACACTATTGACCCAAAACGGGCATCTCTGATCGGTTCTCTGTGCGAAAAAATTCGCCTCGAATTCAGCGCCGGGATTATTGAGGTGGTGCCCTCTTATACCTCGATTATGATCGAATTCAATCTTTTAAAAATATCCTATACAACTCTGGAAGCAGGCTTAACCGAGCTGCTTGGTGGTTTTGAGCAAAAATCACAAAAAAGCCAGGCAAGAATTATTGAACTGCCCGTTTATTACCACGCTGATGTGGCACCGGATTTGCAGACGCTTGCTGAAGCGAAGAATTTATCTGTTCAGCAGGTTATCGATATTCATTGCCAGACCCTTTATACCGTGTGCGCGATCGGATTCTCTCCCGGTTTCGCCTTTCTTGGCAGCGTCGATGACCGGATCATTATGCCCCGTCACGCCAGTCCACGCCTAAAAATACCGGCAGGCAGTGTCGGTATTGCGGATCGGCAGACAGCCGTTTATCCCGATGATTCACCGGGTGGATGGCAGATTATTGGTAACTGCCCAAGCACCTTATTTAATCCGGAAAAGGAACCGATGATGCCGTTTTCGGTCGGTGACACCGTTCGCTTTAAATCCGTATCACTAAAAGAGTTTACTCGGCAAGGAGGGCAAACATGTCCAGACTGGAAGTAATTCAGCCGGAAAGGGTGACCTTTTCTGTCGGTGACGCAGTACGTTTTAAGCAGGTATCACAACAAGAGTTTACTCGGCAAGGAGGACAAATATGTCCAAACTGAAAGTAATTCAACCGGGAATGTTATCTCTTATTCAGGATGTCGGCCGCTTTGGCGTGGCACAACTGGGGTTAAGTCAAGAAGTTTCTGCCGGTGACACGGCGCGTTTTAAGCAGGTATCACCAGAAGAGTTTACTCGGCAAGGAGGACAAATATGTCCAAACTGAAAGTAATTCAACCGGGAATGTTATCTCTTATTCAGGATGTCGGCCGCTTTGGCGTGGCACAACTGGGGTTAAGTCAAGGCGGCCCCGTTGATCTACATGCCTATTGCTGGGCAAACCACTTGCTTGCTAATAGCATGCACTGTCCAGTGCTTGAAATTACATTAGGTCAGGCCAGTTTTACAGCCCAGGAAGACACTATGGTAGCCCTCACGGGAGCCAATATGATGGCAACCCTTGATGGCGTTGCACAAAAAAACTGGCGCAGCTTTCAAATCAAAAAAGGGCAGACACTTAAACTTAGCTTTGCTCAAACGGGGCTTAGAGCTTACCTCGCCATTGCCGGTGGTTTTGCTGCACAAAAAATATTTGGCAGCAGCGCCACTGTAATGCGTAATAAGCTTGGCGGGCTGGCACAAGACGACGATTCCCTTGCCAGAGGAAACAAAATAGCAGCAGGACAGTTATTAATCGCGGCAAGCGTTAACCAGCATCGCACTGTCTGTCGATCCGTTCCAAAGCATTTTATCCCAGACTATGCCGATACTATCGAGATTGGCGTACTACCGTCCTATCAAGTGGAGAGCTTCCCTCAATTACAGCGGGATCGATTTTTTCAAAGTAGTTTTGCCGTTACCCCACAAAGCGATCGAATGGGCGTGCGGTTAACAGGCGAGGCAATAAAGTGTGATACTGCCGGCATTATTTCAGAAGGCATTGCCCTTGGCGCGATTCAACTTCCACCCGACGGACAACCGATCATATTACTCAATGATCGCCAAACGCTGGGAGGTTATCCGAAAATCGGCTGCGTATCACGCTTGGATCTGCCCAAGATAGCACAGGCCAGAGCGGGATCAGTAATTCGCTTTTACGCTGCAGATATTGAAGAAAAATCGTCACAATGGTGTGAATTTTTAGGCTTTTTTGATTTGTAAAACAGGCAATACACAGATCACATAGCGGCATTATATTCGTTAGATGCCGCTATGTCGTTAAGCAGTTCTTCCCAGACTTAATGTCATACGGAAAGTTTATAAATTAATAGACAATTAAATATAATAATCCGAATCTTTTTTATCACTGACAAACATATACCCAGGAGCATGGGTAATTGCAAAAGGGAGCTTTAACTCTCTTATCACATTCTCAGTTGTCACACCGCAAGGCCAAAAAAGAGGTATTTCATCGGATTTTATTTCAACATAGTCTCCGTATTCAGGTTTTTTGATATCTTTAATGCCTATCATGTCGGGATAACCAATATGAATTGGACTGCCGTGAACTTGGGGATAATGACTTGTGATCACACAAGCATCAGACACTCTCTCTTTTTTAACAGGTCGCATAGAGACAACCATACTTCCTTTAAACAAATCAACAGAGTTTAGTGCTATGTTGGTCTTATACATTGAAACATTTAAATCCAAGTCGATGTGTCTCAATGGTATATTATTATTCACCAATGGAGTTTCAAATGTAAAACTACATCCGATTAAGAAAAAAACCAAATCATGCGTATAATAATCTTCGATGCTGCTCACTGTTTCTACTATTTCACCATTTTTTATTACATTATATAACGGCAATTCATTTAATAAGTTAGCACCTTCCGCCAACGCTTTTGAATAATGGGAGCCCTTTATGACTTCCAATACAGGTATTGCTTTTTTATTTGCTTCTGCAAACTTTTCAAAAGAGTCTGCAAACTCACTTGGGATAACCAACATATTAGCTTGTAGATTACCCTTACACTGCCCGGATGTTGGTTTATTAAATTCATTTTTTGCTATCGATTTTCGTAATTGTTTTGCATCCATTGATTAAATCCTTATAGATGTTGCACTAAAAATAACGGGATGTGAGAAAATATTCCTAATAGGTTATCAATTGGTATTGTGTAGTTCAGATAAAGCAATCTGCCGTTCTAGTTCCCGTCCTACAGCTAACAGACTTACATCTGCACCACCAACCCCTACCAACATCACACTCAAGGTCACACCCTTATATTGATAAGGCACAACCAAACTGCAACCATCGCCGATATTTGCCAAAGAAGTATTCCGTAAAGCCATCAGGTTAAGCTCAGTAAAGGTTGCATCATCATCCAAGCACGCTAAGGTTGGCGGTAAGATAGCAACCGTTGGCAGTAACAAAATACGTCCCGCTAAGCCTACGCGCATTGCATCAACAAACTGCGTTCTTTGATTTAGCATTTGCCGGTATTGTACGGCTGATAATTCATCGGCACGCGCCATGCGGATATGTACTCGCGGATCAAACAACTTCGCCTGACTCTGAAAGGCAGCCTCAAAGTTCGATCGACATTCCACCGAAGTTAATTGCCAAGGCGCAATTTTTGCGTAGGAATCCAAAAATGCCAAAGGTTCATCAGTAGTTGATACTCCAGCTTCACCTAAAACAGCCAGCAAGGCTTCAAAACCTTGATCAACCAAAGGATCCAACCGGTCAAAGCCAAAGTTGCGCGAGACCTGTAATGCCAACGGCGTATTCGAAGCCTGCGTAAGTAAATACTGATCCGATAAACCTGCCATTATTTGCCAAGCTTGCCTACAGGCTGAGACACTTCGAGCCATCGGGCCAATACTGTCCAGCGTGTCTGACAGTGGCACAGCCCCTTTGCGGGTGACGGTCGCCTGAGTTGGCTTAAACCCAGTAATCCCGCAAAATGCCGCTGGAATACGCAATGACCCACCAGTATCACTACCAATCGCAATATCCACCAGGCCATTCGCTACCGAGACCGCACCACCACTAGTCGAGCCACCGGGTATATGCCCTGGAAATAGTGGATTATCCGCCGTACCGTAGTGAGGGTTTACCCCCAAACCCGAATATGCCAGTTCAGACATATTGGTATGACCAAGGAATAAAGCACCCGCTTCTCTTAATCGGGCAATTGCAGGTGCATCTTGTGTTGCTGCAGGGCTATCTGCAAGAAAACGGGTACCCGCATGGGTGACTTCACCCTCAACATCCAGCAACGCTTTAACGCTCACCAGGGCACCGCTTAGCGGCGTTTTAGGCCGCTCATTTAGCGACGCAAAATCCTGCCTCACCCGCTCAGTAAAAACGCAGGAAAAAATATTTTCCATCGCAGGCGTATTTTCGAATAAGCGCTGCAGACTGGCATTAAGACGTTGTGCTGCGTTATCGACGGACCAACTGTTTTTGCTATCCATAGACGAACCCTCCTTGAATCAGGAAACAACCAGCAGTGTCTGAGTCGTATATTCGGCCTGAATCCTCTCTCCCGTAACCGGATCATGCATCGTCATTCTAAACTGAGCTGCTGGACGCACGCCATTAATGGCAGGCAAGGTTCCACATAACATAGCCCCTCCCTCTTTCAGCCCACTATCGGCTAATAGCTCAGCCAAGGGTAAAAGCATGGCCAAAGTACCCTTTTGATATTCCCGCCATTCACCATTTTCATAAATCCAAGAAGCTAATTCGATTTGATCAAGGTGATCGCTAATGGCCTCAAAATCCCACAAGGTATCCGCCACTGGCTTTGGGCAAACCTGCTTAGAATGCGCAACAGAATAGGCCTCCAGAGCACGATCTGTATGGTCTGAGGCCAATCCCAACCATACTTTACCATTACAAAGGACGAGCAAAGGCTCAGCTTCTCCGGAAGTATCCGGACCTAAGGTCGCAATCTTCGAGTCCTGAGTCAGTAACTGAGTACTGCAACGATAATACAAGGGCACGCTCGATGGTGGTGCAATACCAATATCGGCCAACTCCTTAATATGATGATCAACCGCCTCGCGGCTGCGTCCGGTCCAACCAGCAACCGTCAGCTGTTGCGCTACAAACTCAATATCACCGGCAGGTGTTCTGAACTGCATAAAATAATCCTTTGAGAGTTAATGCCTTACAAAGTAGAAGGCAAGTAAAGAGCCAGCTGTGGCACTATAATAAGTAAACCAACCATAAGCAGCATCACCAGAACATAAGGAATGCAGCCCACCATCACATCCGTGAAACGGCCTGATTTTCGGGCAGCCTGCACAACGTATAAGTTCAGTCCTACGGGGGGGGTAATCAACGCCATCTCCACCAGAATAATCATCAACACCCCAAACCAGATTTTGTCATAACCTATATCGACAATAATTGGCACAATAATTGGAATAGTCGCCACCATTAATGACAAGGTTTCGATAAAGAATCCGAGCACGATATAAATAAGAATAATGACAAACAAGGTCGCTAGCGGACTCATGTTCAGCCCCTCCAATGCGGATTGCAGAGCCCGGCTCACGCCCGCTGCCGTCAGCACATAGTTGAGCACATAGGCACCAACAACGACCAACATCACCATCGCGGAAGTACGGATTGTACCTCGCAGTGACAGCAACAATAGCGGCATATTTAATGCCCCCTGCTGGGCGGCAATTGCCAAGGCCATCGCCACACCAACCGCAGCCGCTTCGGTCGGTGTCGCCCAACCAGCATAAATGGAGCCAACAATAACGGCAAACAAACCCAGAATCGGCAATAAGTCTCCGAGACTCCCGAGCTTCTCACGCAAGCTGTATTGCTGACGCGGACCACCCAATGATGGCTTGATAACGCATAAAATCACCGTTATCAACATAAAGCCCAGTGCCATTAAAATGCCGGGTAACAGTCCAGCTAAAAATAACTGTGGAATCGAACTTTGTGTCAGGAATCCGTACACAATCAGGTTTATCGACGGCGGAATTAGAATCCCCAAAGTACCGCCAGCAGCAATTGCGCCGGCGAATAATCGCGGATCATAATTAAGCTTTTCAGCCTGAGGCATAGCCACGGTAGCAACCGTGGCTGCTGTCGCCACCGATGAGCCCGAGGTCGCTGAAAATAAGGTTGCTGTGGCAATATTGGCATGAATCAAACCACCCGGCAGCCAGGACACCCATTTATTGAGTGCGGCATAAGTACGGGTTGCCACGCCGCAGCGCACCAGAATTTCACCCAGTAATACGAAAAATGGAATAGCTATCAGGGTGGCACTATTGGAAGAGGACCAAACGACCTGTCCCAAGCCCCGCATCAGAGGAAACGGGCTAAAAAACGAGTCGATCCCAAATGCTAATAAGAATAAAACAATACCGACCGGAATCGATAAGGCCATCAAAAACAGCAGGCCAAAGGTAGTAAAATTAATCATAACTCACCCCGCATGCCGGCAATTTTATTGACCGCATCGTAACGGCGTTGGAATAACAACATCATTGAGGCCGCAGCAATCAGTACCGCTGATATAGCAAACCAAAGCCAGCCAGACCACCATAATAATTGTGGTATCCACAAGGGGGTTTCCAATGCAGTATTGGCTTTAGCACCAGTAATCAGTGTTTTGGATAACACCGACCAGCCACGCCAAGCCACCACAATCGCGGTCACCGCCAATGCCAGAATCGCCACGCAGTCGAGCATTGCCCGCCCTGCGGGAACGCATTTTGCACGCAGCATATCAATCCGAACATGGGCGCGCTCCGTTAAGGCATAAGCGACACCCCAGCTGGTGGTCATCGCCATCACATAACCGGATATTTCATCAGTGCCGCCAAGTGGCATACCCAATTGGCGCACCACAATTTCGACGAGGATTAAAACCACACAAGCCAATAACGACAAGCCTGCCACCAGCGCGACGCCATTGTTTATTCGCCCAAGAAAATCAATAACCCTCATCATCATCATTTGCCTATTTGAGTAATTTCGACGCCAACTACTTTGCCGACACTATTATTCCAGCGCTCAGCCCAGTCACCACCTGCACGTTCTGCCCAATCCGGCAGTACCTCGGTGATCAGCACATCACGCGCCATTTTAATATCTGCAGGGCTCGCTTCAACCAAAGTCATATTGCGTGATTCACCAGATCCACACTCACCTTTTCCGGTTAAGCAAGCGATATCATTTTGCAATGCGGCTTGTGCCGACTCCCAAGCCGGTGCTTCTAAACCAGTCGTCACTGCACTCTGCAGTTTTTGCTGCGCTGTTGCTGATAAGGATTTCCACTTATCCATATTGATTGCAGTCACTACAGGATCCCAGCCACCAAGCGGAATTGGCAGCAGATGCGTACTTACTTCCCACCAGCCGGCGCTGTATCCAGAGCCTGCGCCAGTCACAGCACAATCGACCACACCACGCTGCAGTGCACCGGAAACTTCACCAAAGCTAACATTCACACTTTCAGCACCCAGCGCATCCAGCAACTTCGCAGTCATTCGCCCAGAAGCACGGATTTTCTTACCTTTTAAATCACTTAGCGAGTTTATTTCAGCATTACAGAACACCACTTGCGGGGGATATGGGGCAATCCCAAGTACTTTTGAGTTGAACACTTTCGCATAAATTTCATCGACCATTGGGCGCGCAGCGTCGACCATTTTTTTAGCTGTACCAGCATCCATCGCCAGCATTGGCACATCGAGAGATTCCAGCGCAACACTGTCTGAAACAGCATAGTCTGCCACTGTCATTCCAACATCAAAAACACCATTGCTGAGCATTCGATACACATCACTACCAGCAATTCCCATCTGATCATGGGTAGTGATTTTCGCCATAATCTCTCCATCCGTCGCTTTACTAACCTGGTCTTGCCAAAACGGCGCTTCATACTGTTTATGCAGTGGTAAACCACTCCAGCTGCCGACAACAGAAAGTTCTTCCGCTCCGAATGCTGCGCCAGTGTTTAACAAAAGTGCTGATGCACCAAGAGTCGTTAATACTTTTTTCATCATTGTCATACTCTCCATATCGTTATGTCATAAGCAATCTATATGATCACTGGTAGAAGTGGCCGCGATTGCAAGTAATATTGCCGTTGTTTAAGAAATACTTTCCGTGTTTTTAGTACCTTTTTAAAGCACCGGATTGATTAGACCCATCTGCTGTAGATAACACTTATTTTTCTTATCAAAGCATTTATCATGCCCGTCATCTTGTTCTGCTAGCATTTGATTTTTAATATTCTGCAAATGCGACTTAATCAATTGATTTAAATTGAAAACATTTTACTAAATGATGATTTATCAAACTCATCTATAAACCTTTTTAGAAAGAGAATGAAAAAACAGAAACTTCTATTTGCACTACGGCAGTGCAGATAGGCACTGTTGTCATTCAAATGGAACAGAATAAATATTTTATAAAAAATCACTGTAATGCTTAAATTCGAAGCACCGAACTTATACTTTAAGAAACATTTTAACAACAAATTAAACACGATTTGTTTACAAATAGCTTCCAATGTATCCCTACATCACACTTTAGAGGTCCAAATACGTTTATTTCTTGAATAATATCGTTCTCAAATACTTACCTTCCCTTTAAAAAGAAAGGTAAGTATTAAACTGAATTCTGATATGGGATAAAATTTTTCTCGTGGGGAAATAGGCTTGGGTAATGCGGTCATACACGGCTTGATCTGCTTAAACCACCTGCGGCTTCTGTGATTCTGTTCAGGATTTTATAACTAGACCTCTGTCGTCAGCCGTTGAAAACAGCCTCCAGATTACTGCCTCCTCAGAATATAATGATAAAATTTACTTAAAACGAGGCAGTATTCCTTACTTACGCAAGCGGATATCACTCTGTATTTTCTACTAGAATGGGGCCTTACAACAATCTTCCAAGCTTCATAGCAGTTGTCTTAAATATGTAAAACCACATGACACACTGCATAAAAGCATAATGGTCTTGAATATATTTTGTGCCCAGTTTTATTGATGTTATTACTGACAAGCGAGTGTACTGTTAGTGATAGAAGCCTTTGCCGATCCGGTTTATACACCGGAATGCCGACTTGCTCAACGCCTGATGCGCTATAACATTGTTCAGAGAAAATTATCGAGCAGGTGATGTTATTAACCAAAATTATAGTATGACCATGACAGAGGATAACCAGCTGCAACTGAATAGATACAGCGCACATTTTCATGGTGATAATCTAAAGTCGGTGTAACAGTCAAGCCGCTATTCAGGACACTGAACCCATGAAATCAGCCGCTGGCTAAAGTGAAAAATAGTAACTTTATATAAGTCTCTTAATTGTAATATTTAAAAACTGTCGTGCAGTTAGCTGTGAGCAGAAAGACGGTTTATAAACGAATGCGTGAAAGTGCTTTTCAATAAATAAAATTCTCAACAAGACCCCTAACGCGACATCACTAGCGTTTAACCAATCGGCGCGGGACAACGTCCACACTGGAGTTATAAGTTCCCTGTGCAGCAAGTAAGGCCAGTTGCAGTGTTTTTTCTGCAATGACTTCTAATTGCTGCGGTAAAGACTGTACTTTGATTGGTAAAAAATCTAACAGGCGGTTATCACCAAAAGTCGCCAGTGCAGTTTTTTTCTGTAATTCTGGATGCACTAATAAACAATCCAGTACTCCAACAAACAAGGTATAAGAGGTAATTAAAATCGCATCGGGAAAACAATCCTGATCTATCCATTGCTGCGCTAAACATTGACCCTGTTCGATACTGAAATTTTCACCATAAGTGTATTGAACCTCAAGGGTGCCACGATATTGTGCCAGTGCTGTTTTAAATCCTAATTCTCGCTCTTTGGAGACTCCCAGTAATGGCGCAGCACCAATTAAACCAATACTGTTAATGTTTTTTTCTAATAAGGCTGCACATAACTGATAAGCCCCTTCCAAATCTTCACTGATTACACTGCTGAAAAATTCATCATCCAAACACCTGTCTATCCCTACCACAGGTACACCCTTAGCCTGCACGTTACGATAAAAGAGATCATCTCCGGGCAATGCAGTGGCAACAATTAACACATCAATACCCCGCCTAATAAGATTTTCAGCGACGTTCATTTCCGTCTTAATTTCATCACCCGAGCAACAGATTATTAATTGAAAACCTGATTTTCTGGCATCGCGCTCTAACAGTTTAGCGATTTTGGCATAACTGGTATTTTCCAAATCCGGGATAATTAAACCAAAAGTACGGCTATTGCCCGCCCGTAAAGCACTGGCTGCATAATTAGCTTTATAATTATATTTATCCACGACGGCCATCACTTTCAAACGCGTTTTTTCACTAATACGGTATTGCTCTGCTTTACCATTAATAACATAACTGGCAGTGGTACGAGAGACGCCTGCTAAACGCGCTATTTCTACTAATTTCATCAAAAATCCTTTCTAAAAAAAATTATCGAGATCCGTATCACAATATAGGAAATCACTAAGCCAATAACCATCAAAAAGCAGTTGCAATTATAGCTGAAACGGTTCAGCATATCAACTGAATCGGTTCAGCAACGATAAGAATAAGAAATAACAGATGCGAATACAGCTATTCACATCTCAACAGTGGGTAGCAGACTGCATAGCCCATTTCTTAAATCGTTGCTTGGCGCACAACTACACAGAAAGACTAAGATCTCGGTTGTGAACATTTTTAAACCCTTAATGACTGCGTTAATAAGCGCGACAGTCACTAACATTAGTAAGGTGTCCGGCATGTTATCAATTAATACCCACGATATTATTCTCGCGCAAACAGCAGATAATAAACAAGATGCAATTAAATCTATCGCTAACGGCCTGCTGGACAAAGGTTATGTAGAAAGCGGTTATGTTAACGGTATGCTCGCTCGTGAAGTGCAAAATACAACTTTTTTAGGTAATGGTATCGCCATCCCACATGGAACAACGGATACCCGTGATCAAATAAAAAAAACCGGTGTCATTTTGCACCACTTCCCCCAGGGTGTGAATTGGGGTGATAATAATATGGTTTATTTAGCCATAGGTATCGCAGCAAAATCAGATCAGCATTTAGAAATTTTAAAAATGCTGACTAAAGTACTTTCTGCTGATGGTGTTGAGCAACAGTTACAAAACGCAAGCACGGCTGAAACCATAGTTGATTTATTAACCGGTAAAGTGCAAACCGAAATGTTGTTAACAGCTGACTTAATCAAGCTCGATGCTGCTGCACAGGATCTATCACAACTAAGCGCGCTTGCAGTAAATTTACTCCAAAATCAGGGTGCGACCAGTGATACCTTTGCTGATGCAATAGCGGCCAACACAGCAACGCACTTAGGCCAGGGGCTGTGGTTAATTGCCAGCAATCAGGGTGTTAATAAAACCGCTGTCTCTTTTGTAAAAACCTCGCAAGCATTAAAAAATTCGAATAAACCAGTCAATGGCCTGCTCTGTATCGCCAGTAACAGTGAACTGCATTTAAAAACGCTGGAGCTTCTGATTGACCTGATTGCCAAACAAAAAACAGAGAAGCTGTTTAGCTCGAATCAGGAACAAGTTATCAACTTACTGACTAAAGAAATACTCGCAGGCAGCCAACAGGTTTTTACTATTAGAAATCCGCATGGTCTACACGCCCGTCCGGGTGCAATGCTGGTTAATATGGCGAAAAAATTTACAGCAAGCATTCAACTGGCAAAAGCAAATACGCCGGGCAACACTGTCAATGCAAAAAGTTTAATGAAAGTGATGACCTTAGGGGTCAAGTTTAAAGACCAGTTACAGGTTACCGCGCAGGGTGAAGATGCAAATCAAGCACTACTTGCCATTGGTAAAGCGATTGAGGAAGGTCTGGGAGAAAAAATCCAATGAGTAAAAGTCTGAAAGTGGTTACTGTCACCTTAAACCCAGCCTTAGATCTCACTGGCTCACTTGAGGCATTGCAGACGGGGACAGTGAATTTAATGGCAACCGGCAGTCTCCACCCTGCAGGCAAAGGTATCAATGTTGCCAAGGTACTTGCCGAACTCGGCGCAAAAGTCACGGTTACGGGTTTGCTTGGGGAAAATAATCAAGCTTCATTTGTAGCGTTATTTGAATTGTTAAAGATCAATGACCAATTTATCCGTGTTCAGGGTGATACGCGCATCAATGTCAAAATTGTCGAGAAATCCGGTCAGGTGAGCGATCTCAATTTTCCGGGCGTGAGCATCGGAGAGTCTGAATTAGCAGAATTTGAGCGAAATTTATTTAAGCTTTCAAAAACACATGATGTCTTTGTTATTGCCGGAAGTCTTCCACAGGGCGTGACACCGGAACGTTGTGCAGGCTGGATTCAAAAACTGAACACAGCAGGTAAAAAAGTGTTTTTTGATAGCAGTAATAAAGCATTAGCAGCCGCTGTTAATGCTCATCCTTATCTGATTAAACCCAATGATGAGGAACTCAGTGCATTACTTAATCTACCATTAAAAAATACGGATGAGATTAAGGATGCCGCGCAACATTTACAACAACAGGGTTGTCATAATGTAGTTATTTCTATGGGTGAAAATGGCGTGCTTTGGCTTAACAAAGCTGGCTGGCTCCAATCGACGCCACCTAAAATGGAAGTAGTTAGCACCGTTGGCGCCGGTGATACCTTAGTGGCAGGCCTTTGTTGGGCTGAGCTAAATCAATGGAATAAATCAGAAAGTTTAAGTTTTGCTACCGCATTAGCAGCACTTGCCGTCAGCCAGATAGGCGTCGGTGTTGCAGACATCGATCAGGTTGAAGCATTGCAAAAAAACATAAAAATAACACCAGAGTGATTAACTCTATAAATAAATGCTTCAGAGAATAGAAACATAAAAGAATCCAAAAGAAATTAAAGAGATTAAAGAGATTATTTAATTATGTCGCTCTTAATAACTTTATAAATAAATACTTCAGAGGATAAAAAGATGAAATTAGCCATAGTCACAGCATGCCCAAGCGGCATTGCCAACAGCATTATTGCAGCGGGTTTAATTGAAAAAGCGGTCTCAGCTTTAAACTGGGAAGCGAGCATTGAATGTCAATCTAGTGTAAAGCCTGTACAGCCCTTAACTCAACAACAAATTGATCAAGCTGACTGTATCGTGATTGCCGCGAATACCGCGGTGGATCTTAGCCGCTTTCAAGGTAAAAAAGTATATCAATCTGATATTAGCCAATGCCTGGAAGATCCAAAAATCTATTTACAAAATGCAGTTAACAATGGAGAACTGCTTACCCAACCCACAGCGAGGAAGAACACTATGTCAACAGCTCAAAAAATTGTTGCAATTACAGCCTGCCCAACTGGTGTTGCACACACCTTTATGGCAGCAACAGCCTTAGAAGATAAAGCTAAACAGCTTGGTTACGAAATAAAGGTTGAAACACGCGGCTCAGTCGGCGCAAAAAATCAGTTAACAGCAGAAGATATCAGCGCAGCCGATGTGGTTATTATTGCAGCAGATATTACCGTTGATTTAGTCCGTTTTAATGGCAAAAAATTGTATAAAACCAGTACTAGTTTAGCCCTTAAAAAAACCGAGCAAGAGATCAACAAGGCATTTTCCGATGCAGCGGTTTATCACAGTACAGGTACAGCTGAAAGCCGAGAAGGAGGGCAAATGAAAGCATCGTCTGCTATCTATAAACACCTTATGTCTGGTGTTTCTCATATGTTACCCGTGGTTGTTGCAGGTGGTTTATTAATTGCGTTGTCTTTTGTCTTTGGTATCGAAGCCTTTAAAGAGGAAGGAACACTGGCAGCTGCATTGATGACTATCGGCGGAGCTTCCGCTTTTGCGCTGATGATTCCAGTATTATCTGGTTTTATCGCTTTTTCGATTGCCGACAGACCCGGTCTTGCACCCGGTTTAATTGGCGGTATGTTAGCAAGCTCAACGGGAGCAGGTTTCCTGGGTGGTATTATTGCAGGTTTCCTAGCGGGTTACACCGCAAAATGGGTTGCCGATAATTTCCCACTGCCAGATTCCATGGCGGCGCTAAAACCAATTTTAATTATTCCTCTTATTGCAAGCTTAGTAACAGGTTTAGTAATGATCTACGTAGTCGGTACGCCCGTTGCTGCAATCATGGCTGGACTAACTGAATTCCTTGCAAGCATGGGCTCAGCAAATGCGGTGTTATTAGGTATTCTTCTTGGCGCAATGATGTGTTTCGACCTTGGTGGCCCAGTGAACAAAACAGCCTATACCTTTGGTGTAGGTCTATTGGCATCACAAACCTATGCACCGATGGCGGCAATTATGGCTGCGGGTATGGTACCGGCTTTAGGTATGGGTCTGGCGACATTCTTAGCCAAATCTAAATTTATCACCAGTGAAGCAGAAGCAGGTAAAGCATCATTCGTATTAGGTCTTTGCTTTATCTCCGAAGGTGCTATCCCATTTGCCGCGCATGATCCATTACGCGTAATCCCTTGTTGTATGG
Source organism: Psychromonas sp. (assembly GCA_047629075.1). GTDB lineage: Bacteria > Pseudomonadota > Gammaproteobacteria > Enterobacterales > Psychromonadaceae > Psychromonas. The sequence goes on along the minus strand of JBLHWW010000002.1, from coordinate 35,097 downwards.
CTGGTGGCGCCTTAACAGGTGCGCTGTCTATGTTATTTGGTGCGCAACTACTAGCACCACACGGTGGTTTATTCGTACTGCTTATCCCAGGTGCAATTAGCCCAGTACTACTTTACTTAGTCGCGATTGCAGCAGGGACAGCAGTGACTGGTATCAGTTACGCTTTCCTTAAGAAAAGCGACCATAAAGAAGCCGTTGCGGCTTAAGTAAACGCTTTAAATAGCGACGGCTTAATCCATAAAACCCGGCACATTGCCGGTTTTTTTAACGGAAAATATCGCTATTTTGAAGAAAATAGAAAATTTTTAAGGCATTTATACCCGTTCCACTGATTAGATGGTCTATTTAGGCGCCGGAAAAACGCATGAAAGCAAGGCATTGATTGCAGTAACTAGTTATTCTAATTATAAAATTAATAACAAAAACTAAAACGTAGTTTTATGTCTAGCTGCATGTGTTTTTAACCAGCATAAATTTAATGGACTTGGTATTACACACTAAGAAGGTAAATAATATGAAAATAGCAATGGCCTGTGACCACTCTGGTTTTAGTTTAAAAGAAGAGGTCAAAATATTATTGATAAATGCCGGGCATACTATTATTGATTTTGGTGCAAATAATGAAGATGCTTGTGATTTGTCCGATCATATTTACCCGGCAGCATTAGCCGTTGCTGCGGGCGAAGCTAAACGAGGCATTTTTATTGATGGCGTCGGTTATGGCAGTGCGTTAATCGCTAATAAAATTGCAGGATTGTATGCCGCAGTCTGCCAAGACCCCTTTTGCGCACAGCTAGCACGTTCTCATTCAAATACTAATGTCCTTTGCATTGGCGCCAAAATAATAGGCTCTGGTATTGCTGCAGAGATAGTCAATACCTGGATGACCACGGAATTTCTTAGTGATAACGCAAAATATAAGAAACGTGTTGACAAAATAATTACAATAGAAAATAAACATTTAAAACCGTTATAACGACAACTAACAGCATAATATTGATGTTAGCTAACATTAATAAATATTAAATCATGTTAATTTCACCTACACGATAACGTTTTGCAGATAATAGATCTGGATAAAGGAATATAGAATGATTACGCTCGGTGAATACATTATTAAAAAGCAGCATGAATCTCCAGAGGCAACAGGAGAATTATCATCTATATTAGGCGCAATTCGCTTAGCGACCAAAGTCGTTAATCGAGACATAAATAAAGCTGGATTAGTTGATATTATTGGCGCAACGGGTGTAGAAAATGTGCAGGGCGAAGTCCAGCAAAAAATGGATCTATACGCTAATGACGTTTTTAAAGCGGCATTGGAAGCACGTGGCGAAGTCTGTGGTGTAGCAACCGAGGAAGAAGATGAGTTTGTTTCCTTTGATGATCAACGCTGTATAAACAGTAAATATGTTGTATTGATGGATCCGCTGGATGGATCTTCAAATATTGATGTTAATGTCTCAGTTGGCACTATTTTCTCTATTTATCGCCGCATCAGCGTGCCCGGTCAGCCAGTCACCTTAGAAGATTTCTTACAACCAGGAACTGAACAGGTTGCCGCCGGATATGTTATATACGGTTCGTCAACCATGTTAGTTTATACAACCGGATACGGTACACACGGTTTTACCTGCGACCCTTCATTGGGTACTTTTTATCTTTCACATGAAAATATGAAAATTCCAGATAATGGTTCAATTTACTCGATCAATGAAGGCAACTATCTGAAATTTCCACAGGGTGTAAAAAAATATTTAAAATACTGTCAAGAAATTGATGGCCCAACAAACCGCCCTTACACATCTCGTTATATTGGCTCTTTGGTTTCTGATTTTCACCGAAATTTGCTTAAGGGCGGTATTTATATTTACCCTTCTACGGCCTCCGCACCAAAAGGTAAGCTAAGATTATTATACGAATGTAACCCGATGGCATTTCTAATAGAACAGTCTGGCGGAAGAGCAACTGATGGTTTTAACCGCCGTATTATGGAGCTAAAGCCAACCGAGTTGCACCAGCGAGTACCATTTTTCTGTGGTAGTTCTACAATGGTCGATAAAGTAGAAGCAATGATGGAAGAGTATTCTTCAGAAGAAAAATAAAAAAGTTTTACTTTATCCACTTTATTCAAATAAAAAAAACCGTTCAATGAGCGGTTTTTTTATTAATTCAAAGTTTATCGGCTTCCTTTAGCACGCTTTGTTGATCAACAAAAATCAACTGATCCGTTGCAAAACCGTTCATTTTGGCGGTCTGAATAAAATCTTGTTTAACAGCCTCAGCGACCGTTGCTGTTCTGGCTAATAACCATAAATAATCTTTGCTGTAGCTTGTCACATAGGCATACTGGTAATTTATTTTATCCAGTTTAAAAATCACATAAGAGCCGTAAAATGGACCGAAAAATGATACTTTTAAGTGACCTTTGTTTTTCTGATCGACAAAATAAGCTTTTCCTTCAGCCGTTGTCCATTCTTTTTTATCACTTGAGTAACCTCGATTTAAGACCTTTATCCCGCCATCTTCACGCAGTGAATATTCAGCACTGACATTGGACATCCCTCTTTCAAAAGAGTGATCCAAACGTGCAATCTCATACCACATCCCTAAATATTTCTCGGTCTGCAGCCCTTCGACGGGTTTGATATCCTTGGCGATCCCAGTACAGGCAACCTGTAAAAAAGCAATCACAGCGATCAAAATTATACGCATTTTTATTTTCCCTAATAGTGAAGTCTAAATTTAGCTTAATTGTAATACGTTGTACCAGAAAAATGCGATCACATTGTTACACCAGACTATACTGTCCATGGAAAAGATTGATTCCAACTACAGAATCGGTAATGATATCATCTGCACCATTCTAGCCTTTGTACCACGCTTTTAATATTGGTGGTTTTCCATCTTAAGGTTACCTCATTCAAGGAAAAAAATAATGCGTAAACTGTTTCCAACAGTCATATTAACTGTTTTGTTAAGCAATGTTCTGGCCACTGAGGCTGCTGCAAACCCCACACCCACGGCACGACCCATTACTGAGGAAGCTGGCTGGGAGTTCACTCTGGGCATCAATCTCGGTTACAGCGCCGACCGCTCACAATTAAATACCAATGATGATAATGCGCTCAATGAGAATCTTAACAATAATGGCCAGGCCATCAGTAAGCCGTTTATATTTCCCTTAGCTCGTGCACAGTATACCTTTGCAGAATTTAAAACGCAGATTTTTGCCGCTGACAGCCGCGAACAAATTTCGACAGCCGCGTTTCAATATGAACTTGGGATAACACACTTATTTAATAACAGCAGCGAACTGACGGTCGCTTATTTTCCAGCACTGCTATCCTTCAATGATACTTGGCAGGATCCTTATTTAACCGGCAGTGCACGAATAACAACGGACCAAAATGCGCAGGGAGGACGATTTTCTTTGACCCGTATTGCGGGCAGTTCAATTACCCTTAAATATGCCTTTTCTTTTACTGATATCGAAAATGAACACAGCGGACAAAGCTTAGGATTGAATGCTAAGCAGTTGACTCTGCTACGACGTGATAGCTTCTATCAGCGCGCTCAAATAGAAACAATGTATAGGATTTCACCCGGTGTGTTTTTTAAACCTGCTCTGCAATACACAACAAGGTCTGCCGATGGTGAAGCACATAACTTTGACCAATATGGACTGCAGTTAGACCTGCTGGTTTTTAAAGGTAGACACAGCTTAATTACCACCCTCAATGCTGGCATTAAAAAATTTGCCGTCGAAAATCCGGTCTTTAGTCAAAAACAGAATACCGTCAATGCCGGTATCTTTTCTGTTTATAGCTATGCCCAGGCGCTTAACTGGCAACCATTAAGCTTTAATATACTGGCCGGTTACAATAAAGAAGACTCTGATATCGACTTTTACGATAGCGAAGGTTTATTTATGTCGACCGGTATCACCTATAAGTTTTAATATACTGGCCGGTTACAATAAAGAAGACTCTGATATCGACTTTTACGATAGCGAAGGTTTATTTATCTCAACCGGTATCACCTATAAGTTTTAATATACTAGCCGGTTACAATAAAGAAGACTCTGATATCGACTTTTACGATAGCGAAGGTTTATTTATGTCGACCGGTATCACCTATAAGTTTTAATATACTAGCAGGTTACAATAAAGAAGACTCTGATATCGACTTTTACGATAGCGAAGGTTTATTTCTATCGACAGGTTTGGCGCGCAACGCAAACACTTGATCCGTCGCAGGTAATGAAACTTCTAAAGCAGTAGGTGACACGTGCGCGCAATAGCAGTTTATTTTTTCCTGAATTGAGCGTGGCTAGTTTTACTGTGACTAGCATCGGTGAACGCGGTGCAGAGCAGATATTCGCTGTTATTTTTCCGCCACAGGTGGTAATTATGGCTTTAGGTAGCCCTCATCAAGAGGTAATGGCTATAAATAGTTCGATAAAAATACGTTCTGTTATTAAGGCTTCCCTTGCCGCCAATCATCGTATCAGTGATGGCTGGATCAGGGCCCGTTTTCTTTATCCGTTAAACCAACTACTGCAAAATCCGCAAGCTTTATGGACAGTTTGAATGAGAGCTGTACCTAACAATGGTAAAGCAGATTGAAAATTGAAGGATAATAAAATGAGAGGATTTATGAACAATAATGAAATAAAAACACTGATTTTTGAAAAGTTAAATAATATTCCCCTGCAAGAGAGGCAGATGACGTACCGGATGATCAGGATGTGCGCGACGCACAGGAACTCAATTCGATGGATTTCCTTAATTTATAGTGCTTGCTGTTTCCAAGCTCTCTCAGGTCGTCATTCCAGAGGCTGATTACGCTAATATGCTCACCCTAAGTGCAATGATTTATTACATGATGAAGCACGCTTAAATTAAGTATCGCTCTTTTTATACTCCGGCCAGAATGGTTACCCCCCAGATACTGCGAACAAGTGCAGCATTTTTTATACAATTTTTCATAACATTATAATTAACCTGCTAGGTGATTTCCCTTTAAATTTTAGATAACAAATAAATAACTTAAAATTAACAATGCGGTAACAAACCAATAACAAGAAGACAAAAGTCGATTCAGAATATACAACCATAAAATCTAAAAATTATAAAATATTAAACTACAAAGGCACGAAAAATCAGTAGCACAATCTAGATAAAGACATTTAAACTAGCTTTAAATATTTATTAAATCAAACCATAACGGAGTGTGTATTATGATTGTTGGCGTCCCTAAAGAAATTAAAAACCACGAATATCGTGTAGGTATGGTTCCTGCTAGCGTACGTGAATTAACTAATCATGGGCATCAGGTTATTGTTGAGACAAATGCCGGTTTAGGCATAGGTTTCAGTGATCAGGACTATCTTAATGTTGGTGCATCAATCCAAAAAAATGCGGCAGAAGTATTCGCCAGCGCTGAAATGATAGTTAAGGTAAAAGAACCTCAAGCAGTTGAACGTGCAATGTTGCGTGAAGGACAAATTCTATTTACTTACCTTCATCTGGCACCTGATCTTCCGCAAACTGAAGATTTGATTAAATCAAAAGCAATTTGTATTGCCTATGAGACAGTTACCGACAATCAAGGTGGTTTACCTCTTTTAGCCCCAATGTCAGAAGTTGCAGGTCGCATGTCAATTCAGGCAGGTGCCCAAGCTCTTGAAAAGTCGAATGCCGGCCGTGGTATGTTATTAGGCGGTGTTCCCGGTGTTGCTCCTGCTAAGGTTGTCATTATTGGTGGCGGAATGGTGGGTAATAATGCGGCACAAATGGCGGTAGGCATGGGTGCTGAAGTAGTTATTCTAGATCGTAATGTTAATGTGTTACGTCGTCTTGATGCGCAGTTTGGTAATAAAATCAAAACTGTCTATTCAACAACGGAAGCGCTTGAAGAGCATGTTCTTGAAGCCGATTTAGTGATTGGCGGAGTACTGGTTGCCGGCGCAGCTGCCCCTAAATTAGTCACCGCTGAACATATTAAAAATATGAAAGCGGGCTCTGCCATTGTGGATGTTGCCATTGATCAAGGAGGCTGTATTGCCACTTCAAAAGCAACAACACACGCAGATCCAACCTTTATTGTTGATGATGTAGTGCACTACTGTGTTGCTAATATGCCCGGTGCTGTTCCACTGACATCAACCTTTGCGTTGAATAATGCCACGCTGCCCTTCATTATAAATCTTGCTAATAAAGGCTATAAAGAAGCCTTATTAAGTGATCCGCATTTCTTAAATGGCCTAAATGTTATCAATGGTCAGATAACTTGTGCCAGTGTGGCGGAAAACTTAGGATTTGAGTTTGTTGATCCTAAAGTCGCATTAGCATAAGCCTTATTGAGCGCCTCCCAAGGGCGCTTTTCTACATTAACATTTTATAATTAACTGGCTATTTACCTTAACCTCTTCCATCACCACATAAGTCCGAGTCTCTTTAATACTGGGCAAAGTCAATAACGTTTCTGCAAGTAATTTACGATATGCAGACATGTCAGCAACACGTGCCTTCAGCAGGTAGTCAAAATCGCCCGATACTAAATGACATTCTTGAAATGCCTCCGACTGCAAAACGGCTTTATTAAACTGTTCAAACACATCTGACGCGCCGCGACTCAAGGTTACTTCAATAAAAACCAGTAGTGCAGCGCCTAAATATTGCGGATTGAGTGTAGCAATGTAACCCGTTATAAAACCCTGACGCTCAAGACGTCTTACTCGCTCAAGACAGGGGGTAGGACTGAGGTCAACACGTTTGGAAAGTTCAACATTGGATATCCGCCCGTCTTTTTGCAGCTCATTTAATATTTTACGATCAATACGATCCAGCTCTTTCATTGCCCAGCCTTGTTTAAATTCATTTAATTAAGCTCTTTATTTCACAAAACTCAGGCGCTATCAAGAGATACCAATACGGATTAGTAAATTGTTCCAAAAAAACCATGAAAAAAGTGTTGTCGGTGGAAAAATCCCTACAACAAAATATTTATGAGCTATTATTTAAAATACCATGTGTCTAGTAGTGCATTTTTTAATCAGGAGTTTCAACTATGAAAAGTTTTATTAAAGTTCTATTGGCCTCATTGGCTGCAGCAACTCTGTTTGGTTGTAATAATGACAATGAGTCATCTTTAAGAGTTTATCATGCGTCTCCTGATGCCCCTAAAGTCAATATCTGGTTAGATGGGAAATTAAAATTAGCAGGTGTGGATTACCAACAAAGCTCCGGAGCTGTCATACTAGGTGCAGGAATGCATACGTTGCAAGTTGAAGCGCTATTACCCGATGGAACGACCCTCACGGTAATTCCGGAAACACAATTAACGTTCGAAAAAGACACTGAATACAATGTTGTCGCGGCAGGTAAAGCGGCTTTAATAGGAAGCGGAAAAGTTAACGCATTTGCTCCTCAAATTATTGTCCGGGATGATTTAACCCCTGCAGGCGCACGAGTACAAGTGATGCACGCCGCCCCGGATACACCTAAGGTTGATGTGTTTATTACCGCACCCAATACCGATCTTGCCGCTGCAACCCCCTTCGCAGACGATGTTCAATACCTGGGAGTAACGGAAGCAATTGAAGTTGCGGCAGGTGACTATCGGGTGAGAATCACCGATCCAAATGATAGCCAAACCGTTTATTTTGATTCAGGAACAGTGGCAGTACCAGCCGGTGGTGACTGGTTTGTTGCGGCAACCAACAATACCGAAGCAGGTACATCGCCGGTTAACTTATTAGTGGATACCGGGACAGCATCTCTAGTCGTTCGCGATAAAGATACCGGCAGTGATCTTCGAGTCGTGCATGCCATTTCCGATGCTCCCGGGGTTGACGTATCGATAGATGGTATAGCTCCAGTGGCAGGTGACCCGCTGTTCAATTTGAAATTTAAAGATGTCACAGATTACCTGGCTGTTGCGGCAAAAGAATACACATTTAATGTTGCGGTTAACGGTTCAGATCCTGTTGTTGTGGTTGATGCATTAACATTAACGGCAACATTAGAAGCGAGTAAAACATACACAGCAATAGCAATAGGTAATTTAGCGGATGAGCTAGACAACGATCAGATATATGTTGTTGAAGATGAAGTGCGCCGCGTTGCAACAGCCGCTAAAATACGCGCTATTCACGCAGCAACAACGGCCGGCAATGTTGATATTTATATCAGTGATGATGCAACACCCAGCGAGGATGATCTGATTTTAAAAAATGTTGCCTATAAGGGAGATAGCACAGTACTTTCAGTTACCCCGGGTACAGTCTACATAATGATCACCCCGGCTGATGACATGGGCAGTGTGGTAATCGGTCCGGCAATGTTCGACTTAACTGCTGGTAGCATCACAACCCTGGTTGCATCGGATAATACTCCCAACGGATTCACCATAATCAGTTTAGATGACTAGTTATTGACCGGGTCAAAATGACCAGACAAAAAGCCAAAAAGCAGTCTTTTCAGACTGCTTTTTTATTATACTAATTAGATGATCTATTTAGGCGCTGGAAAAACGCATGAAAGCAAGGCATTGATTGCAATAACTAGTTATTCTAATTATAAAATTAATAACAAAGACTAAAACAGAGTTTTATGTCTAGCTAGCATGTGTTTTAACAAGCATAAATGGGCATGAATTTAATGGATTTGGTATTACAACAGAATAAAAGGCTAGGCAGTTAACAAACGCAGCCAGATTCCGATCGGCGTAGTAAAACCGGTAGTGACCGACCTGATTTGACCTTTTTCTATAACAAATAATGTCGGTGTCACTGACACGCCTCACTCGCTGGGGATTCCCCCTTTAGGAGAATTAACCGCACTGAAGCTGTATTGTCTGCCGCTAAGGTACTGCTGAATATGTTGTTGTTCACCGAAACTTCAGACGACAGTGACCAGTTGATAATGATCTTTGATAAAATCAACTGCAGGTGAAACTGTGCAGCAGACTCCACACCAAGTTGCTCAGAAATATAATAAAACCGTTTTATGCTGACTCAGGGAGATAAGATCTATTGCTTCCCCCTGAATGCTTGTTGCGACTAATGCTGGGCTGCTACCGGAAAAAATTGATCGGGCACGCCAATAATCAACACCCCAGCCGACTGTGATCACTAACAATAAATAAACGGTTATTTGTTTACCCCAGGCCAGCATTTTTGCAATTATTTTAGCGCCTGCGCCTGTTGAAGCGCAGATAAAACCTGCTTACTGCTTAATATTGTCGATAAAGGCAACCCCTGCGGAGCCCCGGGCCCATAAACGATATTAAAGGGGACACCGTATCGGCCATATGACTGTAAATAGGCAGTCACTGAATCAGATCGGACCGTCCAATCACCTTTCATTAGTACCACGTTTTCTGCCTGCAGAGCCCTATACACCGGATCCTGTAACATCACACCAATTTTATTCGCTTTACAGGTAATACACCAATCCGCGGTGACATCAACAAAAACGGTTTTACCAGACGCCACCTGCTGCACAATAGCCGCTGCATCCAAAGGAGACCAATCTAGCTCGCCGGCTATCGAGCTGCCCCAATCTTTAGTCGTTAGACTACCTAGAAAGAAACCAAGCGCAGTGCTTAATAGTAATGAGAAGAATGCAATTAACAGAATTCTTTTACCGTATTTGCGAAGTGTCAAAGTAAATAAAATAACCAGCAGCAGAGCGGCAATCAGGAACATATTTGACGTACCAATAAAGTTGCCAAGCAGGCTTAACAACCAGAAAGTCGTTGCCAAAATCATCAGTGCAAAGACTAATTTAACGGTTCCCATCCATCTACCTGGTTTAGGCAGTAACAATGCCATCGCGGGGAAAAGGGCAATTAATAACCAGGGTAATGCCATGCCTAGGCCTAATGCGCTGAAAATAGCAAACAACTCTACTGTCGATCCCCCCAGTGCAAACGCTACTGCAGTCCCTAAAAAGGGCGCACTGCAGGGTGTTGCTAATAGAGTTGCAAACATGCCCTGAAGGTAATGACCAAGGTAAGATTGGTCACCTTTGCCGGCAAGCCAAGTTTGCATCGCCACGGGTAGTTGAATTTCAAAGAGCCCTAACATATTTGCCGCGAACAGAGCCGTTATAATCACCATCACCACAATAAAATAAGGGCTTTGAAATTGAATACCCCAACCTAATGCCTGACCAGATAATTTTAATAACAGTAAGAAAATGGCCAATAACCAAAATGAAGTTAATATACCCAGCGAGGAGGCTAAGAATTGTCTGCGAATTTGACCGCGTTGGACGCCATGGGCAGATAAAATCGAACTCAGTTTGATCCCTAAAACAGGTAAAACACAGGGCAGAATATTGAGAATCAACCCACCTAACAGGGCAATTAAGAATATACTCAAAAGACTATCTGCCGTTGTACTGCTGATAATTTGATCCGATGTTGTGGTTACTAGCTCGACGGCAAGATTAGTATCCAGTACCGTTACATGGATAGGTTTGTTAGCTAAATCAACCTCACCAGACCAACTTGAGGCTTTAATAGTTGCCGTCATAGTCTGGTTTTTAATGTTAATATTAGGAACTGAAAAAGTAACATAAGCAAGCTCAGGATCATCTGAATCAATAAATAAATCCGGTTTAGACCAGCCAAATTTATTATTCAACTGCACCATTAACTGCTGTTTTAATGGATTCCAAGAAGAACGTACTCGGCTAATAGTGGCGTTATCCTGATCCTGTGAAAGTTGTTGTTCAGTGATTAAAAGCGGAATGGTACCGAGTGCCTGACCGAATTTAAAGACCACTTCAGGAGCGCTCACCAGCCGATTAGGCTCAAAGGTAAGGTCAATTTTATAGTCACTTAAAACACAAATATTGGTGCATGAAGCAAGGGTTAATACCCCCTTTAATCGAGCCAGTTGACTGATATTCTGCAGTGTTATAGTTAACGGGAAATTAACCTGCTTTTTATAACCTATTGTTTCCACACCTGAGACCGGGTAACGTTTGGGGGCCGGCCACAACCAGCTAACCTCTTTTATATTTGTTGAGTTGGAAAAATCAAAGCTTGGCGCAACGCCCCCTTCACCGGGTGAACGCCAATAGGTTTTCCATTGGTCTGCAAGGCGTACTTGTAATAAAGCATTAACACTGTGCTTATCTTTATTAATTTGCCCACTTAACTCAACCAATACGCTTACTGGAGGATGATTAGAGTCGGTTATCCAACCTGTAGATGTTTTAGCCAATGCCAAAGTGCTAAATAGGCAGGAAATCAATAATAAAGCGCTTAACACTGGTCGAAATATAAATTGATTTTTTTTCAATTAGAAAGCTCCAAATAATAAAGGTTCAGGCAACTATTTGAAATAAAAAACCTTATTCTCGAGTGCACCGATCAGTCATATTATAATTTAAAGGGTAACGTACTGGTCATTATAACCATTCAAAGTGCTTAACACTATTTATCGCTTTAAAAAGTTCTTCTAAAAATCCGTTAAAATAATACACCTACCTAAGCAAAGCGATTAACCATGAAGATCTTCTAACGGCAATCCCTTCAGGGACAAATAACAGAAAGATCATCCTAAGATCCTTGCTTATTAATGACGCTTCTATATAATCCTTCCACCCTGACTATGAGTCTGGCGCGCACATTATCTTTATCTAATATAAGTCTATGCTTATTAGGTAAAAACTTTAATGTGCCGAAAGAAGCATCTCTGATTGACTTTTAGTCGATCAAAACATAGAATTCGCTCTCTTTTTAATCGGCTGACGGTTTTTATTTATTATTTATGAGTAACCATCAAAGTTATTTATCAATAATAAGCTAAAAACATTAGCTACTGTACCGTACTTAACAATAGTGGAAAAGAGCATGAAACGTACTTTTCAACCAAGTAACATTAAGCGTAAGCGTTCACACGGTTTTCGAACTCGTATGGCGACTAAAAATGGTCGTAACGTACTAGCTCGTCGTCGTGCTAAAGGCCGCTCAAGCTTAAGCGCATAATCTACCAGACGTGGTGAATTATTCGTTTTCTCGGGAGTTACGTTTGTTAACTCCCGAAGATTTTCAACCTGTTTTTAAAAATGCTGTCCCGGCAGTTTCCCCCTATCTGACTCTTTTAGCTCGAAAAAACACTCTAGATCACCCTCGCGTTGGAATGGCTATTCCCAAGAAGCACATAAAACGTGCCGTAGGGCGTAATAGAATTCGTCGCATTGTTAGAGAGCAATTTCGTCACCAACAACACCAACTCCCTGCAATAGATATTGTTGTTATTGCTAAAGCGGGTATTGCGGATTTATCAAATCAAGAAATCAACAAAATATTGGATAAATTATGGCGAAAATTAGTGCAGCGGTGCAATGGGTAGTAATCAAATTGATTCGCGGTTATCAACTATTTATTAGCCCGATGATTGGCCCACGTTGTCGTTTTACGCCAACTTGTTCACAATATGCGATCGAAGCGATAAAATTAAACGGAATTATAAAAGGTTGTTGGCTCGCGGCGAAGCGTATTATAAAGTGTCAGCCTTTCAGTGAGGGTGGTTACGATCCTGTGCCTACTTGTTGTGCTAATAAAAATAAACCTAACTAAATAGAGAATAAAAAACGTTATGGAATCCCAACGCAATTTACTTTTACTCGCCCTGCTGTTTGTGAGCTTTTTGCTTTATACCGCATGGGTCGAAGAAAAAAATCCTCAAGTAGCTCCACAAGTACAAACAGAACAAGTTGATTCATCTGTTCAGGCTTCAGTAGCTTCCAGTGCCAATAGTGATGGCGTACCAATCTCCACCGAGCGAAGCACTACAGATACCACACCAACTGAGCTGCCAGCGAGTCAATCTGTTACCATAGCCAATGACGAATTACGTTTAACTATCTCCCTGATTGGTGGTGATATTATTAAAGCGGATCTATTACAACATGATGCCACGCTTGATTCTGAGACCCCTTACCGTCTATTAGATAGCGGTAATGGTTTTACCTATATCGCACAAAGTGGTTTGATTGGGCAAGGTCCGGATGCTAATAAAAATGGCCGCCCTTTATATAACACAGCTGATACAGAATCGGTTTTAGCCGATGGCCAGAATGAAGTATCAACAATGCTGCATTTTGTTGATGCAGATGGTAATGTTTTCACTAAAACCTTCACCCTTAAACGTGGAGAATATGTGACTAATGTTGCTTATAAAATTGAAAACAAAACCAATAGTTCAATCAATGTTCAGCTCTATGCACAATTAAGAGAAACATTATCCGATAATAGTGGCAGTATGGTGATGCCTGTCTATCGTGGTGGCGCTTTCTCAACAACAGATACCCGTTACGAAAAATACAGCTTTAGTGATATGCAAGACGGGCCATTACAAAAAACAACTCAAGGTGGTTGGGTAGCAATGCTGCAACATTACTTTGTATCAGCATGGATTCCATCACCTAGCGATACAAATGTACTGTATAGTAATATTATTCAAGATAAAGATGCAGCAATAGGCTTTAAGGCACCATCAAAAACCATTGCAGCACAAAGTGTTGCTGAGCTTGATACTAATTTATGGGTCGGTCCTAAAATACAGGAAGATATGGCAATTGTTGCTAAGAACCTTGATTTAACCGTTGATTACGGCTGGTTATGGTTTATTGCTCAACCGCTATTCAAACTGCTGTTATTCTTCCAGGGTATTGTTGGTAACTGGGGTGTTGCGATTATTCTGATTACCTTTACCGTTAAAGGTGCACTTTATCCACTGACCAAAGCGCAATACACTTCTATGGCTAAAATGCGTCTGCTGCAGCCTAAGATTAAAGAATTACGCGAACAGTTTGGAGAGGACCGTCAGAAAGTATCAAAAGCAATGATGGAACTGTATAAGAAAGAGAAAGTAAACCCGCTTGGTGGTTGTTTCCCTATCCTATTACAAATGCCTATTTTCATTGCTTTATACTGGTCATTGATGGAATCCGTTGAATTGCGTCATGCACCCTTTATGTTGTGGATTCAAGATCTGTCGGTACAAGACCCTTATTACATCATGCCAATCCTAATGGGTGTGAGCATGTACTTTATTCAGAAAATGTCTCCGACAACAGTACAAGATCCAATGCAGCAGAAAGTAATGCAGTTTATGCCAGTTATTTTCACTTTCTTCTTCCTCTGGTTCCCTGCAGGTCTAGTACTTTACTGGTTGATGAGTAATGTTGTCACCCTGATCCAACAAACGCTGATTTATCGCAGCTTTGAAAAGAAAGGGTTACATCCAAAAGAAAAAGAACCTGTGGTTCTCACCAAAAAATAATTTACTTTCCCAATAACCATTAATAAAAAGGCGACTATAAAAAGTCGCCTTTTTTGTATAATGACTTTTATATAATAATTTAAATTTCGAGGTCTAATCATGATCAAAGCTACTGATACAATTGTTGCTCAAGCAACCGCACCCGGTCGTGGTGGTGTTGGCATTATTCGCGTTTCAGGCCCAGATGTAGAGGCGGTAGCAAAAATTATTTTAGGCAAACTACCTAAACTGCGTTTTGCCGAATATTTACCCTTTAGCGATCAGCATAACGAAGTGCTGGATCAAGGTATTGCATTGTTTTTTAAAGCCCCTAATTCATTTACGGGTGAAGATGTACTGGAACTCCAAGGTCATGGTGGTCCGGTAGTGATGGATATGCTTATCAAGGCGATTTTAAGCATTAAAAATCTTCGTGGCGCCAAGCCTGGTGAGTTTTCAGAACGTGCATTTATGAATGATAAGCTTGATTTAGCACAAGCTGAAGCCATTGCGGATTTAATTGAAGCAACCTCAGAACAAGCAGCTAAAAGTGCCCTGCACTCTTTACAGGGTGAATTTTCAGAGAAAATAAACGAGCTAGTTGAAAGCCTCATCTATTTACGCATTTATGTAGAAGCTTCTATTGATTTTCCTGAAGAGGAAGTGGATTTTTTAAGTGACGGCAAAATTGCCAAAGGTTTATACCAGATCATTGATAACCTGGAAGCGGTAAAAAAGCAGGCCAAACAGGGAGCTATTTTACGTGATGGCATGAAAGTGGTTATTGCAGGACGACCCAATGCTGGTAAATCAAGTTTATTAAACAGCTTGGTAGGCGTCGAGCGCGCCATAGTGACCGACATTGCCGGTACCACCCGTGATGTAATGCGCGAACATATTCATATCGACGGTATGCCATTACATATTATTGATACCGCTGGCCTACGTGAAGGGGCTGATGAAATTGAAAAAATAGGTATTGAGCGTGCCTGGCAGGAGATAGCAACAGCGGATCGTATCCTATTTATGCTAGATTCCACTACCACTAGTGCTGAAGATCCCCGTCAAATTTGGCCAGATTTTATTGATAAACTGCCCAAATCAGTAGGTTTAACCGTAGTGCGTAATAAAGCCGACTTGACTGGAGAGGCACTAACGACCACGGAAAATCATGATCACCCCGTTTATCGTATTTCAGCAAAAACAGGCCAGGGGGTGGACTTATTAAAAGAACATCTTAAAGAGATTATGGGTTATCAGGGTCATACCACCAGTGGCTTTATGGCAAGACGCCGTCATTTAGAAGCCATTGATAACGCCCAGCGTCATTTAATGGAAGGCAAAGTTCAGCTCGAAGAGTATAGAGCGGGTGAATTATTAGCTGAAGAGTTAAGGTTAACCCAGCAGTACCTGAGTGAAATTACCGGCGAATTCAGTTCCGATGATCTGCTTGGCAAGATTTTCTCAAGTTTCTGTATTGGCAAATAAATAACAACCTCTTTTCCGTTAATAAAAAGCCGCTACTCAGCGGCTTTTTTTATTTCCTTGCCATCAATAATAATAGTTATCATTATCATTTAAACCTGCTAAGATAAATATTAATTTTTCTGACGTTAACTTCTACTTGTAATAGTACTGTCACAGTACTGTCACAGTAAAAAGTTAAGCTTATTTTTGTAAACGGCCACAGAGCTAAAAAACTAAAAAATTAAAAAACTAAAAAACTAAAAAACTAAAACACCTTTAACTAACTAGATATGGAATAATTATGAAAAAGACATTATTAGCAACATTGATCCTTAGCAGTTTCATTTCAGGCGCAGTGAGTGCAGCAACGGTTTACGACAAAGAGGATACTAAATTATCAATCGGCGGCCGAGCTGAAGTACGCGCTCTATTTTCCGATGCAGTTGATGGTTCAATGCTGGATAAAAGCCGTGCGCGAATCAATTTTAAAGGTGAAACAAAAATTGCTGAAAATCTGACGGGTTTTGCTTTTATGGAATATGAAATTAAACCTGGAGGAGAAGAAGTAAAGAATCGCTACCTGTTTGCGGGTATCGGCACTCAAGCTGGTGATTTTTCTTACGGTCGTCAGAACAGCGCTAGCGTACAAATTTCTAATATAACAGATATTGCCTCAGCTCATTCAGGTGTGCAGCAGGTTATTGATGCAGCATCGGATAAACAAGATAATAACTTTGTATTTGCCAATAACTCTATTCAAGGTTTAGCACTAAAAGCTAACTATATTGCTAACGGTTCTGAGACGGTAGATGACGCCGCTGAAGACTCTTTCGGTTTATCAGCACTTTACTCAATGGACATGGGATTAGACCTGGGTGTTTCCTATGCAGATCAGGATAAGGAAAATCAAATAACTTTAGGGGCGGGATACACATTTGAAAATTTATATCTGGCTGCTACTTACGCAATGGGTTCAGTAGATACAAACGATGATTTCACTTCATTAGAAGTGGCTGCGCAGTATAAATTCACTAAAGAATTCCGCATGATCGCAATGTACGGGTTGGCAGATGAAGATGTCGCTGGTGATACAGAAGACTTTGCGGCACTGGAAGGACAATACCGCTTTAATGACAGCCTGCGCACTTACGCATCATATAAGCTGAATAACATAACAGGTGGTGATGATGAGCTAATAGCGGGTCTGCGTTACAACTTCTAATAACTGCTCAGTCACGGATTTTATGATTAAATCCACCTAATAAAAGTGGCAGGGAAAGGCGCTAGTTGATAAATGAGATTGTTTATCTTACAGGGAGGTAACCCAAAAAAGTTGGGAACTAATACTATTCAGGGCAGTTTCGGCTGCCCTTTTTTCTTACAGAAAATTAGCATTATTGCCCTATTCGAAGCAAGCCATTATTATTTCTTCTCCACGCAGTTTTGTACCAAAAATAACCACAACTTTTTGATAATTAATTATTTTTTATAAATCAATAACTATATTTTGTAAGACTATTGCAGTTAACTGTGGTTTATACTAATAAGTGTAACTAACTTATTGGGTATATAATAATGTACACAAAAAAGTTTACCAAGCAGCTCAAGAGAATAACTCAAGCATTATTGTCTATGACTCCAGCCCAAAGAAAGGTAATTCGCCAATCAATAACGCGTTCTCAGTCTGAAGTTTCAATCAATGAGCTGATTCAACCCATTTTCTACCAGTCACCACAGTGTCCTCACTATCATGGAGCACACATTCGCAAATGGGGGAAATCAGAAAAAACTCAGCGTTATAAGTGTGTATCGTGCCAGAAGACCTTCAATAATAAAACAAAAACACCACTTGCTAGATTACGAAAATGCTCACTATGGCTAGAATACACTGAGTGTATTCTATTGAAGTTAACCTTAAGAGAAGCCGCTAATGTCTGCAAGATTAATCTAAGAACGTCTCTTTTATGGAGACACCGGTTTTTGATAGCACAGTAAAATAATCATTCAGATAAATTATCTGGGATTATTGAAGCTGATGAATTTTTATGGCTTACTCTGAAAAAAGAGCAAAGAAGTTAAGCAATAATAGAGCGCAAGGCGTTGTGGAAATGGCATACATAAAAGAAAACGTGCTCAGCAAGTCCTTTACTACTTTCGGTAGATCGTAGTAACCACATAATCGATCAAGTTTTATCAGCTGATACAGGTGCACAAATAAGAGAGAATCTATCCCCATATATCACAGAAAAATCAGTGTTATGTAGTGATGAGGCTTGGGCTTATGTCAAAGTAACAAAAGAACAGAAATGCGATCACAAGCGTTTGATAAATAATAAAAATAAAGTTATTGAAAACATTTATAGTATACAGACAGTCAATGGGGTAATTTCCAATTTAAAGGCTTGGATCAACAGAAAAGTGAAAGGAGTTGCGACGAAATATTTAACTCATTATCTAGCTTGGAATAGAGAAAGCTATGCAAAGCTTAACAATCAACACATTTTGCTCGCTGCTTATCGTTGACAACAGTTAACTATAACAGCGCCATTTTGTAAGAGATTGACCATTACTGATCGACGAGATTGTGTCAATTAGCTAATTTCAAAAAAATTTAAAAAAATTTAAAAAATACAACCAACTGTAATTAAACAGTTTTCTATAAATCTCTTATAACCAAATCAAAAAATGTGATTTCTATTGTTAATATTTTAAGATAAGGGCATATCATTAGCCTTGTAAGAATCAGGATGGTTTTATAGGAAGTAAAGCATCAACGGAGAATAGAGAGATAACAATAGTAAACTGGTTATTACAGATAAATAAGGAGTATTTATCTGCTCAAGCATACACCGGACACTTTATGGATAAAAGTGGTTAATAATATTTGGGATGAATATTATTAAGTCAGGATGACAAAAAAGGACACCTCCCAAGGAAAAGGAGCCGACAGATAAACAGGAACGTTTATCTTCTAGGGATATAAAATGGATGAAACCCAAAGGACTGGGGAAGTGGAAGCCCAGGTAGGGTCGCAATAGTCAATAAGGATATGCAGCAGGAAGCTTCGACCGTCATGGATAAGACAGTATGACTAAAATTAGGGCAGCTTAGGCTGCCCTTTCCTTTGCTTTGCTTTTTTCTAATTAAAGACTTAAATGAAAATATTTTATAAATTCACTTTCCTATTTTTATTTGCAAAATTTTAGGGATAGACAGTAAACCTAAATTGGGTTTTAATTTAACCCCTGAATTTATTCTGATTTACCCCCCAAACTGCTGAAAAAAACTATTCTCTAACTTGGCATATTTAAATACAAAACCAGCATCAAGCAGCTTTTTAGGATTTACCTGCGTACTTGAAAGCAATAATTCCTTACCCATTTCGGCAAACAGCAACTTAACTAGCCTCTCAGGCAGAGGTAAAAAGCAGGGACGATTTAACTGTTTTGCCAGCAGCTGGCTAAATACCTGGTTAGTCACAGGGTTTGGAGTGACTAAATTTATTGGGCCTTGAAGATTCTCATTTTCAATAATAAATAAAACAGCGCGGATCATATCGTTAATATCAATCCAACTCATTATTTGCTTACCGGAACCTATTTTCCCGCCTAAACCCAGTTTAAAAGCTGGCAACATTTTCGCTAATGCACCGCCTTTTTTACTGATAACGAGACCGGTGCGCAGATTCACTAGTCTAGTACCTGCCTCCTTAATTTGTTGGCTGCTTTCTTCCCAATCCAGTGCTAATTGACTGACAAAATCAGTACCGGCAGCACTGTTTTCATCCAGCTTTTGATCACCTCGATTACCATAAAAACCAATTGCCGAAGCGCAGATAAAAAGTTTAGGCGCCGGCAAGACTTCTTTAAAATGTTCAACTAGCAATTGGGTAGATAGAATACGACTGTCTCTCAGTTTTTTTTTCTTATCCTTGGTCCATCGCCCGTCACCAATATTTTCACCCGCTAAATGAATAATCACATCTGGATTTTCAAAATCCTTAAGTGCAAGATACTGCTGCTTAATATTCCAGTAGGGTTGAACCGCCTGCTCGCTGCGTAATAATTTCCCGACTTGATAACCTTGCGCTTTCAAAAGCTCACTTAAAGCCGTTCCAACCAGACCTGATGAACCGGTTAGCAGCACTTTACCTTTATCCATAATGACTCCCATTACTTCGTTTATATCATCCCAATTTGCTTAAATCAGATCGAACAAAGTGGGTACCTAACTCAATTTTATATAATGTTGTACGTAAACAGACTCTCAATAGATCAGTAAGTTAATTGTAGACTTGGTTTTAGTGTAGGTGGTTTCGAGTTGTAATGATAAAATAATACCCGGCTATTTTATGACAGGTAATTTCCCAATGCTTTTGATGATCGATAATTATGACTCTTTTACTTACAATCTAGTTCAGTATTTTGGCCAGCTAAAGCAAGAGGTTATAGTAAAAAGGAATGATCAGATAGGTTTACAGGAGATTACTGACTTAAACCCGGATCAGATCGTCATTTCGCCCGGCCCCTGCACACCCGATGCAGCCGGTATTTCATTAAAAACGATTGAACATTTTGCGGGTCAAATTCCTTTATTAGGTGTTTGTCTGGGCCATCAAAGTATTGGCCAAGTCTTTGGTGCAAAAGTAGTGCGTGCTAATAAAGTGATGCATGGTAAAAACTCATTAATTGAGCATAATGCTCAAGGTGTATTTGAAGGATTAAATAATCCCTTAAATATCACACGCTACCATAGCCTAATACTTGATCCAGACTCTCTGCCCAGTTGCCTGGAAGTAACGGCAAGGGTGCTAAACAGTAATGAAATAATGGCTATCCGTCATAAAACATTAGCACTTGAAGGGGTACAATTCCATCCCGAAAGCATTATGTCTGAACAGGGCCTCAAACTGCTCCACAATTTTATTGACCAATCACTTGGTTTCAAAAAATAAGTGCGTATATTAGCACCCAATATTTTAAGCCCTTATTTGGTATTTTTATTTTAAAGGATTTTTTTATGTCAAACCCTGCCATCACGCGCGCGCTTTTTGATCAAATTATGGTGCCCAATTATGCCCCTTTAGCAATGATCCCTGTTCGTGGTGAAGGCTCTCGTGTTTGGGATCAAGAAAATCGTGAATATATAGACCTAACGGGAGGTATTGCTGTGAATGCACTCGGCCATGCACATCCAGAATTAGTAGCAGTATTAACAGAGCAAGCTAAAAAACTATGGCATATCAGTAATTATTATACCAATGAACCTGCTTTACAATTGGCACAGCAGATTATTGATAATACTTTTGCCGAAAAAGTTTTTTTTGCAAATTCTGGGGCAGAAGCCAATGAAGCCGCATTAAAATTAGCGCGTCGTTTCGCCTTTGATAATTACGGCAAAGAAAAAACTGAAATTATCGCCTTCCATCAGGGCTTTCATGGACGAACATTTTTTACGGTCAGTGCAGGCGGTAGTGCAGCTTATTCCGATGGTTTTGGGCCCAAACCAAGCGATATAACACACCTGGATTACAATGATTTGAGCGCATTAGAAAATGCGATGTCCGATAAAACCTGCGCTGTTTTACTTGAGCCTCTGCAGGGTGAAGGTGGTGTTTTACCAATAGAGAAATCCTTTGCTCAGGGTGTTCGTAAACTCTGTGATAAATATAATGCGCTAATGATTTTAGATGAAGTACAAACGGGTATGGGCCGCACCGGTTCATTATTTGCCTACATGGCATTAGGAGTGACCCCCGATGTGCTTACCTCCGCAAAATCCTTAGGAGCAGGTTTTCCCATTTCAGCAATGTTAACCTTAGATAAATTTGCCAGCTGCCTAACGGTAGGGACACACGGCACAACATTTGGCGGTAACCCGCTTGCTTGTGCCGTTGCCAGCAAAGCCTTTGAGTTAATCAATAGCGCTCAAATCTTAAACGGGGTAAAAGAAAAAGAACATTTAATACGTCATGCTCTGGAGAAAATAAACCAACAATATGATGTTTTTAAAGAGGTTCGTGGGGCGGGTTTATTACTGGGTGTGGTTTTAAATGACCGCTACCAGAACCGAGCAAAAGATTTTCTGCTGGCAAGTGCAGATCAAGGTTTATTAGTACTGGCTGCAGGTGCAAATGTGATCCGTTTCGCACCCGCTCTCAACATCAGTAATCAAGAAATAGATCAGGCCATGGATAAATTTAAACAAGCAGTAAAAGTACTAACTGAATAATCTAATAACAGAAAATTGTAGCTAACTATCCTGTATAGTTAGCTAATAAAAAATATATTAAAGTGGGAGCTCAAAAATGAGACGCGGATTAGAAATAGAATTTTGTCGAGTAACAGAAGCAGCTGCCCTAGCCGGTTATAAATGGTTAGGCCGAGGTGATAAAAACACAGCAGACGGTGCAGCCGTAGAAGCAATGCGTTTAACTTTCAACCAAATTGAGATTGATGGTGAAATTGTTATAGGCGAGGGTGAAATTGATGAAGCCCCTATGCTTTATATTGGTGAGCACGTTGGTACCGGCATAGGTGATACCGTTGATATCGCAGTCGATCCTATCGAAGGTACTCGTATGACCGCAATGGGTCAGTCTAATGCACTCGCAGTACTAGCTGTTGGCGAAAAAGGCAGTTTTTTACGTGCACCTGATATGTACATGGAAAAATTAATTGTGGGACCGAATGCTAAAGATGCCATTGATTTAAATCTCTCTTTAGAGCAAAATTTAAAAGCAATTGCAGCTGCATTAGGTAAACCCTTAGGTCAATTAACCGTTGCTACCTTAGCAAAACCACGCCATGACCGAATTATCAAAGAGATGCAGGGTTTAGGCGTGCGTGTTTTTGCCATCCCCGACGGTGATGTTGCGATTTCTGTATTAGCCTGTATGCCAGATAACCAAGTAGATGTTTTGTATTGTATTGGTGGCGCACCTGAAGGTGTTATTTCTGCAGCGGTTGTGCGCGCATTAGATGGTAATATGCAGGCTCGCTTGATTCCTCGTCCGATGGTTAAAGGGGCAACAGAGGAAAACATCAAAATTGGAGCAGAAGAAACTGCACGTTGTGAAGCGGTCGGCATTGAAGTTAACACAATTTTAAAACTCGAAGATTTAGTTAAAAATGATAATATAATTTTTTCTGCTACCGGTATTACTAAAGGTGATTTAGTTGAAGGCGTGACCGTAGATGGGCGTTTAGCAACGACAGAAACATTATTAGTGCGCGGTAAGTCACGTACTATACGTCGTATCCGCTCCACTCATTACTTAGATAGAAAAGATCGAAGATTGAAAGATATCATTTTATAAAATTGATTTTTTAAAAAATCGGCATGCCGTTTCGCCTCTGCAAACGGCATGCAATAATGATCAATTACTTGTTTATTGATATAAACCTCTGCAGCCCTAAGCCCAATCAATCAAAACAACACACTAGCTAAGCTTGATGCCACTGTTTTTAACTTTAAAGATTCTATAAAATCTCCAGCCTTTGATATCAATTTCTTGAAACGATAGGATAAAGGCTATTTTGTTTTAGGTAGTGATAAGCATTTGATTTTTAAGCAAGTAAAATTTCACCTAAAAAGCACCATAAAAAACGCTGGAATAGAGTTGAAGACGCATTTTTAAAATAATAGAAAATGCACTAAAAAATTGTCCATTGTTGCTAGTTAGGATCAATTAATAAGTCAAATTGGTAAATGTATTATTTTTATTTAGCCAACTTCCTTTATAATATGCTTTCAAAACTCCCCACCTCAGGATCGAATGATGACTGACCGTATTAAAATAAAAGAGATAGACAGCAGCAATACAAGCGACGTTAAACAATATAATCCGAGCAACCGAATTTATGTGCGTGCCATGTATGGATTTTATCAAAAACTGCGTCGTTATACGGGCTGGGGATTAATTGTTGCATTTATTGCCTTACCTCTAATAAAGTGGAATGGACAGCAGGCTATTTTATTTGATATTGCCGATCAACAGTATCACATTTTTAATATGACCCTGTTTCCACAGGATCTCACCCTGCTCGCTTGGGTCTTTATTATTGCAGCTTTTGCTTTGTTCTTTGTCACTACCTATTTAGGCCGAGTTTGGTGTGGTTATACCTGCCCGCAAACGGTTTGGACCTTTATCTTCATTTGGTTTGAGGAGCATTGTGAAGGCAGTGCAAATAAGCGCAAAAGACTGGATCAAATGTCCTGGAGCCTTAATAAAATTTGGCGAAAAGCGGCAAAACATATCGGTTGGATAACAATATCTTTACTTACGGGCTTGGCTTTTTCATCTTATTTTGTGCCTGTTAACGAACTTTACCTCGATTTTTTCACTTTAAATAGCGGTTTTGCAACCACCACCAGCGTGCTCTTTTTTACCGTGATCACCTACATCAATGCGGGTTGGATGAGATCCATTGTCTGCCTGCATATGTGCCCCTATGCCCGCTTCCAGTCAGCCATGTTTGATAAAAATACTTATATTGTAGGTTATGATGCAGAGCGCGGTGAAACTCGAGGCCCAAGAAGCCGCAAGGATTCCCCTAAAGAATTAGGATTAGGGGATTGTGTTGATTGTGATCTTTGTGTGCAAGTATGCCCAACGGGCATTGATATTCGCAATGGCTTACAATATGAGTGTATTAATTGCGGGGCTTGCGTTGATGCTTGCGATTATACTATGGATAAAATGGGTTATCCGCGCGGGTTAATATCCTATACCACAGAAGAAAAATTAGCAGGCAAAAAGACTCATGTATTACGCCCTAAAATTATCGCTTACGGTGCTTTATTATTAATAATGATCGCTATATTTTTCATTAACATTACCAATTTAAGCAGTGCCGAAATGGAAATTCTCCGCGACCGTAACGTGTTATATCGAGAAAATAGTCAAGGGTTAACTGAAAATACGTACACTCTAAAAATATTGAATAAAACCATAAAAACCCAAACCTACGATTTATCTTTTTCCGGTCTGCAAGACGCTCAGCTGCTTGGTCCTAAACAAATTGTTATAAAACCGGGCGAAGTATTAACCCAACCTATTTCAATTGCAGTCGATCCCTATGGGATTAAGAAAAACAAGGTTTACATCACCATCACACTGACAGGTGCGTCCGGTGAAATTGAAAATATAGAACAACAAACAACTTTCTTTCTTGGTTTATAAACAAAAAATACTAAGGGCCTTACCAGGCCCCTTTTTATCGAGTAATGCCCATGCAAGCAAATTTCAGTTACCAATCTCTCACACCTGAACTGCAACTTGATGCCTTGGCATCCATTGCTATCTATCCAGAATCAGGATTAATATCACTTAATTCCTATGAAAACCGGGTGTCTTTATTTACCGATGAAAATAAAATTCGCTACGTAGTAAAATTTTACAGGCCCCAACACTGGAGTGAAGCACAATTAAAAGAAGAGCACCAATTTTGCCAAGTCTTAGAGCAAAACGGCTGTCAAATTGCCTCACCCGTAGAAATTAACCAACAAACCTTGTTTTACTTCCAGGGTTACTACTTTGCACTGTTCAACAGTTTATCAGCACGCTCCATGGAGCTTGATAATATCGATATACTCTATGATGTTGGTTGCGCTTTAGGAAAAATACACCGTATTGGAGCTCAGGATAGCTTTAAACATAGAGAGCCTCTTAATATCCAAACTATGTTGTCAAACCCAATTAAAGCACTGCGGGCAAGCCCCTATATTCCAAAATCTCTCCGCGATCCATTATTTGCCACACTCGATGCGCTTGAACTTGAAATAACAAAGCAATTTAATAACCACCAACATACAACAATCCGCCTACATGGCGATTGTCATGCGAGTAATATTTTACTCAAAGATAACTCACCCTATTTTGTAGATTTTGATGATTGTAAAATGGGCCCTGCCATTCAGGATCTGTGGATTTTACTGAGCGGTACAAAACCAGAGAAACAGCTGCAATTATCAATGTTATTAGAAGGTTACGAAGAGGAGTGTGATTTTGACCAGAATCAGTTATGCTTGATTGAACCGCTACGCACAATGCGTATCATTAGTCATGTTAACTGGATTAATAAACGCTGGTCGGATCCCGCTTTTCCTATTAACTTTCCGTGGTTTATAACGGATCAATATTGGAAAGAGCTGTTACAATCACTTAAAGATCAATTAATCGTCTTAAAGGAAGTGCCGATTTCTTTACAACCGAATTATTAAAGATAGTATAAACAGCGACTCATTTAACCTAAGGAACGACAATGAAAAATATTTTTGCACTAATAACGGCCTTAATGATATTCCCATTTTCAGCACAAGCCTTTGATTTTGAAGAAGGAAACCACTATGAAGTGGTCAAGCAAACAACCACTGAAAGTCCGGAAGTGAAAGAGTTCTTTTCATTTTTATGCCCACATTGTTTTAAATTTGAACCCTTGATGGCTAACCTTGAGCAAAAATTACCTGAGCAAGTAAAGATGAAAAAAGTGCATGTAAACTTTTTAGGTAAACAAATTGGTCCAGAGTTAACCCTGGCTTATGCCGCCGCAGAAATCCTCAAAGTAGAAGATAAATTTTCAAGCCTCGTTTTTGATCACATCCATACTCAAGGTAAAGCGATTAATAGCCGAACAGATGTAATTGAGCTCTTTGGAAAAGCAGGTGTTGGCCAACAGGAAGCAGAAAACGCATTAGCAAGTTTCCCGGTTAGCGGATTAGCATCACAAATGAAACGGGATACCGAAACATTCAACATTCGAGGCGTGCCAACTTTAATTGTTAATGGTAAATATAAAGTAAATACAGGCTCAATCCGAAGTAATGAAGAGTTTGTTGCACTAGTCACTTTCTTAACTCAGAAGAAAAACTAATTATATAATTAGAACAACAAGTTACCTAAATCACTTGATGAATGCAGAAAAACATCTTCGAAAGGCTTAGCAGAGAGAAAAGCCACCGCGCAAGGCCTCTTGATACTTGCTCCACTGTGGTATAACGTATCTTTGATAAGGGAATTTCCCATTTGAAAACTATCTTCAATAGCGCAGTTCAACTAAAAGTGGCTTTACTTGATCGTTATAATAAAAATGAATCAACAAAAGCACAAATCATCGCGATTAGTGGTATTGCAGTGTTGTGGTATAACGTATCTTTGATAAGGGAATTTCCCATTTGAAAACTATCTTCAATAGCGCAGTTCAACTAAAAGTGGCTTTACTTGATCGTTATAATAAAAATGAGTCAACAAAAGCACAAATCATCGCGATTAGTGGTATTGAAGGCGGTGGAAAACGCGCTTTAAGCGAAAAGATTGCTGACGCACTAAGACTTGAAGGCGTTCGGGTTGCCGTCATCCATACCGATGACTGGGAAGCTGCTGAAAATGTTCGTTTTAACGTTATGAGCAGCCCAGAAGAATATTACTTGAACGCTTATCGCTTTGATGAAATGTTCGAGCAGCTAATTTTACCTTTAAAACTGTTCGGCAGTATCAAAACATCGGTCACGCTTGAAGATGTTTTGAATCCTCGCACGGTTGAATATAACTTTCAGAATGTTGAGATCATCATTATTGAAGGTGTTTATCTGTTGCAGGAAGCTTATTTAGATCTTTATGATTATACCTGCTGGGTTGTAAGTGATTATGATGCCGCCTTTGCCCGTTTAGTTGGACAAAGCAATGTTGAACAATCACAACATGCATTGGTTAATCTCTTTGAACTATTAATAAAACCCGCCGAGCAATACCACATCAATACAGATAACCCAGAAGGTAACGCCAAATCAATTTACGTAGAGCAAGAATCTGGTGAAAATAAAAACCACAGCTGAAGAGGGTCAATATAACGCCCATGATGCCTATATACACTTTGAAAGACAAAAGTGGGCTGAATTGCGCGACAATGTTGAGTTAACCCTTTCCGAAGACGATCTAAGACAGTTACAAGGGATTAACGAATCACTTTCTATTCAAGAAGTTATTGATATTTATCTGCCACTGTCCCGTCTGCTTAATTTATATGTCAAAACGCAGCAGCGCCGCCATACCGTGCGCGATAAATTTTTAAACTCAAAGAATGACAACGTACCTTATATTATTGGTATTGCGGGCAGTGTTGCCGTAGGTAAAAGTACCACAGCCCGTATTCTGCAGGCTATTTTATCGCACTGGCCTGAGCACCCCAGAGTTGCCCTAGTGACAACCGATGGTTTTTTACGGCCTAATCGCGAGCTGGTCGCACGGAATATAATGCACAAAAAAGGATTTCCAGAGAGTTTTGATACCAAAGCCTTAATTGATTTTGTTGCCGCAATAAAATCCGGTAAAGAGTTGATCTCGGCCCCCATATATTCACATCTGACTTACGATATATTGCCCGATAAAAAGTTACACCTTGAAAAACCCGATATTGTTATATTAGAAGGTTTAAATGTATTACAAAGTGCAAGCAATTATCCGGATCATCCGCAGCGCACTTTTGTCTCTGATTTTGTGGACTTTTCTATTTTTGTCGATGCAGACACTGAGCTCTTAAAAAAATGGTATGTACAACGCTTTCTAAAGTTCCGCAAAGGTGCATTTACTGATCCTAAAGCCTACTTCCACAGTTATTCACAAATGGAAGAAACCCAAGCGATTGATATTTCTGAAAAGATATGGGATGAAATCAACGGGATTAATTTGGAAGAAAATATTCGTCCAACTCGTGATAGGGCGAACCTGATCCTAACTAAGGCGACTGATCATCAGGTGGACAGCGTTCATCTGCGTAAATAACAAAGCCTTCTAAAAATTAAAAAGTTGATTCAACAGACTTCACTTTAAAAATAAGGGATAATTCGCGACTCGCAAAAATCGCCACCCACTTTGAACCACAAGAAGGGTGATTAGTTCCAATTCATATTTTCAGGAATGGTTGTTTATGTCCCAAGTCGGTACTCTGTATATTGTATCTGCCCCAAGCGGAGCAGGAAAATCTAGTCTTATTAATGCATTTTTAGCTGAAAAAAGAGATTGGCAGGCGCAAGTTTCTATTTCTCACACAACACGACCAGCGCGTGCCGGTGAAGTAGAAGGTGAACATTATTATTTTGTTAATACAGACACTTTTAAAAAGCTGATTGCTGAAAATGCTTTTTTTGAATGGGCGGAAGTATTTGACAACCATTACGGCACCTCACGGTTAGCAATAGAAGAGGCTTTGGCTAAAGGGATTGATGTGCTTCTAGACATTGACTGGCAAGGTGCGCGACAGGTTAGAAAAATGATGCCCGATGCTAAGGGTATCTTTATTATTCCTCCCAGCCGGAAAGAGTTAGAAGCGCGCTTAAATAAGCGCGGACAAGACAGTAAAGAAATCATAACCAAGCGCATGGACCAGGCACAAGCTGAAATGTCACACTATGATGAATATGATTATTTAATCATTAATGATGACTTTAACAGCGCCAGTAAAGAGTTAGCCGCGATTATGACAGCACGGCGAAATGAACAAGCCAAGCAGGCGATTAAACACCAAATAACCATTAAAGAATTGTTAGCTTAATAATTCTAGCTCCAAGTTTGTGGATCATTAATAATGATTTTAACAGCGCAACGGAAGAGTTAGCTGCGATTATGACAGCACGGCGCAATCAATAAGCCAAGCAGGCGATTATGACAGCACGGCGCAATCAACAAGCCAAGCAGGCGATTAAATACCAAACAACCATTAAAGAATTGTTAGCTTAATAATCCTAACACGAAGTTTGTAGATAAATTGTAATTTTGAACGTATAATTAGCGCCCGTTTTTGGGTAATTAAATTTTTGGAGTTCAGCAATGGCACGTGTAACCGTTGAAGATGCAGTAAATGTAGTTGGTAATCGCTTTGATCTTATCTTAATGGCATCTCGTCGAGCTCGCCAGCTTGCAACTCAAGGTAAAACACCTTTAGTCGATCCGGAAAATGATAAACCTACGGTTATCGCTTTACGTGAAATTGAAGAAAATCTAATCACAAATGAATTGATGGATGTTCAAGATCGTCAAGAAAAACATGAGAAACAAACAGCTGAACTTGCAGCTGTTGCCGCTATTGCTGAAGGTCGTGGTTAGTAAATAACCCCTTTAATAGTTCTAAAAAACGCTGAATATGAAAATATTCAGCGTTTTTTTTTATCTAAGAGCAACCAGTCCAGGATTGTGCTCGGTGTTTGCAAGTGCGACTTACAGCAAAACACATGAAAAAATCATCTGCACTAAAATATATAAAAACCATTTTAATTCAATTTGTTAAGTGATTTAGCCTGTTTTTAAAAGTGATTTATTATTTATTCTGCGACAAGCAGTATAAATAAATAGCAATCGGTGAATTTGCTATTAACAAAATCTCTGATAAAGCGTTCTGGGATTACAAACAGCAATTTTAGCGTTAAAATTTAACTAACAAACTTTTTTAGATAAAAAATGGAGTTTACCTGTTGTGATAACATTATTACTACCTGCCCTTGCAATTATTATTGGCTTTGCTTTGCTCATCTGGAGTGCAGATAAATTCATTTTAGGTGCCTCAAATACTGCGCGTAGTTTTTCAATATCACCGCTTATCGTCGGCGTCGTTATTGTCGGTTTAGGGACCTCCGCTCCGGAGATGTTGGTCTCCGCAATAGCGGCTGCTCAGGGTAATACAGGTCTTTCGATCGGTAATGCGATCGGTTCTAACATTACCAATATTGGTTTAATGTTAGGGCTCACCGCTATTTTTTATCCGCTGCATATTCACTCAAAACTGCTTAAACGGGAAATGCCGTTATTATTGGCATTGATAATGTTCAGTTTATTTTTGCTTTGGGATCAAAAGCTTGGGTTTTTAGATGGCCTGATCCTATTAACTATGATGGCTGCCATGCTGGTATTTACCGTATGGGAAGCAAAAAATCATAACACCGATAGCCTGCCGCAGGAGATACTTGATGAGTTGCCCGAAGAAGTCAGTAAGGGGGAAGCATTAAAATGGTTAGTGATTGGGATTGTGCTGTTGATTGCTTCTTCTCGTCTTCTCGTTTGGGGCGCTGTTGATATTGCCCGCTATTTTGGGGTCAGTGATTTAATTATTGGTCTGACTATTGTGGCTATTGGTACCAGTTTACCGGAGCTGGCGTCCACCGTAGCAGCTGCGCGTAAAAAAGAATTTGATTTAGCTGTCGGTAATATTATCGGCTCCAATATCTTTAATATTTTAGGCGTAATGGCGTTACCCGGATTAATTCATCCCAACAACTTTGACGGCGAAGTATTAACCCGTGATTATCCGGTGATGATAGCTTTAACCGTTTTGTTAATGCTTTTTTCAACCTCAGTGCGAAAAGGTAAAAGCGCTGTTTTAGGGCGTATTAATGGGGTCATCTTATTAGCTGCTTATATTGCTTACATGAGCTGGTTATTTGTTGATATGAGCGCATAAGAATATAAAAAAGGCGTCTGTAGTTGACTACGGAACGCCTTTTAGCACCATTTTTTTACTAATAGTTAGCAGGTTGCTTGCGCTACCGGTTGTTCCAGCAGGGCTTTATCCGCTACTTCTGCCGCTAAGTTTGGACGTTCCGCTTTAGGTGTTGATAACCAGTAACCTACCCCCATAAACAAAACACCATTGACCATATTACTCTGCGATATTCATAATAAATTATGACCAACTCCCGCCAGAGTGAAAACTTCTTTTGAATCTCCCAGATATGAAATAGCAAAAATAGTCATATTAGCAATGCTGTGCTCGTAACCGCTGGCAATAAAGGCAACTAAACACCACCAGATAACAATAAAACGCCCCATGCCTTCAGTACGCACACACATCCAAATGGCCAGATAAACTAACCAGTTACATAAAATACCTTTAGCAAATAAAACCATTCCGGGTGCTTAAATTTTAGCTAACGCTACTTTGTGAATAAAGCTATCTTCAAAGCTCATCAACTTACCGCCGTACCTCTACAAAGCCGTCAGTAACACGGGCTTTATAAGCTTCAACACTTACCTGATCGTTATCTAAGCAGGAGCCATCAAGCAGATTAAAACGTTGCTTTTTAGCGGCGATGCAACCCACAACTGTTCCTAATGCTGGCCAATCAAACCGCGCGATAGAACGTTAGAGCGCGCAAAAGGGTCCATATTGTTGATAGCGAAGACTTGTTCCTTCTCACTGGGATGGAAAACAGCCACTTGCTTGCCGGCGACTAATGCGCAGACACCCGCTGCCAGATAAATATTTTTTAATGTGCATACTTTGATCCACTTGCCCATTACACTTTCTCCAAATTAATTGTATAGATAGGGGATTTTTCATCATTAAATGCAGGTCGTTTCTGGCCGTGTTCAGGGGTACATATGACATTCTCGTCGAGGCCATCACTGTTAATAAAAGGCGCAAAACACTGTCATTGATCTTGATTGGCAAGCGTTTCTGCCCACTCACACTTGTAACTGTCGATCGCCACAAACATAAAGATTCCAACCCGCATCGGTTGCAATAATGCCGACGTCTTTACCCTGAGCTTTAGCACATTCCCGAGTACAGCCCAAAACTCTAAATTTAATTTTATGCAGAGTACGTAAGCCTTTGTAACGATTTTCCAGGTCAAACGCGAAACCGGCACTGTCCTGCACACCAAATCGGCACCATCTACTTCCAACACAGGTTTTGACCATACGTAATGATTTGGCATAAGCGTATCGCGCATCAATCAGCTGTTTCCAGATATCCGGTAGATCCGCTTTATGTGCGCCAAATAAGCCGATACGTTGCGCGCCGGTAATATTGGTATATAAAGCATATTGCTGAGCAACACCGGCAACTACGGCCAATCCTTGTGGTGTGACTTCCCCACCCGCCAACGGGGAATAACCGAATAGGTAGCGTCTTTCTGTATATTACCCAGAAAGATATTGTTGGTATCCTGCAGGCTATTATTGTCTTTTGATAAAATGTAATCCGCCCAGCAGGAAGCCAATATTGAACCCACGGTTGGTTTACACACTTCACAGCCGTAACCTTTACCGTATTTAGCTAATAATGCTTTAAAGCTTCTGATACCCTCAATGCGGATTAGATGGAAGAGCTCTTGACGGGAATATTCAAAATTCTCACAGAGATAGTTTTTAACCTCCACACCCTGCTTTTTCATTTCCACATTTAAAACTTAAGTGACTAGGGGGGACGCAGCCGTCGCAACCAGTAACGGCTCAAGTTTCTTTTTTGATCGCGCTAATGGTTATATGACCAGCCGTAACAGCATCGGCAATAGCACTTTTTAAACCTCAAAACAGGAACAGAGCTGCGCCATTTCGAGCAGTGCATCGACGCCTAAACCAGCCGATTTAGCGCCGGCATGTGCAGGAAGGATTAATGAATCGGGGTGTTTGGGTAACTCAATCGAGTTTAATGAGTACTGCAGCAGGTCACTGTAACTTTCAGTGTCACCCACTAAAACAGCCTCGAATAATAATTTTAATTTGGCGCTCATGTCAGCACTGCTAAATTCATTTTCACGGACGAATAGGGTATCAACGGCTATTTTAGCCATATTGTAACCGGGTGCGACCAGACCAAAAAACTTATCATTCTAGGAAGCACATTCACTAATCGCAAAAATATCAGGATCAGAAGTAATACACTGATTATTAATAGTTATACCACCACGACGGGCAGTTCCCAATCCACATTGTTGGGCTAATCTATCCTAGGGACGAACACCCGTTGAGAAAACAATAAAATCAGCCTCCAATTCACTGCCATCGGCAAATATCATGGTATTACGCGCCGTTTTACCCAATGGAATTATCTCCTTGGTATTTTTACCCGCATGTTCTTTTACACCAATGCTCTCGATGTTACGACCCAACATTTGTCCGTCTTGCTGATCAAGCTGCTCTGCCATTAAGACCGGCGTAAATTCCAAAACATGGGTTTCTACACCCAGCGCTTTAAGTGCACCGGCAGCCTCCAAACCCAATAAACTGCCACCCACAACAACCCCATTTTTACTCAGCCGTGCAGTGGCTTCAATGGCATTTAGATCCTTAGTTGTCCGATAAACAAAACAATCTTTACTTTGATTACCTTTGATCGAAGCTACCCAGAGATATGACTCCGTGGCCATCACTAATTTGTCATAATAAACAGCACGTCCAGTTTGCAAATGAATCACTTTTTTGTTGCGATTAACCGTTAGTGCGTATTCACCAATGAGTATTTTAATATTATTTTTTCGTAGAAGCCTTCTTTTACTAAAGAAAGTTCATCGGCCGTATGATGGGAAAATATGAAGATAAATGAACACGATCATAAGCAACTCGCGGCTCTTCACAGAAGACTGTTATTTCAAATTTTTCAAGATCTGCTTCAAAACCAACCTGATCTAAATCAAACAAATAATAAGGATTATCATTTGGCGCAGTAAAACCCTTGAAAAAACAATTTAAGCTTATAAGATGAGACAATAACTATACAATAAACAATGTTATAAGAGGTGGCCTGATTAAAAAAAAGCATATTAATCAGGTAGTATGCAGTAAATAAAAATATCAATAAGAGCAGGTTTAGTTACAGAGGTCGTAATCTTTGAGCGGATCCAGCTGCAAAAGATCACCGTGCGTGAATTGATAATTTAGCCTATTTTTAAGCTTTTCATTACTTATTATTTTATTAGATTGCAGATAATCTTCACTCAGGTTCGGTTTATTGAAACCCAAGGCTAAGGCGTTAAGCGTATAAAATTGCGCTTTACTTGGATGCGTATCCGCACAGGCATTAAACAGCTCAGGAAAAATATGGCGCTGAATAATAATGCCAATAATTGCCAGACAATCAGTTATATGGATCAGGTTCACCCCTGCATCGGCAAACTGAATAGCTTTTCCCGAAGCAAAAAATCTTCCCGGATGACGCTTGCCACCAATTAAACCTGAAAAGCGAATAATAGTAGTTTTAAAATTTTTATTCTGGCTAAAAAGCTGCTCGATAATTAACCAAGGATGTGAGCTCATATTGAGCTGCTGAGATTCCTGACACAATCCATTTTCTGCTGGGTAAACCGATGTCGAACTGACTAGTAAAATCTCTTTAACAGGTGAAATTTCAATTTCTTTAAGCAGGTTTTTAAACCCAGCGACATTTTTACTAGTGATATTAATAATTAAGGTGTTTGACTGTAAAAATGGCTGAATATTATTGGTGATATTTTCAATATCAATGACAAAGGGCTGTAATCCGGAAGAAGATAATTGTGTCAATTTATCCTCTGTGCGCGTTGAAATATTAACTGCGTCAAAGTCTGACTGTAACAGTTTAGCCAAAGGT
>JBLHWW010000001.1:0-76279 GCA_047629075.1 Psychromonas sp. | reverse complement strand
TTGACGGTTCGGGCAGTTCAGATCCTGACGCTGGTGATGTGATCACCTACTTGTGGAGTATGACTGCAAAACCAGCAACGAGCACTGCGGTATTGAGCAGTACGACGGTAGTTAATCCAACATTTACAGCTGATTTAGATGGCACGTATGATGTTAGTCTTGTCGTCAATGATGGGTCGCTTAATAGTCCATCAGATGCTATAGCGGTGACATCAACGGTAGCTTCCCACTGGAACCCAGCAGATACAGGGCCGGAATTTACTTTAATTTCCGCAGGAACAATAATACAGCGCTCAGGTGCTACAAATGTGATTATTGAGGCTCGGGGTATTATAGAGCATCTTGACGGTAAAAGATTTATTGAGTTTTCTTGTTCATCGTCTAATCAACCGGTTAAATTTTTGTGTGGTGTGATAAGTAAAACAACTGTAAGTTTTGGCGGTTTATTAAATTTTGAACCCTACAACGCACAATCTAATGATGTCAGTAGTTTAGGAATGAAAACCCCGACATCTGGATCGATAAGTACAGGCTCGTCTAGTAGCACTCAACAGGCGAATCAAACTACAATATTAGGTTTGGAAATTGATCTTGATACTGGGTTGGCCGTTGGTTATATAAACGGTGTTGCAACCGGCCAGTTAACCGCTGGGAATTATCCGATTAAAATGATGCCTTTTGCTCGCTTTTTGGGTAATAGTGGTGCTGGTGTTGCTGAGTGTAAATTACTTATTAATACCAGCGAATTTATTCATGGACCACAAACGGCAGGGTACTTACCTTGGGGCCAGACGTCAACGGAGCATTTTAACCCGCTTGACATTTCAACCCAGGCCACAATATCAAATTTGGATCGGATCATTGAGTCAACTGGATCACTTTCAAACGTTCGGGGTTTAATCGCTAGAACTGGCGGTAAATGGTACATAGAATATAGAGTTGATGCTTCTGGAGTTTCAGATACTGACACTAAACTAGGGCTTGCAGAGTCAGGGTTTAGCGTTGAATTATCAGCGCCTACGGGCCAATTTGTTTACGTGTCGAATGCCATTGAAAGTTCAACTTCAACACTTACAGGCTCTGGCGCACTAACAACGGCATTTCCAAGCCCGGCAGCAGTTGACGATATTATCGGACTAGAAATCGATTTAGACCTTGGTGATTATTTTGTTTATGTTAACAATGTATTGATTGGATCGCACTCAGGCAGAGGGGCAATAACACAGCCTATGTTGCCATGGGTTAGTTTAAATAACTCTGCAAAAGTCAGATTGCTGGTTAATTCAAGTGAGCAAACTTACGCGCCAACTCAAGCGGGATTTTTGTCATGGGGCACTTAACGCTAGCGTTGATTAATTAATCGTATTATAATTATTAAATTTGAGAGGTGCCGGTAATGGGCGGATATTTTACACTAAAAAACTTTGAGGGTGTCGTTTCAGATGGGATCAAAACATTTGAAATTTCCGATAAGTTGATTAAACATACAGCTTCAATAACATTTTACTCTGATGTTGGCCGAGCACACGAGATATTAGTTTCTGCTATGACCGGCTCTGTTACGCTGACGGCTTCCGAAACAAATTCTAATTTTGGAACCGTAGAAAATGGAACTGTGACTTTAGGAGGCAGCTATAATAGACCCTCTGCCAACGCGTACCTTAAGTTTTTCCAAATTGACCCATCACTGGCCGTTGGTGCAAATTACTATACACTTAAAATTGCGAGTGCAACATCATGACTGCAAATTTTCCCGGATCTGGATCATCCGCAGGGGTATCATCTGCTGATAATGTGACTTTAGACAATACTAGTTTAGTAGTGAGTCCTGTAACTAATCTACAAGATTTTGCCATAGGTATCGATCAAGCGATATTAAAAAACAGAGGTACAGGAGTATCCACAAACTACGTATGTAGCGTGGTTGCAGGCGGTACAACGTTTTCTCAGCCTTCAGTTGTGGGTGAGGTGCATAGCGACCTAGGGTATTTCCCTATTAATTACGCAGGCGCAGCAGGTATAACAGTTCAAGATTTAAATTCACAATCTACCTATGTTTATATTGACACGTCGAATGCTTTACAGCAACAAACGACGATCCCGACAAGGCAGGATTGGTCAAGAAAAATGTTTACAATGCGCATTGCTGTTAATACTGTTAGTCAGCAAATTATCGGATTTGAGTATTTAAATAATCCTAACGGTCATTACACTAATACAATCAGGGATTTATATACCTATCTGCTTGCTCAGGGAGTGCCTTTTAAGACTGATCAGGTTGTGACTGGTAGAGCTGATAATTTAGGTTTTAATATGTCATCTGGTACCTTAATGGAACTGGGCGGGACCGGTGATATCAATAATCCTAACATTCGTGATTTCGCCGAGGTACTAAACCCGACATACCTTTTAATGTCACAGACAGCGGTGGTGTCGTCCGAAACGGACCTTGTGAAATCCTGGGATAACGCCACAACCATAATCCCTTTAGGATCAACTACTTGGGTTGCGCATAGACTTTACCGATTTAGCAACGGAGGTCTTGCTATGCAGTACGGCCAAGGAAATTATGCTAACCTTGACTTGGCAAAATCAGGCGCGTTAACCGAAAATTACGTCTTAAATGAAAGTTTAAAAAACGCCACATTTTGCGGCTGGTGGTTTATCGAATCAACAGCTACATTTACATCAGATCCGGCCAAAGCTGAATTTGTCGAGTACACAATAGGAATCCAGGGCGGTAGCTCTAGCTCGTTGTCTGGTGCGCTATTAAAAGGGAATCACCTATCAGACCTTTTAGATGTTCCGCAAGCATTGATAAGTTTGGGCCTTGGCAATGTAACCAATTTATCGGATGCTAACCAAGTTGAAATCGGCGCATTAGACAGCGGATCAATCACTAGCGGATTCGGTGATATTGATGTTGGATCAAGCACTGTTAGTGGTGGTGATGGTGATTTTAGCGGTAACGTAGGTGTTGGGGTAAATACGCCAGGGTCTTTTACAAACTGGTCTGTAGGTAAATTTCTAGATATTGGATCGTCAACAACCACCCATAACGCTATGGCATTGGGAGCTTCACAAACTGCAAACGGACAGCTACTGGGTTCTGTAATGTTTTACAATCAGGCTAACTCCAGCACCGCTTATAATGCTACTACGTCAAAAAATGCGGCATATGTAACAGCGTGGACTAGAACTACAGACTCTAACGCAGGAGGTGATTCAGGAGCTGATTTAGCATTTTACACCAAACCCGAGGCTGGTTTATCGGGGGAAGTGTTGCGTATCGATTCGATAGGCAATGTAGGTATTGGAACCTCATCACCCAGCACAAAACTTGATGTTTCAGGTCCGATAAAATCTGGTGTATACACAGTTGCAACAGTACCCAGCGCGGCAGCAAATACAAATGCACAAATAACAGTAACTAATGATGTAATTGGACAGTCAGTTATATCCGTTAGCAATGGCACAACATGGCGCAGATCGTACGATGGCGCAGCAATATCAACAACATAAAAGGTATGTAAACATGACTTATGCGACAAAATTAATAGTTAACGAATTGCTAGTTAGGTACGATGATTTAGGGGAGCCGAAGGGAGCTTACTGTAAGCACATTGAGCAAATGGTTGATTTAGACAGCGGCAAAGTGCATTCAACAAAGGAAATGCCTTTGCAGCCGTTAAAAATTGGTAGTGATGAGTTTAAGGCGGTTATTACTCAAGTGCAAAATGACGCGTTAGCTAAAATTGATCTGTTAAAATCTGAAGTTGCTCAGCTAAATTTTCACATGCAAGAAAAAGAAACTGAGATTTTAGCGTTAAAATCTCAGTCAAAAGTAACAATTTAATACGTTAAACTTTGTGTCAGGTACCCGTCAGAAAGGTATATCGTCGTCAAAATCAATTGGCGGCTCTACTGCCCTCGCTGGGGAAAATTTCCGCCGCCTTGTTGGCTACCTCTATAATCATTAGCCTGCGGTTGAGGCTGATTTTGTTGTGCCGGTTGGTTAAAGCCACCTTGTTGTGGTTGCTTTTTCTGCTCTGGCCTTTGGTAACCACCCTGTTGTTGTGCTTGTTGGTTAACCCTACCTTGTTGGGGTTGGTTTTGTGCCGGTTGGTTAAAGCCACCTTGTTGTGGTTGCTGGCCTTGCTGATTAACACCCCCTTGTTGTTGTGATCCACCCATTGGCGCACCTTGCCCTTGGCGAGAATCTAGCATTTGCATTTCATTGGCTACAATTTCTGTAGTATACTGGTCCTGCCCTTGTTTGTTTTGCCATTTACGGGTCTGAAGCTTGCCTTCAATGTAAACTTTAGACCCTTTTTTGAGAAAATCACCAGCAATTTCACCAAGTCGGTTAAACATCACCACCCTGTGCCATTCAGTAGCTTCTTTTTCTTCACCGGTTTGCTTGTCCTTCCACTTTTCAGAGGTCGCAATTGTTAGGTTGGCTACTGCGCCGCCGCTTGGCAAAAATTTAACATCGGGGTCCTTACCAAGATTTCCTATGATTATAACTTTATTAATTCCTCGCATTACATTCTCACTATTAATTTATTGATTATTAAATTGATTGATTATTAAATTGATTAACTACTGATCACCTTTTTTAACTTGAGTTCGTTTCATTTGACGCTCACAAAAACCCCTTAAAACCAACTCTGTAACGTCGCTGCCAGCCGGGTAATTGCCTGATTTGATTCTTTTAATAATTCCGTTATATCCAACGCAGGAATTTTCTGACAGCTCTTTTGGTCCCATTAACTTACCCATAAACAGCCATTTACTGACTTTTCTTAATGGGTTTAAAACTAACTCGGTAACGTCGCTGCCAGCCGGGTAATTGCCTGATTTGATTCTGCGCAAAACTGTGGAATAGAGAACCCAGGATTTTTCTGACAGTTCTTTTATGCCCATTAACTTACCCATAAACAGCCACTCACGACATCTTTCCCCTACTTTACGTCGATCATCAATTAGGCTGGTCACGTCGTGGCCGGGTTTGATGATCTCTTTATTGATCAAGCAATTGACTTGAGCAAGCCTTAATCCGACAGACTCGCAAATATCAAGAATGTGCATTAATTGGCCTTGATAAATAAACTGCTTGCGCTCAATTTCAGTCCATGGAATCGATAATAACTGATCAATAAAAAGTGTAACGTCGCCACCGCCAACAATGTTGTTTTTGTTAATCATATATGCCAATTGGCCTATCGATATACCAGAAGATGAAACGATGTCTTTTCTGGACATTAAACGTCCATTGTATAAATACGCTGTATATTTACTCATTAATTATTTCCTTTGCTTGTTCAAGTAATTCATCCGCTGCTTGCTCTAGATCTTGTGCAACGACCTGTGCAAACGAATCTTGGCAGTTTTCACGCCAGCACCGGGCTTGCTCCCTAAGCGCCTTAGCCTGAATTGATGCTATATAGGCAGGGTGGTTAATCTGGTTTAACTTTGCCCACTCATCCCACCGGCTTTGTATGTCCATGTCACTAAAAGACTTGGCAATCTCAAATCCGCCCCAGAACGCCCTCTTGGCTGGTAGTTCATTTCGTTCAGTCATCATTTATGCACCTTAAAATAACCTTTACTATACTAAAAAACCACTTGAATAAGTTACGCTATTGATATTGTGCTGTTCAACTGGGTTCCCGTTGTTTTCAGACTCAATTAAAAAACCACGTCCATGTTTTCGCTGGTCTGTAATTCTGGTTACGCCACGACTACCGACTGAAATAGTAGATTGAGATTCACCCCATTCACCGTTTGAATTTTCTTGAACATAGTGCCAGTTAAAGGTGATAGACACAACCTCGGTATAAGCTGGATGTATAGTTGATTCAATTTGACTCATTACCTACTCCTGATTATTTATTTTAAATACCTAGCCCAGCGGGTAGCCGGGCTGATTATGTTTTGTGTGCTTCTTTTCAGTGATTTAATCTTAACACTGACAACAATTTAAATCAATTTAATTATTGAATTTAAGCAATTTTAAAATTTAATGCTTACCAACTTACCGCCGTCAGATTGATGTTTGGTAATGGCAATAACCGCTGCTACAGCGTCAGGTTCAAGAATCCCATGAGACATAAGCATTTGCTTAACTTGGGTTTTAATCGCCGTTACATGCTGCTGATTTGCGAGCCGATCAGCTTCTTCTTGCTCAAGTTTTAGTTTATCAGCCACTTGTTTATCTTGAAATTCTTGCTGCTGCTTTTTCAGTGCCAATTTCTGAGCGGCTTTAGCGTCTCGTTCGGCCTGAATGCGGTTTTGCTCAGCAACGCGCTTATCTTCAATCGCCTTCACTTTGGCCGCTTCAATGGCGGAATTATTGTCCTTTTCGGTCTGAATGCGGTTTTGCTCAGCAACGCGTTTATGCTCTATTTCCTTAATCCTGGCAGATTCAATAGCGAAAGCTTTGTCTTTTTCAGCTTGATCAGCTTTTTCCGTTGCCTTTCTCGTCGCCTCCTCCGCTTTTTCCTGATCGGCTTTGGCTTTAGAAATTAATGCCATAGCGTCAAACTCTGCGCGTTGTCTTGCCGCCGTTTCAATGGATTCTTGCCGCTGTTTTTCGGCAGCAAGATCTGCTTGAGCCTGTTTTTCTTTTTTCAAATCAAAAAGTTCATCTGCAACAATCGCAGAATCATGATCAGCATTGCGCTTTTCTTTTAGCGCAACCCTTGCCGCCTCAATTTCTTTTTGCCGTCCAATTTCTTTTTGCTCGCTCTCCCAGTCAGTTACAGGTTTTCGGGCGGCGTCTCGTAACTGATCAAAACCATCCCGCAAAGATTTACGATCTTTATCAACCGCGCTAGTCGTCTTTTTTAAATTAGCATTAAGTTCTTTACCGATTTCGTCAAGGTAAACTTTTGACTTGCTAAAACTAGAAGCTAATGAAATTATTGCCTTCCTGCCTTTTGCTGTCGAAACGTCAGGCTCGAATGCATCTAGAATTGATTGACCTGCCGCTAAAAATACATTTGAGCATTCTGAATTTTTGAATAGCTGGATAACCGTACTATCGTTGGTTTCTGAATATTTGAATAGCTGGGCAATTGTACTATCGTTGGTTTGTGATAAATTTGTTAATCGATTTTCCATGATTTTGATTACTCTATAAAATTTATAATTACTTAATCTTGCCACTGCATACCGAATGACATACCCATACTTTCAAGCAAATGGTCCATTTCAATAACAAATGAATCATATCCCGCTTGGATTTCTGCGATCATTTTTTCGTCCCGCACTAACGTTACACAGTGCAATTTTTTACAGTTTTTATTTCTCGGGTCGAACTTGGCAAAATTCCATCTTTCAAACCCAGTAACCCACATTGAAAACTGACACTGCACTATCTCTTCTGGTTTAATTTTTCCTCGCCCAGCAAAATCAATAAATACAGATGATGAATATGGGCATTTCAATTCAAGTCCTTCTGGCAATCCTTTGATTATTCCGTCAGGACTGCATCCAGCCCGCATTGAGTTATTATTATAAATAAAGGCTATTTCTTCAACTGTTTGAAATCGTTTCGCGCTGTATGCAGCTCTAGCGTCAGGCTCCCAAAATTTCCCATGCTCAAGTTGCTTTGCCTTAATTTCATCAGGAATAAGACCTGTCGCTATCTGGCCTATCAACTCATTCATATAACTGGCCCTGGTTTCTGAGCTAATAATTGGCAGCTGTTCACGGACCCACTGAACACACTGCGCCTTGGTTCCGTCAAAATCTTTACCACCAAAAGTAACGAAATTACTTTTACCAATTTTTTCTATTTTAACGTCGTCAGGAAATGGCGCTAAGCGCCCTTTCATTAGCAATACATACCCTTTCGATGCCGTTATTACTCCTGCCCGCGATCTGTGCCACTCAGCAGTTCCTTGATCAATAATTTGATTAGGATCAATACCAAGAGTTTCAGCATGTAGCAACCACTCATCGTTAAAACATCTTATTGCCGGTTGTGCAGTCATTGGCTATTCTCCATTCCTACGCAGAACCTAGCCGCCTCATCTTCTGTTAGATCGTCAAAAGCTTTTACTACGCGATTGAGTTCCGAAGAAAACCATTCAAAAGCGGCATTAAGATCGACATTACTACACAAGGATTTTAACTTTTCTCGTGAACCCTCTGTGAGCGGGGTTATGTTTTTTTCGGTCGACCTGTCAAAATCCATATTCATACCTTGATCACACATTGTTAGTATTTCAGATGCGTTAGGTAGTCGAGTGCATATTCTTCTGAGTACACTTTTACATGACATTCTATCGTACCAGTCCTTCCAGGGTCCATAGCTGCCAGTTTTGCTTGATGCTCTAACCCGGTCTATATCTTCTTTAATCATGGTCTCGGTTAAAGTCGTCCCGTCTGACATTTTAACCCACGCGAATGCGGCATATTGAGGGCCGCGATTAACAAGCGCCGGTGAATACTTAAAATGCGATCCGGTCTCATCGTCCCAAACTTCAAATTGATCGCCTTCGTAAATGGCCTTTGAGGCAATTGATTTGACTTGACCGGTTGCCATCACGCGCTTTATAACACCATCAACCATCGGCATGTACTGAGCTTTAACCATCCATTCATCGCGATTGTTGATCTTAACTTTGCATTTAAATGTAACCAGCGCAGCCTCCCGGCCATCGGGAACCAAGCCATCTGTTGCGCACTGTGAAAGTGCAAGCATTACGGAATTAACATCTGAGCCGTAAAGTTCTGAGTTTGCAACCATGGCAGTTACAGCCGCTCGCTTAAATGCTTCATAGCTAACTGATGGCGGTAGCAAGCTGGATATATTAGCTATATCCATGTTGCTGCTAAGATACGTGTTTACCGTTGTTAAATCATTCATTTATTAAACCCCTGCTTTCATCATCTTTTAATTCATCCAAATGGCACTCGCCCAGATCTTGAGCCGCCTTTTCAATGCCAGATAAAATTGCAACTGATAACCCTGCATTATCAACGTACATTTCAGCCGCCAGTTGAAACAGCAAGCTTTTTAAAAGATCACTGCCATACTGATCTATTACATCACTTAGGCACCATGTTACAGGGTGCTTACTGCTCGGACGTTGAAGATTAATACTTTCACCACTTAATATAGTCGCTGCGATATTACCAATCAATTGTGTATCACTTATAGCCATTCTTACTACCTGTTTAATTTTATTCGGTGAGTCATATTAAAACATAAACTATATACAATCAAGTGAAAGTTTTAATTTAATTCAGTTGACATTAGTATGATTTAAATTTATTATTTTGGTCAAGAAATTAACCAACATTTGGAGCTAAAAATGAATTTTGAACAACTAAAGCAAATTGCTTTATGTGAAGAATCAAAAGGTGATATTGTCACATTGTCGATTGATCAGATTAAAAACCTAATCGTGGATGTACAATATCAATTAGAAAGGGGAAAATTACCAAGAGTTGATTGGGACTGCCTGGACCCACAAACAGTGGCAATAACACGTAGTGAGCACAAGGATTCCTTTTACGGGCACACTCAAATCCCTACTTTAGTTAACGATGATTGGTCTACCGAAAATGGTCAATATTTTGAAATTTCAGATTGTTATCTTGAACGCCCTATTATTGATCACCGAAAAAGTTTGATAATTAAACCAGGCTACGAGCCAAAATAAAAAATTAATGCAAGGTTACAGAATCTGTAACCTTGCAAAGGAAAAGTAATGAAA
The DNA here is from genome assembly GCA_047629075.1 of Psychromonas sp. Classification (GTDB taxonomy): domain Bacteria; phylum Pseudomonadota; class Gammaproteobacteria; order Enterobacterales; family Psychromonadaceae; genus Psychromonas. Next base: position 66,548 of record JBLHWW010000001.1, on the reverse strand, counting down.
AATTTAATTTTATTAGCATGGAAAAGAATGTTCCCTATAAGCAAGCAAAAGGCTTTAAACATTGAAATTCAAAGGCAAAAAAAAGAGGCGGTCAGTAAGCTCTGGTTTAGCAAATATGTAGAAGACGTTTCAAACGCAGATATTAATTTATACAACAATCCAAAATTGGGCATTGATAGCGGATCTAGGATAGGCTGTACAGAAATAGACGCTGATATTATTGGGCAAACGCTAGCTGTACCATTGTCGGATCAGTGGCGGCTATTCAAAGTGATCGGGCTTGTTCCGGCCGAAAATTTAGCTATGTTTTCTTGTTCACTTGATCTAGTTGAAATTGCCAGAATTGAAGTTGATAATACAAATTATCATGAATACAGGTTAGCAATTAATGAAGAAAATAACTTGCAGTAATCGAATTTTTAAACGAGAATAAACACAGATTAATTAAGAAAACAGAGATTGAAATCTAAATTAATCAGCGGCGTAGGAACTGCTAAAGAATAAAGTAATTAAGGCTTAAATCTGAATCTTGGCATTCGTAGGTAATTCCTACAAATGCTTTGTTCACCTTGATTGCTAGGGTTCAGATTTAAGCCTTTTGTGCTTGATAATTTTTACTGGTGTAAATTGTGCCAAAACTCAAAATTTAAGGCTCAAACCCTTCACTACAAGCCCAATTTAACACCTCCTACGGAGTAAGCCCCGATAGCTCAACTGGTAGAGCAATCAACTCATAATTGACAGGTTGTAGGTTCAAATCCTGCTCGGGGCACCATTCAAATTACCGCTAACAATTAATCAAACGGCGGAGCTATGACCAAAAATCTAAAGTAACTAAAAAACGAACCAGAACTTAAAACAACCGAGTAGGAATAGAAGCATGAAAATTGTCGAACAAATAAAATGGTACAGTAATTTTGAAAAGCAAATATCAAATTTGGGCCTTTTAGTGATGTTCCAGGGGGATAATTTATTTATCCGCGCAAGAGCTAGCAATTGCGGATTCAGTGATCTTATTGTTGAAATTAAAACGCCTGAAGAAGGAGACGCTTTTCTTTTGGGTGCAAAGATAGCACTGACGAGAGAAATAAAAGATGGTGAATATCAGCCTGACACTGTAATTAAACACAAAAAAGACGTAACCTAAAATAGCTATAGGTATTTTCGCTTATTTGAGGGGGTATTAACACGCTATGGTTTAATTAAACTATAGCGCTTTACTATATTAAAAACGGGAATAAATCATGACCAATAAATATTTGCAAGATCTAAAAGACTCTCCAATGAGCCTTAATTCCTTGGCAGCAATGACGCCTGGCGACGCAATGGAATGGATAGAAAAAAACCAGCACAATTACGCGCTTAATGAAATCCCGGCGGTAGGGTCGTTCGGATACCCGGCCCTACTCGCTGAATTAACGCCCGAACCCGATGGAAGAATGATATTGGTTAGATTTAAAGGAAATCCTTTAACGCCTGACTCATGCAAGTGGGAGACTGGAAGAGCAATTGAATATTTCGAGGGTAATGGGAAATATAAAACTCACGCTGAATCATGCGGTGCTGTCAGTTGGCAGTATTTACCAGAAACCAAAAATCAAGGTGATCAATCATGAATAACACAGACACCAGTAAAATTATTAACGATGTTCTTAACCTTAAATTTAATGAGCAATTTGCAGGCTATCGCAGAACGTTTGGCGGGTGGATTTACGATAGTGTCAACGGTTCATCACAGCCTATTTTTATCGCAGATCAAAGGGCAAAGGGGCATTGGCCTGAGCTAAAAGTAGAAAATAAAGCAAATGATACTGACATTAAGGTTTTAGCCGAAAAATTGATAGAGGCAATAGATTCACGCCCTCAAGATATATACAGGTTGCTGTCAAAAGTTCCAAATGAAATCGAAAAAATAGTTACTGTGTGTAAATTTATTGCCCACCATTTTATGGAACTCAATACGACAGATTCCTATAAGTGGGTCGTTTTTCATACTGGCGTAGTTCATCCATTTATGATTGCAATGGACGAATTATCAGCCAAAGAATTGCACGGTGTTACGTGCAATATCTGGCCCGATCCAAAAGAAGCTAAGGCAAATAAAGTTAGGGGTGGACAATGGTCAAATTGCTAGATTTATTTTGTTGTGGTGGAGGTGCTGCCAAAGGTTACCATAATGCTGGATTTGAGGTAACCGGTATAGATATAGACCACCAAGAGAAATACCCGTTTGAATTTATTCAATCAGATGCTATTGAATATCTACTAGCTAACCATCATCTTTATGATGCATTTCACGCCAGCCCGCCTTGTCAAGCACACACAAAAGCGGCTATGCAACACCGAATAGCAGGAAAATCTTACCCGTGTTTTATTGAGGCTGTAAGAGCAGCATTCATATCAATAGGTAAACCATGGGTGATTGAAAATACTCGTGGCGCTCCACTTTTAGACCCTGTTGAATATTGTGGGTGTATGTTCCCATGGATGAAAACTTACAGACCCAGAATATTCGAATCCAACATTAAACTAATACTGCCACCAAAAAACAAGCATACCGCAAAAAATGTTAAAATGGGGCGGCCACCTGAAGAGGGGAAATTTATGCATGTAGTCTGAAATTTTTCCGGCGTTAAATTTGCACAGGCAGCAATGGGCATTGATTGGCTGGGTCAGAAAGAATTGGCTCAGGCTATCCCCCCTATTTACACTGAGCACATCGGTAGGCAGTTAATTAAAAAACTTCAGTATTACCGTCGGTAAAAGGCGGCTTTTTCTCGGGCTTTTCTCAACTTGTCTAGGGCTTCTTCGGTGGACCCTGGACCATTACCACGACAACCGACAGCCGACCTATTTTTTAGAACTTGCTTCCAATGTTTCTCTTCGAACATTACCTGACCGTAGTCGGACCATTCTGTTGCTTTACTCATTATAATTTATCCTGTTATTATACAATTGTTTACTGTACAAATTATTGCTGCCTACCATCCTAGACTTAAAGGATGGTAGGTTAATGACAGCTGTAGTTAAGTTGTAGGTTGTTAGCGCCGGTATGCTGGCGCTTTAATTAAATCAGCGATTAACTGATCGCTTTATGTCAACTGCCCTGCCTTTTTCAATATCCATTAGAATCTTTTTAAGATTTACTGCTGTGATTTGATCAGTATCATCAAACCTTATATTTAAATCAGATATCACATTCTTTACAGCAAGAAAAACTTGACGCTCCATTGATTCGTTATTTATTTTTTCTTTAAAAAGGAAAAGAAATGCCAGGCCAATTAATGTGGATGACAATGTAAACAGAAAAATAATAAAAACCAAACTATCCACATCGAACACCAATTTTTGGCAGTAAACAATCTCTGACTGTAATTTGTTTAATTACGGGCATAACTTGCCTACCATTTATATACTCATTAGTTAAATGGATTTCAGGCTGGGTTTTATTAAATTCTTTAACTTTTCTTCCTGAGATTTTAATATTTTTTCTAATCATTTTAACATCCTTCGCTATTTTTTGACGTTAAATTTATAACCCGTCTAAACGAATAAAGTAAAACACTATATATCAAATAGTGTTTTAATCAACAATGTGGAATCCTGGCAACACAATCATATGTCGAACAGATAATCCGGTGTTGCATTTAAAAGAGATTTTATTAAGCTTACCTATATTTACCGCGTATTCAACAATGCTAAGCATGTCAAGTTGGACGCTAAGTTCGCTACTCCATGAACGTGCCATTTGAATGGCAAGTATTTTTGGACATATCGGCATGAAAACCGACATTACAGCAAAATTTACTAGCGTATCAATCTGCTCTTGAGTGTACAGCACTGTAAATCCAGTTTGATCAATTTTATTCATTTTGTGTGGCCTCAAATCGCAAAACGTATGTTTTGCTTCATTGAGGGTATATTAACACATTAACCGTAAGATGCAATCTTTAAATCTAATTGGTTTGAATTATGTGGATAATTCCATTGTAACCGCCGGCGTGTTTATTGCATTATCGTTAGCCCGCTCTGGCTGCTCCGGAATAAACGATAAATCAAACACGCGAGCAACAAACCTAGATGCCCGCTGATTTGCTGAATGATGGCTAACGCCCTCGTCAAACATCAGCATTGCAATATTGGCCGTCCAGGAGTGCGCATAGTCCGGGTTGAGTTCCATAAAATGAGTAATTTTTTTCATTGGACCTTCAACGGAACCAGGATAGTTAGTCAATGGCAGTGGTTGATCAGAGCACTCAAAATTTGAACAATCCTGTTTAGTTAGCAATCCAGACTGTATTGATTCCAATTTGAATTCTTCCATTTCCTCTTTATTTTTTATAAATTCACACAGAGCGAAAAGGTACTTTTTGTTAAGTTCGTTATTCATGTTAATTCCCGTTATTTACTTATAAATTAATGTCGGCTTGCTTTGTGGGGGTGTAGTTAAATTCAAAGGTAAAACCTAGCTTAGCTAACATCCCTATTAGCATATCAACTGAAAACTTACTTACTTTCCCGTTCTTCAGGTTGCTAATGCGCGGCTGTGACACATCTAAGTGTTTAGCTGCTTCTTTTTGTGTCCAATCTTTCTCCTTAATTAAATCAACGATCGCATTCATCATGTTTGAACGCATTGTGTAGTTTTCTATCTCTTTGACATCGTCTGTTAACAACTCGAAAGCGTTATTGAATGACTTCATTTTAGATCCTCTATTTATTCTTAAAATATGACATACCACTATAAGGTTCTTATGCTTTCCATGTTGGTAGTATATGTTTTTTACATTTTGACTTATTGAAAGTTAATAAGTTCGCGTAAGGTGAAATTTGCAGGAATATAATGCTGTATAATTAATATAGTTTGTTCATACTATATTAGTTTACATTACGTACTATACAGATACTTATATAACACTGCAATTTTTAAATCTATTTATTTCAAATTAGTTATCGGGTTTATGATTTATGCGCACTAGGTGTCATTCAAGACAGGCAACCTAAAAAATAATCGAGACCCTTTGCTAGTGCCTATGATGCCAGGATAAACGATCATTTTATCAACGCCTCAAATTAGTTCTTAGTCTCGTTTGATCATTAGTAAGGTATTTCCCTATGTTTTGAGTTATTGTTTAACTTAAAATACTTCTTTATTAAATGCTTTTAGCAAGCCTTTAAGCTGAGCAATCGTTGTTTTAATAGTTCGATACCTTTAACTTTATCAGTTTGATAATCACGTTTATTAATTACAATTTTATGTGGCGTAAGAAGATCTTTTGCTAAGTTTTTTATACTAGTTTGATCTGTTACAACAAAGTTTTTGTTGAATGATGTAGTTGCCATGATGATCACCTTTATGTAGGGGGCTAGAAAATGATATATTTAAATTTGGCTTAAAATAAATGTTCCAATAAATAGAATCATCACCTTTATAATTGCAGTGTCTCCCTGCCTATTTTTTTCAGCCTGGCAGGTGAATTGATGATCACCAAGAAATGACTTATATGAAATGTACGCACATGCACAAAGAGATAAAAAAAATATCATAAAACAAAAAGCCAGCAAAAGTAAAAACACTACTTCATTCCAATTATTTACCAACATTATAATTACCGAATTAGATTTATTTATTGTTTAATTTAGATTTAACTGATACTGCGCAGGGCTGCAAATAAATTATCCCGCTCCTGTTCCCTTGGCGATATGCCTCCTGAACCCCGTGCTGAAAGTGCTGAAAGTGCTGACCATGCCCCCGAACATACCGAATATACTGACTCTGCTGACAATCCCGCCGAATATGCCGCTGACTTTGCGGCTGACTCTGCGGCTGTAAACACTGGACATTCTAACCATGCTTTGTGTGCTGCTTTCTGCGCGGCCCTCCACATTTCAATTGTTGCATTCTCCCAATCCTTGTGTAAATCAATCACCGCATTGATGCAAGATTTCACTTCACCCGTTGTTAACGCCGCTAGCGGCGTTAACCGGGCAATTGCCGTTAAATGCAGGACTGGGGTTAAATCGGTATCGACCGGGATCAATTGCAGCAATTGTACCGGAAAAAAGATAGAATCTTCTTCCGGCAATCCCTCGAACACAGCTTCTGACAGATAAACGAACCAAAGGGGTACGCCCATAAATACCGCTGCTTTTTCTAGCGCGTTATCATCCGTTTGCATCATGCACCCGTAACAGCAGCCTACGCCGGAAATTGGGTTAAACCAATCTCCCTGTTGAATTAGATCAGCAACCTGGTGGCCTTTCATCAGTTCGATTGCCGTTTCTTTTTGTAATTTGTTCATCGTTCTTCACCTGTTTTAATTGTCGTTGTAGCAATTTATTTAGATTCCATCTTAGCACAGTCAAACCTCAATCACAACTAAATTTTAGTTCATTTCTTGTAATTAATTAAATAATTATCTGGTTAACTTGTTGGTTAAATGCTAAGGTATATAAAAACCAAATAGGAATAAATATGTCAGAAGTTAACTTTGCAAAAGAACTCAGAATTTACATTGCTGCCAACCACGGTTCAAATCAAGGTAAGTACGCTAAACATCTTGGTGTATCAGCTTCCTTTATTTCATCGGTAACCTGTGGCAGGGCCAACCCAACAAAAAGAATTCTTGAGGATCTGGGTCTTGAGATTGAAATTCAGGTAAATAGGAAAGTTATTTATACCAGAGTTTTGAGCAATAACACTGATAAGATCGAGGGGTAAATCATGAATAATTTACCAGAAAGTGAGCTTGAACAATTATTAGAAATGAAACGGAATACAACATTAATAGACTCGCGCGGCAATCCTATTTACGAGGGTGATACGTTACTGTTTAAAAATGGCGGTGCAGGTTATTTAGAGCAAGACATTATTGATAAGTTTAGCGTTGATAAAATGATCGGTAATGTTGAATGTATGCGCGGGTTTGTTGATGTTTTAGAGCGATTGGCGAGTCAAGGATCATTGATTAACCAGTAAGGCTAAAATGAAATCTTTAATATTAAACTCAGGTTTAATATTAAAGATCCTTGTAATTAAAATATCGACCCCTGATTGAATTACTCCCAATAAAAACCCCCTAGCAAAAGTAAGCACGTCAAAATAATAGAGTGTTAAATTTCATTAAAAATAAACCCGCCTATAAATCCTCAATATTATTGACGGTTTAATAAAAGGGTGATATTATTAAGGATATTAACAACCCCTAAGTGAGTATTCATGAAGACAGTAACACTAATGCAAAGACCGCTACTAGGCGGACATATAACGCAGCACAGCAAAACAGAGATGTTTAGCGCAACCGACTTAGTTAAGCTTGGCAATTCTTGGCGGGCAGTAAATTCAATGCCGCTTTTTGTGATGAAGGCTTGGTTACAAAACAAGGGCACTAAGGAGTTTGTATCTGAGCTTCAAATAAAGTTTGGTAAGGACAAAGTGAAAAAATCAGCGCGAGGCAGAGGCGCCCACACTTGGCTACACCCACTTTTATTTATTGACATGGCGCTAGCCATTAGCCCCAAGTTAAAAATTGAAACTTATGAATGGATATTTGATAGCCTTATTAAGCATCGAAATGAAAGTGGGGACAGTTACAAGAAAATGTGCGGTGCGCTTTTTGTCAGGGAAACAAGAAAAACAGATTTCCCAAAAACAATAACAAGCGTAGCCTCAAAAATAAAACTGGCTTGCGGAGTTACTTGTTGGGAAGAGGCCACTGTTATGCAGTTAAAATTAAGAAGTAAACTGCATAATGACATAGCGCTGCTTGCGGATGTTCTTAACAACAATGATGAGGCGGTCAGATTGGCTATATTAAAATCCACAGGCTACGAAGAAGGAAATGCCAATGTCAGCTAAATGGACTTTTTGGGCGTGGGAACAAGAAATAAAAAAAGCTCCATTAAAATTAACTCTATTGCAGCTAGCTAATAATTCAAACGACGACGGCGTTAGTTGGTACTCGATACCTAAAATGGCTGGCAACTGTTCGATGTCTGAAAGGGCATTCCAAGGCCATGTAAAAACACTGGAAAAAGACGGCTTTTTAAACATCAAAGAACGTGCTGGAACAAGTAGTATTTACACATTAAAAAGCATTGAGATCGAGCTGCACGATCAGCCAACCCCCGCAGAATCTGCACCACACCCCCGCAGAATCTGCACCACACCCCCGCAGAATCTGCACCACACCCCCGCAGAATCTGCGGACGATCCTAACAATGAACTTAACAATGAACTTAAAAGTGATCCGAACACTATTGAGGAATTAAAAATTGTTATTAAAACTGACTGTGAATTTGTCTTTAGCCGCTGGCAAGAAATTATGGGCAAGAGCAGTTCCAAACTAACCAAAGATCGGAGATCAAAAATTGAGGCCCGATTGAAAGAGGGTTTTACCCCTGATCAGCTGATCGAGGCAATCAGAGGCTGTAAAAAATCTGATTATCACATGGGTAAAAATGATTCTGGAACGGTTTTCAACTCAATTGATCTGATATTTAGGAACGCCGGTAAAGTTGAGGAATTTATTGGCAGAAACACTGCCAATCAGAAATTCACGCAAAGCCAGCAATCAACACCAATGAACATGAAAATGGCAACAGGGCCATTTCAGGGCGGTAAATTATGATCGAGTCAACTACAATGCCAAAAAACATTATCCCGATACGGTGCAATATTCACGGGGATTTCAAACCAACTTATATACAAGTCGGGGCTGGATTTTCACTGAGATATGTACACTCTGAGACATGTCCAAAATGCGCATCTGACAGGATTTCCGAAGAAAATCAAATTCACATGCAAGGTGTAAGATCAAAACTCGTATGTGAACGTCATAACAAGAAATGCGTCAATGCCGGTATCTCACCAAGATTTATTGGTAACGACATTAACAATTTTCCTGTGACAACAAACAATCAGTTCATTGCCGTAAACGCCGTAAATTGTTTTTTATTTAACTTCCCTGATGTCAGTAACATGTTAATGATCGGATCAGTTGGTACCGGTAAAACGTTATTGGCATCGTGCATCGTTGAATCGCTAGTTGATAATCACAATTGCGAGATCGTTAAACTCATGGATATGATCCGCAAGCTCAAAGGGTCATGGAGTAAATCATCTGAATTCGAAGAGTCTGATATTATCGATCACTACAGTAATTTAGATTTATTGGTTATTGACGAGATCGGCGTACAGCGTGGGACCGACACTGAAAAAATGTTTATCTTTGATGTTATCGACAATCGCTACCAACAACGACGACCTACGATCCTGATTAGCAATTTAACCCGTGAATCCGTTTCCGCCGTGATCGGTGAGCGATGCATGGACCGGTTAAAACAAGACGGCGGTTTTGAAATTGCTTTCGATTGGGGATCTCTTCGATGCTAAATCTAAATCCACAACACAATTTGTTTTCAGCTGAATCTGAAGCTGCTGTGCTTGGCTCCTTAATCAACAACGCTCGACTAACAGAGAGCAACGCAATAGCATTTGATGGATTATCATTTGATGATTTTTATTTTGAGAAAAATCGATTGATCATGGCATCAATTGTACATCTTAACGGAAAAGGTGATAGTTTTGATTTAGTAAACTTAAATCAGCATATTGACGAATTGGGGCAGTCTAATCAGATCGGTGGGTTTGGTTATTTGGGTGAAATAGCTAAAAGCTCACCCAGAATATTCTCAGATGGTCACGTAAAGCGCATTCAAAGCTACTCTAGCGCCAGAAAACTACATAAGGGATATATTGACGCATTAAATATATTAAACGGCTCTGGGATGATTTCACAGCGCGTTAGTGATTCAATTGCTGCGGTTGCGGGGGTTGGAATCGAAAGTGAAAATGAAGGCAGATTAAAGCACATTAAAGATCAAATGGGCGAATATGTTGATCATGCCGAAAAGGTATTTCAGAGCGACTCTGCGTTGACGGGTATTAGCACTGGATTTGCTGATCTTGATCAAAGATCTGGTGGTGCCCAAGATGGAGATCTTATTGTAATTGGCGGGCTGCCCTCAATGGGAAAAACAACTTTTGCTATGAACATTCTTGAAAGCATGGCGATCCACGAAAAGAAACACATTTTGTTTTTTAGTCTAGAAATGCCTGACATTTTAATTCGCCATAAACTGATCAGCTCCATGTCAAATATTGGCATTAACAGCGTTAAGCGATCGGATTATATGTCTGATGATACTCAATTTACGTTAGTATCTAAAGCGATGGCAGACCTTTATGATTCAAATCTTTACCTCGATGATAGCGGCGGATTATCACTAGCTCAAATCAATTCGAGAGTCAGAATGCAAAAAATAAAACATGGTAAAGTTGACGGTATTTTTGTTGATTATCTACAGCTAATAACAGGTAGTGGCAGGAGTAAAACCGAAGAAATTGGATCAAATGTTTTGGGGCTTAAAAACTTAGCAAAAGAGATGAATTGCCCGATTATAGTTTTATCCCAAATGAACAGATCAGGCATAGGTGAGCCTAAAATATCCGAGTTATTTGGTGCTAGTGCAATAGAGCAAACTGCGGATTGGATCATGCTAATTCATCGGGACGAATACGGGAAAGAAAATGAGGACGGCATGTTGGCTAAAATAATTTCTGGAAAAGTGCGAATGGGTGAAGTGGGATCTGATGTTCTGGAAAGTCATTTGAGTCGGAGTAAATTTGTTTCTACAGATCGCCCTGTGCCGATAGTTGAGCAAAATGAACCCCGTAAGTATTCTACTTAATTAAACTTATTTGATTTAAAAGTTGCACCCTGCCGCCAGTGTGTTAATATCAATTCATCGGCAAGACGCCACAACCCACCACTAAAATAGAGCGAGATCGAAAATGAAAGCACCAATACCAATACCAGCACCAGCACCAGCACCAACAATTACGAAAAAACAATTAGTAGATCTCGGTGCGTGTAAGCCGGGTTTTGATCGATTTATCGCACAAACCGGCAACACCGATCAACCCGTTGAGATTTTTAGTTTGATCGGTGGCAAAAATACCACGGCTGATTTTCTGTGGTTGGCCGGTAAAACCCTGCCAAAGCACAGGATAGTGCAGTTCGCCGTTGAATGCGCTGAAAGTGTGTCGCATCTACACACCGATCCCAGAGCTAATGCTGCGATCCAATCGGCTAAGGATTGGATATCGGAACCATCCGAGGTGAATAGATTGAAAGTCTGTGATGCTGCTTATGATGCTGCTGCTTATGCTGCTTCTGCTGCTTATGTAGCTTCTCCTGCTTATTGTGCTGCTGATGCTGCTGTTTCTGCTGTTTATGCTGCTTATGCTGCTGCTTATGCTGCTGCTCATGCTAATGCTAATGATGCTGCTATCTATGCTGATGATGCTTATGCTGCTGCTTATACTGCTGCTTATGCGGAATCAAATGAAGTGGTTCAAGCTTCACTCATGAAGATGTTTTCAGAATAAACGGAGCAACCACGATCCCGGCCATCTAATAGCCGGGTAAACTTAATTTAAACTAATTAGATTTAAAATCTTCAGTCTGCTTTGAATGTGTTAATATCAATTCATCGGCAAGACGCCACAACCCACCACTAAAATAGAGCGAGATCGAAAATGAAAGCACCAATACCAGCACCAACAATTACGAAAAAACAACTAGTAGATCTTGGCGCAGACCAGGGCTTAATCAACCGGTTTATCGCAGCCACCAATGACACTGATCAACCTGTTGAGATTTTTAGTTTGATCGGTGGGGAAAATACCACGGCTGATATTTTATGGTTAGCCGGTAAAACCCTGCCAAAGCACAGGATAGTGCAGTTTGCCGTGGAATGTGCTGAAAGTTTGGTTGATCTCAACAGTGATCCCAGTTTTAATGCTGCGATCCAAGCGGCTAAGGATTGGATAAAGGAACCATCAGAGGAGAATCGATTGAACGCCCGTGATGCTGCTTATGCTGCTTATGCTACTTCAAATGCTGCGGCTTATTCCGCTTCCCAGCCTGCTTATGCTGCTGCTAGTGCTGCCTATGCTGCCTATGCTGCTGCTAGTGCTGCTGCTAGTGCTGCTGCTAGTGCTGCTTATGATGCTGAATCTGATGAAGTGGTGCAGGCTTCACTAACTAAGTTATTTTCATAGCAAAACCGATCGACCACAAGCCCGGCTATTTAATCCCCGGGCAAACTAAATTAAACAGAGGTGTCATCCATAATGAAAATATTGAACCCTTGCGGTGCGCCATGAGAACTTTAGCTGCTTTACTGTTGATTGCGGTTGCCGTTATTGCCATTCATACTATTGTCAACTCGTTTGATGATAACAATACCGACCAGCGCAATTAAACTGATTAAACATAATAGGTTTACTATTTGCACATAATATGATAGCATTAGCACTTCAATTATTAAAAATAATCAGGTGAATTATGAACGAGTACGATGTTATCTATTGTGATCCAGCTTGGAAATATACATCAGGCGGTCCTGTCGGTGGTAAATTTTGCGAGTTGATTTACCAAACCATGTCAATAAAAGAGCTGTGTATGATGGACGTTAACGCGTTAACAGCTGATAACTGCGCGTTGCATATGTGGGTAACAGGTGCTTTCATTCAAGAGGCCAAAAACGTTGGCAACGCATGGGGGTTTAAATTCATACGATTAGATAAAGTTTGGGTCAAGTCAACTAAAAGGCAAAAACGGCACGGAACGCCAGGGCCGCATGGTATGACCGATTGCGAGTATATACTGCTTTTTGGCCGGGGTAGTGTTTGCTCCCTGTATCGCGAGGGCAAAAAAAGAAACCAGTATACTAGCTATAAGATCCCACACACCGGGGTACATTCTGAAAAGCCTAACTTTTTCAGAAAACAAATTGTAGTTAGGTACGGGCCAAATGTGAGAAAACTGGAAATGTTCGCACGGCATAGCAAACCTGGCTGGGATGTTTTCGGTAATCAAGTCCAAAATTCAATAAACATAAACAATAAAACAGGCAGTGAAAACATGACTATTTTAGAATTAGCATACCAAGGTATCAAAAGTAGCAACGCAACGAAACAAACAAAAAAACGAAAATCAAAAATGAATTCAGATTCAAAAAAAACATCAGGGAGAAGGAGATCAATAATTACCTTGATTATGAAAGAGCTTAGGCGGCATTTAACGGCTAGCGAAATATCAGCTCACCCTAAATGCTCCTTTTCGACTGCATCAATTTTAGGCGGACTGAATGAAATGTATGAAGAGGGACAGGTTGGAAAAAACCCAAGGCAGGGGCGCAATGCGGGTACATACTGGATTAAATGAAAATACACCTCGTAAAAAATAAAACTGGCTTTTATCCTGCGGACGAGAAAAGCCAGGATTTAATGAAGAAAATTAAATTTAACGAGACTTATAGTTGCGATGTGAAATTAGAACAAAACTATGGGTTACACCGCAAAATATTTGCATTTTTTTCATACTGTACAGACCATTATTATGGTGGGGTGGATGAACATAAAAACCCCGTGCAACTTAGCATCGTTCGTGAAGTGATCACTATCGCGGCCGGTCATTGTGACCCGACGTTTGATAGAAATGGTAAGTTTTTTAAATTTATTCCGAGGTCTATTTCTTACGAAAAAATGCCTACAGAAGAACGGCAAGAGTTTTATGCTAGGGCCGTAAATGCTGCGCTTAACATTGTATTTGATGATAGTACAGATGAGCATTTAATAAATGAACTTTTGAGGTGGTTTTAATGGCCCGTGAAAGAGCTGTAAATTGTTTAGAGTGTAAAGTTGAATATAAATACACTCACGGAAAAGACCCAGCGTTTATGAAAAATAGATGCTCTATGAGTTGCAATGCTAAAGCGGCGCTTGAAAAAATAAAAATGAATGAAATCAAAAAAGCATCATTGCATTACCAAAGTGTAATACACCCAAACAAAAAAAGAACACCGAAAAATGAGAAAAAATCAAACTCGCAGTTGTTAAAGGCAGCGGAAAAAAACACAAAAAAAGTTGTTCATGAATTCATAAGAGAAAGGGACAAGTTTGATTTGTGTATTTGCTGCAACAAACCCATGGGTGAAAATTACCAAGCGGGTCACTTTTGGGAGTCTGGCAATAATCCATCGATAAGATACGATGAAAATAATATCCACGGTCAACGCGCAGACTGCAACATGTACAACGGTGGTGATTCAGGCGAGTACACGCCAAATTTGATAAAGAAAATTGGTCAACAGGCTGTCGATGATCTGGATAAAAAGCGGCATGAAAAAGTAACTTATACGATAGAATCCTTAAGCGATATCAGGGTTTTATTTAGGGAAAAACTGAGATTAATATTATAAACCTTGCACCATTCGGTTAATTTATTTAAAATCAATTAAGTTCATCAATCAATCAGGCATGTTTATGAGACAAACACCACAGTATATCGCGCTTCGAAGAAAGTGCAGAAAAATATCAAAAGAAGGTACGCTAATTCAGTTCGCCGGGCAGGATGCTATTAGTATGGGCGTTGTAGGCGGAATATTGAGCTATAAGGTTGAAAATGAAACGGCAGTAAAAAAAATATGTCTATCAGACAATATCGAAAAAATATTTTTAAACGGTCGATCTACCAACGGTAATAACAGTAGTAAATTATCTGCGTTATCGAAACCTGGCAGAAAATTCAAAATTAGCAATCAATTTTACAATGTAATATCTCTAAATGACGGGTTTTTAAGTTATCAGGGGGCGGTTGGCGTCGATAGTATTTACCTTTCAGCCGCTAATTTATCTACAATTACCTTGAGTGACAATCGAGTTAACAGTGGCAATCGAACGAACAGGCTAGTGATAGGCGGGGGCGTAATGATTCAAATGCGCGTAACCAGTCAGTTAAAAGCGTCATTCGACGCTCACTATTTAGGTGTTAAAAACGGAAGAAAAAAGTACACGGCTATAGAACACGCTGAAATTTTGCTGCATATTGGTGACAAAATTTATACAGACAAATTGGTTGATAGTCGACTCAGTGAGTTTGTGGTTAGCTATTGTTTAGCTGATGAAATTAGAAAACTTGATCGAAAAATGAAGATTTCAGGGAACAATTGCAAATCGCTTGGTGTCAAAGATGGAATTCTAAAATACCAGTTGCAAAATGGAGCGGTATGTACAATACCGGAGACCGAAGTTGATCAGTTTGTTTTGATAAATAAGCTTAAAACTGCTAGTTACAAAATTGCCCGGGCAACGAGAGAGGTTTTTGATAAAGGGTATGAAAAACAAACGAAATTTAAAAACATGAATTCATATTTCGAGTTTTTGATTTCAATTGCGATTGCAGATTATGATTTGCATATTGATGATTTGAATTAGTCTGCCTTACTAAATGCTGCCGGTCATGTAGAACGGTTTTTTAAACAAAACCAGGATTAAAAAATGGATAAGTTACAAATTAATATAGATAAACTCGGTAATTTCAAAGACTTAGCAGAGCTGCTATTTCAAAATATTGAACTTTTGCCAGATTTTCTTGCGACCGCTGTTAGCGACGCAGTTTCTAAAGACGACTTTGAGCTTGATGCCGATTGGTTTAATATGCGTATTGCAAAAATGGATTTTTATAGTGGTGATAAATTAGATCGTAGTGCCTTTTCTGTCATTGCAGACGGTGTAAGTATTGATCATGTTGCATCTGTAAACACGCTGTTAAAACGAGTGACTTACGAGGTTTGGAAAAATGGCAGACCTGAAACTGTTGATGGCAATTTTAGAGCTGACTCAATGACGCCTAAGAAGTTGCAATGCAGATACAGAGGTGAGCTTTTAGTGGGCTGGGGCCTTGACAGCGAGCAGGTAACATTATAAAATAGTTCATGAGGCTTTGTAAACCTTACACTTTAAACCTAAAAAAGCCTTACTAGCTCTATACTAGTAAGACATTTGGTCTAGCGTGTCAAAAAGACCCTGAGTAAAAAATCAAAATCGAGGAATTTTATTATGCTTGAAAAACCAAATATCACGAAAATCTCTACTGCCTCTACTGCCTCTACTGCTGAAAAGCAGAAAGACAATGAGCCTGAAGGTGATGCCGGTGTACTCACTCCACCGGCCTAAATTCCTTCATTGCGGCGACTTTTATGTGTTTTTATCAGTCGTCGCAAGTGTTTTTGTGGGGTTTATTAGTCAGTACTATTTAATCAACGAATTTAAATATTATGATTATTACATTATAGACTCTATAGCTAGGGTCCCTCTAGTTGTATTTATGCTATTTATGCTGTATTGCTGCGGTAGTTCCGTTCGGATAATTACGTTATGTGTATTTTGTATTATAGCAGTGGTTTTCAATGTTGGCTGGCAGAGCAAGGAATTAAATTTTCAGATGTCAGGGGTTCGTGAGTATTTCTCTATTTGTTACACTTTGATTGAGATATCAGTTCTTTCAACGTCATTTGATAGGTTATTGCTTTTTTATAAAAGCGCCGAATAAAGCGGCGACTAGGCCACCTGCAATAGTGAGTATAGCGGTCCAAGAAGCAAGGCTCTTTTTTTCCGACTTATTTTTAAAATCTTCATAAGATCTTTGTGATATTTGCAGATGGTTTATTTCCAATTTAACCTCCTTCCTGTCGCTTTCTCGATCCTTTCTTCTTTCGTCCCTGCTTGCTTTATCCTCGCATAACAAAAACAACTCTTTGGCATGTTTATTTTGTATGTCTTTTATCAGTGCAACATTGGTTTTTATTTCTCCAACCGAATCGTTGAATGCGTCCATTTTTTCACCAGTCCTTTCGTATTGATGATTAAATTTTTGAATCGTCTTATCTAGTTTATGATTAACCTCCGTTGATTTATCGACTGCATTTGACATTGCATTTGTCGATTTTACAAGCATTTCA
The DNA here is from genome assembly GCA_047629075.1 of Psychromonas sp. Classification (GTDB taxonomy): domain Bacteria; phylum Pseudomonadota; class Gammaproteobacteria; order Enterobacterales; family Psychromonadaceae; genus Psychromonas. The sequence continues at coordinate 49,676 of JBLHWW010000001.1, read as the reverse complement.
AAAGTTTTACTTGCGAGTTCATTTGTTTGGTTTTGGGAGGCCTCAATTGCGCTCATTCTTTTTTCGATTGACATTGTTATCTGATAGTTTATTGTGATATTATACATTATGCCTTAACTTGTTGTGATTTACCACCTGTAGCCAGCCGAGCTGGCAATTGCTGATTATTCAGCTAGCCGCATTTATATTTTATTTGCGGCTTTTTTATGCTCGTTAGAAAACATAAAACATAATTTATAATAAAATTGCAAATAACCATTGCTTAATCAGTTTATTTATGTGAATATTGAATCCTGATTTTGAGCTGCATAAGTGGCTCGTTAAGATAATAAATAAGGGTTGCTAATGCCATCGTACACAGCAGATGAAGATTTGAGTTGCAAGCCACTAACGACGGCGGAAAAGGCTTGGTTAGTGAGGCTTGAAAAGATTGCGAAATCATGTCCATCAGGACGGCTCGGGTCGTTTTGTATGGGTGATTGTGAGTTGGCTTTTTATGATTTCAGTAAAGTTGATCTGTGTCGCAATGGTGACGTTGGTGATGGGGGCGCGGTTGCTGCTGGCGTTGAACTGGGAAGGATTTCTACGAACTTTAATATTGAGGGAGTTTCAGAATGAGTAAATTTTATTTATACGATGGTAAATTAATGTCTATGCGTGATATTTCTAAATCTGCCGGGTTGAGCTACCAATTAGTTTGTCTGCTGATCAATAAAGTGAACATCCAACCTGGTCATGACGTAACCTGCTTTATTAATGACCGGTGGAGATCAGGGGTAAAGTACATTTATCAAAATAAATTAATGTCTACTCGTGATATTTCTGAGGCCATTGGGCGAAGCTATAATTTGGTTCGCAGGCCGATCAATAAAGCGAGCATCGAACCTGGTCACGACGTAACCAGCCTAATTGATGACCGGCGTAAAACGGGGGGGCGGTCAGGGATAAAGTACATTTATCAAGGTAAGTTAATGGGCGTAAAAGAACTGTCAGAAAAATCCTGGGTTCTCTATTCCACAGTTTTGCGCAGAATCAAATCAGGCAATTACCCGGCTGGCAGCGACGTTACAGAGTTAGCTTTAAACCCAGCAAGAAAAGCCGGTAAATGGTTGCTTATGGGTAAGTTAATGGGACAAAAAGAGCTGTCAGAAAATTCCTGCGTTGGATATCACGGAATTGTTAAAAGAATAAAATCAGGCAATTACCCACCTGGCAGCGACGTTACCGAATTGGTTTTGAGGGGTTTTGGTCAGCGTCAAATGAAACGAACTCAAGTTAAAAAAGGTGATCAGTAATGAGTAAATCTGTAGTTTATTTATACAGCGGAAAATTAATGTCTATGCGTGATATTTCTGAGACCATTGGGCGAAGCTATAATTTGGTTGTCCAGCTGATACGTAAATCCAGCATCAAATCCGGCCACGACGTAACCAGCCTAATTGATGACCGGCGTGAAGGGGGGGGGAGATCAGGGATAAAGTACATTTATCAAAATCAATTAATGTCTATACGTGATATTTCTGATGCCGTCGGGTTGAGCTACCAATTAGTTTGTCGGCTGATCCGCAAAGCAAGCATTCGCCCCGACCATGACATAACTAGCCTTATTGATGACCGAAATAAAGTAGATCAGTACATTTATCAAAATAAATTAATGTCTGTTCATGATATTTCTAATGCCGTCGGGCTGGGGTATCCACACGTTCGCATCCTGATCAATAAATCGAACATCGAACCTGGTAATGACGTAACCGGCGTGATTGATGACCGGCTTACAAAAAGAGGCAAGCAGTTTATTTATCAAGGCAAATTAATGACTATCAAGGAGATTTCTGAGGCCGTCGGGCTAAGTTATGAGTTTGTTTCCGGGCTGATCAGTAAAGTAAGCATTGGCCGGGGTCAGGACGTAACCGGCGTGATTGATGACCGACGTAAACGTCTACTAGCGATAAAGTTTGTTTATCAAGAGGGATTAATGAATACCAAGCAGATTTCAATTCTATCCGGTGTCAAGCCGTCAATGATTAGTGTAATAATCAGAACGTGCAAACACCTCGGAGTTGACGATTTCACCTCTGCAATAAACTCATTCAAAAAAATAAACAACTCAGGTAAAAAATAATCATGGAATCACAAAAAAAAATAGCACAGGATACAAAATCCTTTAATCGAACCTGCAAGAGCTATAAGATCAAATCCGGGAAACCCCTTGATTACAGACCAATATCTACTCAGCAGAAAAAATTAAGAATGATTAAATTTGCCCCGGCAGCGATCAGAGTGTCGATAGTAATAGGCACTGCATTAACAATAGCTAATCAGTATAGTGCAATTTTTGGCAATGAGTCTATTGATAAAGTTGCGGCGGCTGTAACGTATCTAGCGCCGTTTTTGGTGTCGATGTATAGTGCAATGGCGCAGGCTAAAAAATCTAATGCGAGAATCGATTGGTAACAACTAATAAAACAGTAAAGGTAAAGGTAAAAAATGAAAATGAATGAATTGTTAGAGCAAAAAAACGAGGTAGAGAATAGCATTGCAATAGCAAAACGCTTTATTCTGACTGTTGATTCGCTAAGAGTGATAGATAGTGAGTCTGTAATTATAATTGATGCAGGATTGATGCATGAAATGCTGATAAAACAACTAATTGTTTTTGAAAATAAATTAATCGAAGTAAATTACAAAATTGATAATTTTCAGCGTTTAAAAAAACAGCGTGAAGATGATAAATATTTTGATGATTTAGAATTGGGGTTGTAAATCAATGCTTAAATTGGCTACCTGCGGGTGGCCTTTTTATTGCCCTAAAATCCTAACTAGCTACTTAATTCAAACCAATTTGATTTAAAAGTTGCAATCAACTGTTAATGTGTTAATATTAATTCGTCGGCAAGACGCCACAACCGACCACTAAAATAGAGCGAAATCGAAAATGACAACGGCAACAATTACGAAAAAACAATTAGTAGACCTTGGCGCAGACAAGGGCCTAATTAGCCGGTTTATCGAACAAACAGGCAACACTGATCAGGCTGTTAATGTACTTAGTTTAATCTGCGGAAAGAATACCACGGCTGATCTTTTATGGTTTGCCGGTAAAACTCTCCCAAAAATCAAGATTGTACAGTTTGCCGTTGAGTGCGCGGAAAGCGTGTCGCATCTGAACAATAATCCGAGTGATAATGCTGCGATCCAATCGGCTAATGACTGGATAAGGAAACCATGCGAGGAGAATAGATTGAACGCCCGTAATACTGCTAATTACGCTGCTTATGCTGCTAGTAATGCTCTTAACGCTGCTTATCCTGCTGCTTTTGCCAATGCGGCCAATGCGGCTTATGCTTCTTATTACGCTGCTAAGGCTGCTTATGATGCTAATGCTGCTAATGCTGCTTATAATGCCGCTTATTATGCTGCTAATGCTGCTAATGCTGCTTATGATGCTAATGCTGATGCTTTTGATCCTAATTATGCTGCTTATGCGGCTTATGTTGCATCCAATAGAGTGGTTCAGGCTTCACTAAGGAAGCTATTTTCATAGCAAACCGAGCAACCACGATCCCGGCTATCTAATGCCGGGCAACTAAATTTAACAGAGCGAGAACACAATGTCAAAATCAGGTAAAAACTACATTAAAAAAGCCGCGAGTTATGAAATAACGAAGTTCAAAAATCGAAAGTCAAAAATCAAAAGTAAACGTAAAATGAAAAATAAAATAAAAAACCAAAACCCAATGCCTGTGCCTAAATTTTGTAGGCATTGCGGCGGGCCAGTCAATCTAGTTGATCGATTTGTTGTTTTTGGGGGGCAGTCGAACGAGTGGCCTTGGATTTACCGCTGTGAACCGTGCGACAGCCACGTAAGATGTCATGTATGGACATACATCCCCATTGGCACAATGGCTAAAGCAAAATTAAGAGCCACTAGGGCAAAATGCAAAGTTCCATTTACGGCCCTTTGTAAGTTAATTGGTGCAGGCAGGGCTTATAAACGACTCGCTGTCCTGATGGAAATCAAAGAAGTTGATTGTCATTTTGCCTGGTTTGAAGCTGAGGACTGCTATAAGGCCCGTGATTTTTCACTTGCGTTATTAACTGGAAATCGTGTTATATTAGATAAATAAATTGCTATATTAGTTAATTAATATGGTATAATTAAAGGTCAAAAAAAGAGGAAACATAATGACAACTATAGTGTATGACAAAGAGGCTGGTCAAATTGCTTTTGACGGACAGCTAACTAATGGTGATGTAATTGTTCGTTTAGATAGCCAAAAAATGGTCCGTGCTGGTGATGATCTGCTTTTTTTATGCGGTAATTTAGACGCTGAGCAAGAGTTTATTCATGCATTTACTACTGGGGGTCTTTGCGAAAGTACACAGGTTGGTGCCTTTTTTGTTAGGAATCATGAGGCTTTTGCCTGTGGAGTCGGTGAGGATTTTAAATTATTTACATATTCTTTAGAATCAAGTTGGGCGATCGGCACTGGTCAGCATTTTGCCTTGGCTGCCCTTGATTTTGGTCAGTCTGCACGTGATGCGGTGCAGTATGCAGTTGAGCGGGATATTTACACCGGTGGTAAAGTTTCGGTTTATGATATTGAAAAAGGGGAGCTTGTTAACGACGATTTTGAAGTTGATCAAAATAAAGATTTTGATACTAGTACGCCGTTCGGTGGTGGATCTCATTTTGTTAGCTATCCCCCGCCGCAACCTGATCCTAATTTTGTTGAATGCTACACGCCAAAAAAAAGAGGAAAAATAGATTCTAAAATAGAGTCAAAAGATAATTCCGCTGATTAAAATGTAAAAAAATATAAAGAGAGTGAAGATGAAAGTTGAAACAAAAAAGACTCAAGTGATCTCATTGCCAGGGCATGACGGCCCATTGGTAATTAAAAATGGTGAAATAGATTTGGTTGTAAAACCCACTTGTGGGGGATTTGATATTAACTTTATCAACCATGATTCAGGCGACGTTATAAACTGGCATAGCGCACGTTTTGATTCTGGGAAGTTGCATTTAAATAAATTTGCAACCGATAAAGATAAAAACGGTGCAAAAGTAACCAGTGAGCCACCTGACACGATATTTCATGGCGGCGGTGGTGGTAGTGTTGGTGTATTCTGTGGTTCTGGTGGACCTTCCTATAGTTTTGCTTGCGGTGGTAGCAACATTCCGTTGAGCGTGGATGAATTTAATTCAGTGACTGAGGCTTCGCCGGAAACAATGCGAGCGTTGCAAAGGCATTTCAATACCAAACAGGGCAGTTTAAGGGATTTAGCCGCCGCAGGATTCATAACTACAAAAGTGATAGCAGGTGCATTTAATTATGAGCTATTAAATAAAGAAAAGACAACTGAGATTAACAGGGCAGTTAATCACTGTGAGGGTCACCCGCTAAATACTACTGACTCGCCAGAAAATACAGGGCTTGATGTACTTAGTCGAATTTACATCGGGTCTGGTAAATTTAAATGCACAATGAGATTCAATGGATTTGTTAATACTTTTGTTGGTACTAAAAGTCAAATTGATCTCGTTGTTCAAGCTTTTGATTTGTTCACAGTTCCAGGTATTTTTCTGCTTGACGCAATGCGCTCAGCATTAAAATTATTTTCGGCTGATCTGATAGATATCCAGTGTCCTGGTTGTTTTAATTTCGAAGTTCGGTTTAATTTCAAAAACTTTACCTATCGCTTTACAGGGACACTTGTCGACGTAGTTGAATATGTTCATGACTTATCTTTGTCAAAAAATGTTACATATGGGGGAAAAATAGTGCGGGCAAAAGACGCGGGTAGTATCGACGCTGCCGACCAGTTTTACATTAAATTTTCCAATGAAGCAAAAGAAATATTTAACATTTTCAGGACGGACTACAAACAATTAATCAGTTACATTCATGCTATAACAAAAAACCCTAAAGTTTGGTGGTCCGAAGCATCACTGTCTGATAAAGGTAATCATTTGTCTCACGCATTACAAATGGAAAAGGCATCAATGCTTGACGATATTGTAAAAATAGCAGGCGCAAATCACAACCAAAAAGGATTTGGAAAACTTGATTGGATTAGTCTTTTTGAATACATCTACGAAAAGCATTTAATCGACTGGTGTGATATTAGCGCAAAAACCAAAGAAAGTTTAGCTCTTACTATTATAAAAAGTAAATTCTCAAATTAACAGCGCGTTAGCTTAAATGCAGCAGAATATAATTGATTTGGTTTGATTTTTACTGCATTTAAGCGCACAATGTAAGTGCATTATAATTATAAAAGCAGGTGTATCAGTATCAGTATTGATATTTATTCTAATTAATTGGAGGTGTGTATGAGTTTTTTGACAAAGTTTATTGGTGGTGATGCAGGAACCATCATTGAACAGGTGGGGAAAGTTGGGGACAGGTTGTTTACGTCAGATGAAGAGCGCCAGCAGTTAAATAATCAGTTAGAAGAGATAAAACTGAAACCTGAACTGATGCAAGCCATGGCAAACATAGAGTCAGCCCGGCACGCGTCGTTTTTTGTAGCTGGTGGGCGACCAGCTTTATTGTGGGTTTCAGCTTTGGGGTTGTTTTTCTTCTTTCCCGTTAAATACGCAGTTGCTACCTATCTTTGGGCAATGCAAAGTTTGGCAGCAAATCAAATACAAGAGTTTCCATTTTCCGGTGATGGCTTGATGGAATTAGTTGGAATGTTGTTGGGATTGGGTGCAATGCGAACAGTTGAGAAATTAAGAGGTAAATCAAAATGAGCATATCGAGCAAAGAGACTGATGAATTAAGAAAATACCAACGCATCATAGAACAGGCTAGGCCGGCTAAAGGAAATTCACCTGGCAACTACCCTGACAGTCACAAACTATTTGAACAAATCCAGGCTGTTCATAATAAATACCACCCAGAGGCTAACATGGTAAAACTGATTAATAAATGTAATTTTAGTTACAGTTGGGACAATTATCGATTTGATAACGGTTTGTTTGACTCGGTAGAATCGGCATTGGCCGACGCTCGCACTAATGCCGATGATCAACAAACCGTGTTTATTTGTCAGGTAATAACGGTTGAAAACCATAAATTTTTTCCCAACGCTCACGTAATATTGGAGGATATGCAGTGTCAGGCAGAGGATATAGGGGGTGATTGCGCAGAGGACTACTTGGATGTATCAATCGAAGCCGAAGACGAGCTAACCAATGGTTTGCATAACTTAATAGCAACCTGGTGTAAAACTCATGGTGTTACACCGGATTTCGGCGAGATTGGTACGATTCATAGTTATGATCTGGTTAGCGGTGAAATTGTAGCTGATGACGAACACCAAGATAACGCGTCACCGGTTTAAAATAGGTAAAAATGGCGGAGCCTAACGTTAACGGGCATAACTGGCAATGGAGATAATGGTGGGATGCTAGTCGGTGATAGCAAGGAGCTAACCGAAATAGGCCAGAACACGGCCAACAATATTGTAACTGGCTTTACGAGTGCTTAACGACAAAGCCACGGAATTTAAATAGGAAAGTTAGCTTAAATCCGACGCAGCCAGCTAGAAATGGTGAGGGCGCTTTTAAATATCGGAGCCTGCTATACATCTAGAGTCAGTTGCAATGCTGTAAAAAAAATTGGAATCGTACCAGAGTAAAAGACGAGTCAATTATTTAACAAACCGGGGTATTGGCCCCGCTGGAATGAAAATGAAAGTAACAAACCAAGCAACACTTGAGGCAACACTGCATTTTGAATTGCCGGAAAAAGAGGCGCGAGCGTTGATGGCAATGTTCACATATGGTCCAGAAGCTTACTTAAGGGGTTTTTACGCCCAGTTGGGTCGACATTATTTAGAGCCTCACGCGCAAGCTGTCCCTGGTTTGTTTGATGCAGTGCAAAAACAACTAGGGCCACAATTAACAAGATGTGACAAAGCCCGAAAATCGTTTTGTGAACCAATTTAAACACAGACCGGGGCAGTAGCCCCGCAGGATAAAAAATTATGAAGGAACAAGTAAAACGATTCCGTTGTGGATGTGGTCAAACTGCAACGGTCAAGCGGGGCATTGGCGGCCATCGTAACCAAGTATGGCGGTTGTGTAAGCGGTGTAACACCTATCTACGTAAAACGGGCAAGTGGAGCTAAACCATGATTCATTTTATATTATGTGTTAACACTCTGCTATCGGTGATAATTATATTAATGTCTATTGGATTCTTGCTAGGGGACAATGTAAGGAAATCGGTAAAAATAACGTCTATTGCATGTTTGATTTTAACAGTGTGGATTTGGGCCAACCTATCTACAGTAACCTACTGGAACTAAACCATGAAAATTAAAACAAAGCGCGGCGCACGTCGAATGCGCAACCAACGAGTTGTAGACCACATATACGTAACCCAACGCGGTGTACGTTTTCTATCAGGATTCTTCGTGCGATAGAATCCACAATCAACACAAATCAAAGGTAATGTAAAATGAAAAACCCGACTCATCAACACATAACGACAAAGCGTATGTATAAGCGTATTCATAATCAAAGCCCGTTGTGTGAGTATAGCGAAACCCGTGATATAGTTGATACATATTATGAAGATCAAGATCTCAACAATGAAGCTGTGTTTAAAAAATTAAACGAACAACTAAAACTATACGTCTGGGACAACGCGGCTATAGAGTATGGCCCTAGCACAGTGTCAGCCCTTGCGCACTCTGTTGACGAGGCCAGGGATATAATCACACATAATCTTGATGAGTGGCAGCTAGATGCGTTTAAACACCAACCCAAAATTTTTACAACGCCCGAGTGCATTATTGTTTGGGGTGGAGATATTAACGTGTCGACTAAACCAAGCGCTTCGCACGCCGAACACACAACCGTTGTTATCCGGCCAGTATTAAACCCAATCGGATAACAAAGGTTGGATTAACAATCAATACATAACCAGGGGAAATTAGATTAAACAGGCCGATTAATATGATAGTCAACGGTAGCAATTGGCCGGATGGAATGTGGACTCGTGATCACGTATGTCTAACTGAGAGTGATCACGGTCGAGTCAGAACAGTCATAGCTAGCGACGATGAGAGCTATAAATGGATGAAAGGCGAATTAATACTTTCATTGCCTGACAAATCCGGCTACATCAATGCGCTGATCTCGATTTTACGCGATAAATATGGTACGGTGGGTTTGTTAGCTGAGCTATACGTTAAGCGTATATGGCGAGGGCAGGGATACGGTAAGGTTTTGATGTCGAATTTTGAGAGTCAGACATTAGATGTTACAAAAGTAGACATACTCGTGGCTCTAACAGCAGAACCTCAACTAAAGGGTTTTAATCTACAGCGATATTACGAAAGCCGAGGTTTCCAGGCTGTATACCTCAACGGTGATAGTGTATTAATGGCTAATAAAGGGCAGGCCGAAACAATAATCAATAATTTGTGTTAATATGAATTCATCGGCACTGTACTTGTGGCGACAAAACTTAATGTAGTAACTCAATAATATAAAAAAGAGCGAGAATTTAAAATGGACAATCAACACCAGAAAATAAAAGGGTACCGCGACCTTTCGCAGCGCGAGATTGATTTAATGAATCAGGGTAAAGCATTGGCTGAACAAGTCGGCGAATTTATCGCGGCGCTCGAATCTGATGCCTCGACGGATAAACGCGCGGTGGCCCTGGGTAGAACCAATCTGCAACAGGGCTTTATGTGGGCGATTCGCGGTGTCGCGCAACCGACCACGTTTTAAACAGACCGGGGCTGAATCTCCCCCTGACTTTATCAGCCCGCGCTTGCGGGCTTTGTCGGTAGTAGCCAGTTAAATAACAATCACGGCCTATCTAACGAGTTACCAAACCTCTGTCATTACGCCGCAATGTGGGCATTTAACACGTTCACCATGACAATACCTTAATTTGCTTTGTTTCAATGAGGTTAAATTATTGCAATGCATACAGCGTTTGGCAAAACCACTTCATTCATATCATTTCCCTCGTAGTGGTCATTACCGCAACAGCCAACAACGACTAACTGATTTTCGTGGCCGTATGATTTTGACTGTAAAAGCATTTCATTAAATCGGTCCGATTGCACTTCCCAACCGTCAAACTCTAAATTAAGTGCGCTAGCACCCTCCAAGGTCTCGTCAGTGCATTCACCATCAACCCATACAAAACTGTCATTGATTTCATCCCCTGGGTTAACTACAAACCCGCCTGTCATTGCTCTGATACCTACTGCCTGGTACTGACTACCGTCTAATAAGTCGTTAAGGCCCTGGATTGATAAATTCATAGTAACTTCCTTTGCTTTGTTTCGCTTCGATGGGGTAACTATAACACGTAAAAATAAACTTGCAAGCGGTATTTTACGTGTAATTTGATTTATTCCAGTTTTGCCATTTCTAACGTAAACTGATGATATTTATCCACCCGCTCTAAAGCCCGTGCCAGGCTCCCCCGGCTCACCTCGTACTTTTGCTCAGCAGAATACATACTCTGCGAGTTATCCGTTAAAAAGCTCCTAATAGCAGCTTGTAGCTCGGGTTTTGTTTTAAATGTTGAAAAAAATAATGCTAATTGTAGGGAATTCATTTAAATAAATACTCAGTGATTAAAAAACTACGGTTATCATGCCACTACTAATGATGCATGTAAATAAATACTCGCACGTAATTTAAATTAGTAAACGTAAAATATAGCTTGCACGTAGATTTAAACTGATATAGTGTAGCTACATCAACCGGGGCGGTTCGCCGCCTAACCTAAACCGTAAATGAAACTCAAAAACAAACCGTCGATATGTATATACAAAACAAATTTAGTTAAGTATAATTAACCTATAGTAACCGACCTGGCGGGACCAGGAATAACTGGAGAAATAAAATGGCAAGAGCGTACTGCGGATGTGTATCATGCGGAACCGACATCAAAATGCAGTTTTCCGGGTGCAACTCAAAAGAATCACAAAGACGTGCCGACTGGCACTCGCAAAATGGGAAAATCTGTGAGTTGTGTGAAGAAAAAAAGAAAAAACAAGAAAGAGATGAGGCAATCGCTTTTAGCCTTGAGCATGGCTTGCCTGAACTGGTTGGGTCGGATAAACAGATTGACTGGGCAATTGTTATCCGTCACAAGCGAATCATCACATATTCGTTTGATTGGTTTGAACAAAATCAAGCGGTGTTATTTGAAAGCTGCGAACTTGAGGGAGAAAATCAGCTCGACGCTTTTGACTGTTTTGTCACACTACTTCAAGTAGAAACTGATGTTCGACAGTGGATTGATAATCGTGATCTTAATGCTGAATCTCTGTTTAAAAAAACCCTCCCACTGACAGTTCGCAAACTGTCAGATAGTAAACCTGAAGCAGTAAAAGTTCTTGAAGAGGCTACCGTACGCCCAAAAGAACCTGCTAGTCCAGAAATTGCCGAGGTTATTGTAGATGCTAGGTTCAACCACGTTTTGGTTCATTTTCCAAATCGATTCACAACTTTAACCGAAATTATGCATCAATTGTTTTTCCGTTGGAATGGAAAGTTGTGGGTACTCGAATGCAGTGTGATTGATGGGGCTCTATTGGATAGAGCCGCCGAAGTGGTTAACCACATACTGGCCAAAAACATTATTGTTAAGTGTCTAGATGTTGAGGTAAAAGAAAAAGCATTGGCAGGAGAGTTTAAACCTCGATATCCGCGTTGGGTGGTAAATCAAGGTGGCAAATTCGCGGTACATTGGTTTGATGATAATCATTCATTGTTTAATGAACTTCGAGTTCTTAATGATGCAGATAAGCGCGGTCATTATGAGCACAAAAAATGGTTGCTTCCGTGCAAGTATGTGGACATCATCGAGGATATGATCAGCCGTCATTTGTTGCATGTTTCTCCTGGGGCCAAAGCTCTTATAAAGTCAACAAAAGAAGCACATGAAAGCCAATTGCTCAAACGGGCATTACCAGTCTCAGAAGGAATTGATATTGAATCGGTTGAACCAGTCTTGGAAAATATAGGCATTGATAAGAGCTTGTTAGATGACTGATTGGGCCATCACCACGACACCGCTAACCCATCAAGACACCGCATTTATGAAAATGATGAAGTTGAGGGTTGGCGGTTTGTTTATGGACATGGGCACGGGTAAAAGCCTAGTGGTTATTATGCTCGCCTTTTTGAGAAGACAAAAGATCAGCAAGGTGGTTTGGTGTTGTCCTGTGTCGTTAAAGCTAAACACGCACGATCAAATCATGCAACACACATCTTGCATACCGGGTGATGTTAATGTGTTCAACAACAAGACGGCCTCCCATAATCTGCCTAACAAGTTTTGGCATATTGTGGGACTGGAGAGTCTGGGTAGTAGTGATCGGGTGGTTATGGCCATGGACAGGCTTATCGATGACAAAACCATGTTGGTTGTTGATGAAAGTTCATTTATAAAGGGGCATCGTTCAAACCGATCACAACGCCTGATCTTGCTGGGTGGTCGGGCGCGGTATCGCCTGGTATTGAATGGCACCCCTATCAGTCAAGGTATTGAAGACCTATATACACAAATCACCTTTCTGAGCACCAAAATTTTAGGTTATACATCGTGGTACGCCTTTAGACGCAAGCACCTGGAATACAGTGAGCACTTTAAGGGGATGATCAAAGAGCGGTACCACACTGATTGGCTGGGGGCTAAAATTGCGCCCTACGTTTATCAGGTCACCAAAGAAGAGTGCTTGACCTTGCCGACCAAAACGACGAACTACGCCTTGGTTGAAATGACTGGCGAACAACAAGCCTATTACCAAGATGCCAAGAAGGCGTTTGAAGAGGAAGCGCAAGATTTAGACTTTGATGATATGGGCGGGGCCATCTTTCGGCTGTTTTCAGCGTTACAATCTGTGGTTAATGGGGTGATCCCCGCAAACAACCCGGGTGCCGGAGAAGCCATCGACACCTTGAAGAATAGGGAACTTATCCGGCATCTTGGACAATTGCAAGGTAAGCATGTAGTGGTTTGGGTAAAATATCGCCGTTCGGTGGCATCGGTTCAATCTTGCTTAGAAAAAGAACTGCCAGATATCAATATCAGTAAGTATTACGGCGATATGAACGAGGCGCAAAGGGCAGATAGCTTGGCTCGGTGGCGCCGACTGGGCGGGGTATTTGTTGCCACGGCCAGTTGTGGCGGCTATGGACTGACGTTGGTTGAATCTCACCACGCCTTGTTTTACACCAATACGTTTAAATATAGTGAACGGATACAGGCCGAGGACCGTTTACATCGGATTGGTCAAACGTTGCCGGTAAGCTATTTTGATATTTGGGTTAATTGTGGCATAGAAGACAGAATACGGTCAGCCATTGGTATGAAAGCCGATGCACTAGGCGTCTTTCGCAGCGAGATTGATGCTGTCAAAGACATGGGTAAGGGCCAGTTAAAAAACTTAATAGGATCATTATAATGCGAACTGACATAAGGTTAAGTATTGACGTTTACCGAGCCACTCAGCAGCGGCTAAAGTACATCTTTGAGCACTTTGACAATATTTACCTGTCATTTTCTGGTGGTAAAGACAGTGGGATTTTACTGGAGACTACACTCCAGTACATGCGAGAAAACAATATCACCAAAAAAATTGGGGTGTTCCACCAAGATTTTGAGGCCCAGTACTCGGCCACCACAGAGTATGTTGAGCGTACCCTGCGTGATAATCTGGATTTAATCACCCCTTATTGGGTGTGCCTCCCCATGGCTTGCAAAACCGCGACATCAATGTTTGAGCAGTACTGGCTGCCGTGGGAATGTGCCAAAAAGGACATTTGGGTGCGAGATATGCCAACAGATGAGTGTGTGATCAACATCGACAATCATCAATTCGATTTTTACAAATACGGCATGCTTCAAGAGGACGTATATCGGCAGTTTGGAGGTTGGTATCACCGGCATGTTGGCGGCAAAAAAGGTAAAACGATTGGGCTGGTTGGAATACGAACGCAAGAAAGCCTCAACCGATACCGGGCGATTGTAGCCAAAAAGAGTTGTTTTAACGATAAGCCTTGGACTACCAAAATTATCAAGGACGTGTATACCGGCTACCCCGTTTATGATTGGACTGCGGAAGATGTGTGGACGGCCAATGCCAAATTCGAATTTGACTACAATAATCTCTATGATTTGTTTCATTATGCCGGGTTGTCAGTGCATGAAATGCGGGTCGCCAGCCCCTTCAACGATTGGGCGATCAATAGCCTTAAACTGTATCGCGTGTTAGAACCGGGCATTTGGGCCAGTATGATAGGGCGGGTTCATGGCGCTAATTTTTGCGCCATCTATGGCGGTACCAGCGCCACCGGATGGAAAAAAATAAAACTGCCAAAAGGGCATACTTGGCAATCTTATGTTGAGTTTCTGCTAAAGACCTTGCCGGACGAAACAGCAGCGACCTATCGAGAAAAGTTCGCCACCTCTATCAAGTTTTGGCGGGAGCGCGGTGGCGTATTGTCAGAAGAAACCATTACCGAGTTGCACGGGATAGGCATTGAGTGTGTGGTGGGTGGCAAAAGCAATTACAACTCCGACAAAAAGCTGGTCACGTTTAATGCTTATCCGGATGAACCCGATGTGAAAGAGTTTCAATCAGTCCCATCATATAAGCGCATGGCCATCTGTATATTAAAAAATGACCATTTGTGTAAATTTATGGGATTCAGTCAAACAAAAGTTGAAAGCGAAAAGCGAAAAGCTGCGATTGCGAAATACAAGTCGCTGTAGGGGAAAGCAATGAAAATCACAAAAATCACGCAAGGCGAGTCAACAGAAAGTGACCAGAAGATGTTTGGTCAATGGGAAATGACCATAAAAGAGGATAATGAAAATGCCTAGTCCAGTGTATAACGTACAAGGAATTCCGCTAGAAAAAATCCGCGCAAACGCGTACAACCCCAATAAGGTGGCTCCGCCTGAAATGAAATTACTAGAGGTGTCTATTTGGGAAGACGGTTATACCATGCCGGTGGTGTGCTATCACATTGCAGAGGAAGACGTTTACGAGATTGTGGATGGTTATCACCGCTACACCACAATGCTCACGAGTAAACGGATCAGAGAAAGAGAAGGAGGACTATTACCGGTTAGCGTCATCGACAAAGACAAAGCCAACCGAATGGCCTCGACCATTCGACACAACCGCGCACGGGGATCTCACTCCATTGATTTAATGCGGGATATTGTTGCCGAACTGGTCGATTCCGGCATGTCCGACCAATGGATATTAAGACACATCGGTATGGATGCTGATGAACTGTTAAGGCTAAAGCAAATTAGCGGTTTGGCCAGTTTGTTTACCAACCATGGTTTTAGCCGAGCTTGGGTTACTGAGGGGGAGTTTAAACAAATGGGGGAAGACAATGAAACCAGGTAACAAAAATGCAAAAAAAAACGATCCGGCCACTGCGACTATAGTATTGCGGGTGACACCCGAAGACAAGGCGTTTTTTGTCAAAGCGGCCAAACTGTCGCCTGGGAAAAAACTTGCACCTTGGGTTCGATCACTTATGGATCAAGACGCTACCAATATGTTTAAACAAAAAGGTAGCTGGGCTGATGGATTATCCCCCCGTGCTGCCGACTGCCTGTTATCACTAAAAATTGTCACCAAAGAACAGGCCTACATAGTCTTGGGCAATAAAGGATTCAAATACAGGAGCTTGGTGGGCAAAGAAACATTGATTGAATTATGCGCGTGGTGCGGATTGCGTGAGCCAGTATTTAATTTTAATATTTAACCTAAACGTATGATCTCGGCTGATAGGGCTTCACTCATCAATCTATTTTGAGAATAAACGGAGCAACCAAGATCCCGGCTATCTAATTGCCGGGAATTTAATTTAAACTGATTTAATTTAAAAGTTGCAGTCTCCGCTCAGTGTGTTATTATTAATTCATCGACAAGGCGCACCGCCTAAAGCTAAACAAACCACCAAGAGGATAACACAATGTCATTAGTTAAAATCAAACCTACTCCGTCTGTTAAAGTTAATTTACCCTTTTCAAATAAAGCAGAATTTATGGATCACATCAATAGTCATGATTGCCCTGCTAACAATTCGGCAGAGATACATAAATCCGTTAACAATGCCCCTGGCACGTTTAAAACTGTAAAGGGCCTTGTGAAATTAATTGAAAACGAATACTTTTTAGTGGTCAATGAAAAAGAAAAATATAAATGTTTTTCGCCAGTCGGTAGAATAATCGGGGACGGGCCATTTTATTCATACGTTAAAAATGCTGTTGCCGATGGGTTTGTTCATGCCTGCATTATTAATGATTCTGCGAGTATCTTTGTTTGGGAGTTCAAAACAAGATTGACTAATCAGATTAAAGAGCTGGCTGATAAAAACAATGGCTGGGTGATCACTTTAAGGGCGGCGTAAGCCCTTATTTTTACCTTAAATTTAAATACACAATCCCAGGAGATATAATTATGATGCTTATAATCGATAATTAAACAAAGAGGAAATTATGAACATTAAAACCAAACGTCAAAAGCATAAACAGGTGTTTGCAAACGGTGCATGGCCTGAATGTCATAAAATCAAGGGGTTTTGAACGGCGCTATATAAAGTGAAAAGCCCCAATCAAATGATTGAGGCTTTTCTCCGATAAACGGTTGCTTATGTAGTGGCTTAAATCAGTGGTCATCTACAAGCTGATATTTGTATACTAAGCAAAGCTAAGATAACTGTCAACCAAAATCAATCAACCACAGGAAATATAAAATAAAGAGGTGGCGTGAGTCGCCCTTATTAGACAAACAGGGCGAGTAATATTTTACTGCACTGAAGTAAAATCAATAAAGGAAAAAAACATGAAAACGGTCTCATTAACAAAAGTACTAAACAAAATCGGCGGCGTTACAATTCCGTATGGAAATATTGAACAAATCGGCAAAACATCTATTAACCAAATGGTGGCTATGGCATACAGAAAAGAAGACGGGAATGTTTTAATCATAGCAACTAACTTAAATGGTAGGCCATATGTCGGCCCGCAAAGTTGGAGCGAAACCGACGAGCCTTTTTACGCGGTAATAACCGCCGAAAAGTTCGAAGAAGATTTTAGCGGTTACCGTGGATCTGAAACGGAAAATAGGGCGTTAAAAGAAACAGGAATATTTGAATAAAACCGAGCAACCACGATCCCGGCTATCTAATTGCCGGGAATTTAATTTAAACCAATTTGATTTAAAAGTTGCATCCCGCACTGGGTGTGTTATTATTAAATTACTGAAACGCAGCAAACAACCCCAAGGCTTACATTATGAAATCATGCACTTACAACACTGATACATTAGACACATTTATCGAGCGCACACCTCTAGCGTTGGCATGGCGCAGGGTCAATAAAAGATCCATGCAACGTATAGCGCGTAACGTGCTGTCAGAGCTTGAAAAGGCCAAAGAGTTAGAATTTATTCACTCTGAGGTGTGGGACCTGGAATAGTCGGTGCATTGCACCATAACAAAAATTGAGGATTAAACGATGAGAACAGTAACTATGACCGTTGTACTGGATAGAGAGTGTACACTTTATGACGTTGCCGACGCTGACCGAGCCATAGCAAACCATTGCGTAGGTTGTATGCTCCCGTTGGTTTGGCCTACAAACAAAAACTTCACAGTGGGGGCGTTGAGTTCGCTTTATAGTGAGGTTTTTGAGGCGCACGGTATCGAGCTAAATATAGACGATAGCAGGTTCCATCATCAAGGTACACGTTTAGAACACCCAGTCAATGAATAAAGCACCATTAATCACTTTTTTCAATTGCGCGGGTAAGATAGTGTTAATCGTCCCTACGGGTGCTGGTAAAACAAAACCACCAAAAATTGAGAATTAGAATCATGAGTATATTTCGGCGAAAGAAAGTGTTCACTTTTGAGGTACTGAACTCAATTGACCGTTCAGCATTATATAGTTTTTTAGCTAACGTTGAACCTCTTTATCCTAATTTTAAATCATGGTTTAATTTTACTTTTTGTAACAGTCTTGGTACAGGTCAGAGGCTGGTCGTTTTAGCTCACAACGGGTATGAAATTGTAGGTGTCGCGCTGCTGAAAAAAAGCATATCAGAAAATAAGATTTGTACATTCTATGTTTCGCCGAAATATAGAGGTGGGGGCGTGGGTAATGATTTAATGGGGTTGGCAATATCAACATTAGACAGTGATAATATTCAGATTACTGTATCAAATGAACGAAATGCCGAGTTAGCGCCATTATTGCAATCAAAAGGATTTAGTGTTTGTCAATCTGTCAGCGGGTTATATCGACCCGGAGCATCTGAGTATTTCTATAAACTATGAGGATTAAAATCATGAGTATGTCTGAGCAAAAGAAAGTCGGTGCTCTAGTCAGCCGAAAACCGTTATGGTATCGAAACGCCAACGATACTGAAAAAGCAACAAAGGTCCGCAAAAAACTTGCGGACCTTGAAGAATCCAAAGATTTAGATTTTATTCACTCTGATGTGTGGGACCTGGAATAGCCGGTGCATTGCGCCATAACAAAAATATTAAGGGTTAAATCATAAAAAAGCAGTATTTATGTTTGATCGCACAGGGATTATGGCAATGGTTTTATGGTATTTAATTAGTCTAAAAGTGGGTTATAAAATTTTAGGATTGTATGTTAAGAATAAGGAAGGAAAGTGAAATTATTACCGCATGAAATTTTCGACAATATCCGACTGATTAAAAACCCATATGCGCGCTATCATTGTGAGTTGTACAATCATCACAGGAAAACGGTCGCGAAAATAATTTGCTATATGAAAAACACATGGAGCGTTGAGGTTGACAATTACCCGAAGCAAAAAAAATATTACTCAATTAATTGCCCCATTGGATCGGGTTCTGAATTTAAATTTAAAATGTGTCAGTTAGGATTAACGATGACGTATAAAAACCCTGATGGCAATGTGCCCTAATGTAAGTAACTCCGCCTATAATGTGGTTATTTGTTTCCTGTTGCGATTTGTGTATAATAAACTATCACAATTAAAAAAGTAACGCGCGAGGCCATTATGGTAAAGCAATTCAAAATGACGCAGGAGCAAAAAGATCTGTTTGATAAATTAACTCCGTTACAAAGGGAAATATCATTAAACTCGATCAAGGGGATGAGCGATGTTGACGCCTATAAAAACTCATCAGGCAAAGCAAAGGCAGACAGGACACTAAGAACCAGCGTAAGTCAAATCTTATCAAATCTTAATGTTGTTGCATTCATTGGGTCAATGGCGTCAGAGCATTACGGACGTGTAGATGACGCTATAATGTCCCGCGATGAAATGGCAAGGTCCTTGACTAATCAGGCGCGTGGGTCCCTATCAAAACTTATAACTTTTGGCGATACGATTGTTAGTGATGAAGAGGGTAATCCGACAACTCAATCTGTATGGCAGTTTAAAAGTTCTAACGCGCTATCCGAGTCGGATTTATCACTGATCACTGAGCTAACGGCGGGCAAGGAAGGGTTCAAAATAAAAATACATGATTCAAAAGTCGCAAAAGCTCAGCTTGCTAAATTGATGGGATATGACAAACCGACACAGTCAGAGGTAGCGCATACTGGCGAGTTAACTTTAGAGCAGAGGCTAAAAGGTGGCAGTAAGCACTGAGAACCACAATCAAGCGTGTTGGTATTTAAACAATGTAAGCGATCTTAATATAGACCAAATGGCTGAGGCCATGACCTACACCTGGTTTAGGATTAACACGCTCTACAAGATAAAGACAAAGGCAAGCCCGGACGAGGACGAGGATTGCGCAAGCAAAGTGATCACATTTAAAGCAAACAAAGAACAGGAACACTACTATCTAAACAGCCACACAAGGGATGTTATTTTAAAGGTCAGGCAATTAGGTTTTACTACGTTTAAAATGATTCAAAACTTGGACAGTTGTTTGTTTGTTGCTAATTTTGCCTCCGGTGTTATATGTCATAAAATGGATGACGCCAAAAAAATATTCCGCAATAAAATAAAATTCGCGTTTGAGTCAATAACCCAGGTGCAGCGAGAGATCATCTCAGAAATGGGGTATGAGCTGCCATTAGCAAAATCAGACACTAGTAACTCATATGTATTTTCTAACGGATCCAGTGTAGAGGTCAGCACAGGGTACCGGGGTGATACACTGGATGATTTACACGTGTCTGAATTTGGAAAAATATGCAGGAATAGCCCAGACGTTGCAAAAGAGATAATCAGCGGTGCGTTTGAGGCTGTACCAGTCAACGGAAGTATAACCCTGGAGTCTACAGCAGATGGGCGGGAGGGTTATTATTATGAAATCTGTCAGGACGGCCTAAAAAATGTGAGGCTTCAAAAAGTGTTATCAAATCTCGATTGGAAGGGGCATTTTTACAGCTGGTTCCAGAGGGAAGAATATATTTTACCGGGCGGCGACATAGCGCAAACGCTGATCCCTTACTTTGATAATCTAGAAGCTACGCTTGGTATAGTTATTAATGACGATCGAAGAGCTTGGTATTCTGGTAAATGGAACACTCTACGGGATGAGATGCGGCAGGAATACCCAACAACACCTGAAGAAGCGTTTGAAAAAACCATTCAAGGCGCTTACTATAAAACTCAATTTACCGAAATACACAAAGAAAAACGTATTTGCTCAGGATTTGGCAATGACGCTAGGGTTAATACAGCATGGGATCTGGGCGTAGGTGATTCAACTGCAATTTGGTTTTGGCAAGAAATTAACAATCAAATTCATTTTGTTGATTACTATGAAAACAGCGGTGAAGGTTTGGATCATTACGCTAAATACATCAGGAATAGAGGGATTGCCAAGAAGTACACGTATGGCACTCACTACGGCCCCCATGATATCGACAATAGGCAATTTTCAGCTACTGGAGCAAAAACAACTAAACAAGTGGCCGCAATAGGGTTTGATTTAGATGATGACGGGCAATTGTATAAAATAATATTTCAGACAGTGCCAAAGCTGGGTGTTGATCAGGGTATAAATCACGCCAGGAAACTTTTAGATAAATCGGTTTTTGACGAAAAGACCTGCGAGCTTGGAATTAAAGCACTGGAGGCATACCGAAAAGCATGGAATGATAAAGGCGAATGCTGGCGTGATCAACCGTTACATGATTGGTCATCACACGGGGCAGACGCATTCAGATATGCAGCTGTTACTATTTTAGGCCGTAAAAAAGCAGTTTTTGGACCTAAATTTAAGTAGGCTTGGAATTAAAGTCTATTATATTGGTTGGTATCACTTTGAATCAATCAAAGCTAAACAATATAATGTGATAAGGTCAGGGGTATATAAACACAGGGTTAAAACTTTGCGAAGGGCCAGTAATACACGATTGTATTTACTGGCTTAATATTTAAAACTATTTAGGGTGAGATATTCGGCCACGCTATTTTTACGATCAGATAAATAAAAAGTCAAACTCAATTCATTCAAAAGCAAAGAGGCTTTATGATGGCGTTCAATAAACCAACAAAAAAACATCTTGTTGCCATTATAGGCGCTATACGAGATAGTAATCCTGATGCCGTCAGGCTCTATACTGAAGGTGAGTGCTACCGGTTTAGTCTAATATTAAGAAACATTGTAGGGCAAGCCAATCATGAGATCTGGCATGACTGTATTGAGGGTCACGTTTACTCTAAAATTGGTCAGTATTGGTATGACATTCGTGGTGTTCATTACAAAGTCAATCGGAAAAATAACAAGAAATTAGAACCTGATGTAATTAACTGCGCAAATGAAATGCTAATTGATGGATTTAAAAGATTGAATCATCAGGATAGGCATAGGCCGCATAGATGGGGCAGTAAATAAACGGATACTGTATCTTGCAACAAAAAAGAGCATTGTTAATGCGCTTTTTTATAGAATAAAATCAAATCCGGCGTTGCCTTTCAATATCCCGCACACAGGCTGGGAAAGTTTCCTCCGACATCAACACCCCTAAAAGGTTCCGGTCTGTGTCAATACTTTAAGTATAATTGAGTTTGAAATTAATTTCAAACTCAATCTGCTCAACGTAAATTAAAGATTATCAAGGGATCGTGGTTACTCCGTTTATTCTGAAAACATCTTGATCAGCGAGGCCCGAACCACTTCATTTGATGCAGCATAATCAGCAGCAGCACTAGCAGCATAAGCAGCGTAAGCAGCATTAACAGCAGCATTTGAAGCAGCATAAGCGGCATAGATAGCAGTATTAGCAGCATTAGCCGCAGCAGCAGAAGCAGCAGCATAAGCCGCAGTATAAGCAGCAGCATTAGCCGCAGCATTAGCCGCAGTATAAGCCGCAGCAGAAGCAGCAGTATAAGCAGCAGCATTAGCCGCAGCATTAGCCGCAGTATAAGCCGCAGCAGAAGCAGCAGCAGAAGCAGCAGCATTAGCCGCAGCATAAGCAGCATCACGAGCTTTTAATCTATTCCCCTCGGGATGTTCCGATATCCAATCCCTGGCCGCTTGGATCGCAGCAATAGCACTGGGATCGGTGTGTAGATGCGACAAACTTTCTGCGCACTCAACGGTAAACTGTACAATTTTGATTTTTGGGAGAATTTTACCGGCTAACCATAAAAGATCATCCGTGGCGTTCTCTGCGCCGATTAAACTTAGGATATCAACTGGCTGATCGGTGTTATTGGTTTGTTCGATGAACCGGCTAATTAGGTCCTGGTCTGCGCCTAATTTTATTAGTTCTTGCTTTGTAATTGTTGGTGCTGTCATTTTATTTCTCGCTTTTGGTAGTGGCTTGCGGCGTCTTGCCGATGAATTGATATTAACACACTGATGACAGACTGCAACTTTTAAATAAAATTGGTTTAATTTAGTTTGCCCGGCATTAGATAGCCGGGCTTGTGGTTGATCGGTTTTACTCTGAAAACAGCTGAATCAGTGAGGTTTTAACCGCTTCATTAGGTGCAGCGTTAGCATGACGAGCAGCATTACTAGCATAGATAACAACATTTGAAGAAGTATAAGCAGCAGCATAAGCAGCAGCAGAAGGAGCATTATCACCGGCATTATCAGCGGCATCACGGGCGTTTAATCTATGCACCTCGGACGGTTCCTTTATCCAATCCCTGGCCGCTTGGATAGCAGCAAGAACACGTGGATCGGTGTGTAGATGCAACACACTTTCAGCGCATTCAACGGCAAATATTACAATCTTCATTTTTGGTAATGTTTCACCAGCGAACCATAAAAGATCATCCGTGGTATTTTTCCCACCGATCAAGTTCAATATTTTAACTGGCTGATCCGTATTGCCTGTTTGTTCGATAAACCGATCAAAACCCGGCTTACACGCACCGAGATCTACTAATTGTTGTTGCGTAATTTTCATTATGAATCCTCTTTCTGTTTTGTTTTGGCTACTTGTCGATGCAGTAATGCCATTCACTATTGCAAAGTGTCAGGTGACTTTTCAATGGTACTGTTATCAATCTCTTCTATCAATTCGCTCCAAAATTTAGCCATTGACCAGCCGGGGTCTTTATGAAATTCATGATTTTTATTTTGGCCGTAAAATAAATATTCACCTGCCAACGTCATAAAAGCGGATATATCGCCCTCTTGATTAACCTTTTCGATTGTTGCACCTGGACAAATCTCATTAAGAAATTTACGCGCTTCATTTAAAGTTGCCATTTTTTGCCTTTTTTACTTTAAGTTTTGATACGATACTCAGCGCTTGCCAAGGCATATTTTTAGGCCTTGGGTTATCTATAACCTACTTTATACGCTCAGCCTCGCAGAATAATTTAGATCTCATGTGTTGCATATTGACCTCATGGGTTGAAGACAAAAATTTTATCAGTGGTGCGCGGACGAATATCAAAATGCAGCCAATTTACTTGGCCTTCTATCGTCGTTATTGCTGGGAATTTGTCAGGATTCTTTAAAATGTACTGGCGGGATTCTTCCGCTGTCACTCCTGAAAATACGCAATCAACAGCGGCACCAAATTTGTGTTGGCTGGATTTTGCACCAATCAAGCAATCTAAAGGCCGATAGCCTCTGTATCTATGCCCTGTGTGACCATCGTCAGAATGATGCCACGTGTTTACTGTAGTGGAACCAAATGTCTCACGTACCTTGTATAAGGTTTGCAATAAACCCGGTTTAAATAGTTGGTGTATGTGGTGTGCATCAATGAGCTTAAATACCTCTGGTGGAACCAGTTCTTGTGCAGTGAAGTTTTTAGTATTTGGTAAATAGATCGCCATTTGTCAGTGCCCTTATAATTTTACGAAATGAAGTGAAATCGCTATTTCTTTACCTGTCATTTGATTTCTCCGTGTTGTGCCATTACAGCCTGTTCAATTATTGCAGCCTGAGACTGTGAATTTTCTTTTGATATAGACTTAAGAAGCTCCACTACACCAGGTTTAAGCCTAAATGTTTTAGATATCTTGCGACTACCCTCGGGTAATCGTTTGTTTCCTTGACCTCTGCCAGGCCCGCCTTTACTTGTCATATAAACAGACCTGTTGATGTATTTAAGTAGATTCAATTATAGACCTACATTTTATTAATGTAAATACACCAATCAAATGTAATTTGCGATAATTGGCGTAGTGTATTTAAAAACAAGCGCTTAGTCTTCACTGTCTTGGATCACTTTAAACAGTGTTAAATCGTGTTCATCGTAAATATTACGGGCAACTTCACTGACTAATTCTTTGCGCTGCTCCTGGCTCATACTGCCCCAGCCATCGGCATCAACGCCAAGCGGGGCGTCGTCGTTGTGACTATCACCGATAAGATGTAGGTATTTTTGATTGCTGCTCACTGGTCTAGCGCCTCTTTAAAACTATCTCGCACAACACCAATCTCAAACAAGAGCGTAGCCATTAGTGCTATTTGGCGGCCGTAAGCTTCACTGGCAATGCCAGTCCGGATCATGGCAAGGCATTTGTCGGCGTCAAAATCATCTAGCACCCAGTCCCTCAAAAACCCTTTAACCTGATCAATCAGTGCAGCATTGTCACTATCAGTATTTAACGCTTCTGGTAAACTCATGATGCTGCTCCATGCTTGGTGTAAAGCGGCGTAGCCCGGCCAGATTCAATGTATTTATTAAGTTCTGTCTCGCTAATCTCGCTAGCGAAGCAAAGCACCGGCACGTCTTCACAATCATCTACCGCCCTGCAATGTTGCTCTAGCAATATCCAAGCAACTGGTTGTTTATCTAACGTCTGATCACGCTTCAACGCCCCTCGTGATTTGTTATCAGCTGGCACTAGTGATTCAGTATTGATCGGGGCTATTATTTTCCCCATGCCAACATCTGCCGGCGCTTGCTCTGGATTTGGCGCTGCACACGGTGTTTTGGTCTTGCCGAAAACCCCTAGCCAGCGCTTAATATTGCAAGCTACACCATCTGTGTTTAGAGGTACACGTATCATTAGAGTTTTCATGCCGTCTGGGCTGACGTAATAGCCCACAAAGCTCGCGTTCTTTCTGCCCGGGTTTAATATATCTACCGCGTATTTTTCGGTGTTTATGTCGGCGTTGGCTATGAGATCTCGGACTTGCTCTGTCCGGTTTTTGTAGTTAATTTGTTCCATTATGACTTTACCTTTTTGTGTTTTTGATTAGTGCATTACTACCCAAAAAGCCCCAATTAAGGGGCTTGTGGTTGATCGGTTTATTCTGAAAATAGATTCATGAGTGAGGTTTGAACCACTTCATTTGATTCCGCATAATCAGCATAAGCATTAGCATAAATAGCAGCAGCATTAGCATAATTAGCGGCATCATTAGCCTCTACAGCACACGCAGCAGCCGCAGCAGCATAAGCAGTATTAATAGCAGCATAAGCATTATCAGCCGCAGCAGCATTAGCCGCATAATATGCAGCACGGGCAGCATCAGTATCATAAGTAGCATTATTAGCATAAGTAAAAGCCTCACGAGCTAACAGCCTATTTTCTTCGGATGGTTCCTCTAACCAGTCCTTTGCCGATTGGATCGCAGCAATAGCTCTGGGATCACTGTTGAGATGCAACACACTTTCAGCACATTCCACGGCAAACTGTACAATCTTGATTTTCGGGAGGGTTTGCCCTGCTAACCATAAAAGATCATCCGTGGCGTTCTCTGCGCCGATTAAACTTAGGATATCAACTGGCTGATCGGTGTTGCCTGTTTGTTCGATAAACCGGCTGATTAAGCCCTGGTGTGCGCCAAGGTTTAATAATTTTTGCTTTGTAATTGTTGCTGCTGTCATTTTCGATCTCGCTCTGTTTTGTTTTTGGTGGTTGACACTTGCCGATGACGGTATGTTCTTAATATTAATGTAGCTATTTTAAGTGTTGCCGTGGCTATAATAAGGTACAGTGAAAAAAACAGTAATGATAATATGGGAATCAAAACGGATAAATTACTAATTATCTGCCAATCCCAATTAGTGATGAGACCAACGGAAATGACCAAAGCCAAAAATACAGATGTGGAAATACCACACGTTATTGCCATGTTAATTTTACTCATAACCTTTAACCTCTTTTGTTTAAAATTGATGCTGTACGAGATAGATTGCTATCAATATATCGCACTAGGACCCGCTACTTTACGTGCGTTAAATTTTGAATGCGCATCGTTCCAGGTCTCTGCAATTATTACCGGCTGCTCTGCCTGATCTAGCGTTAACTCAATGCTAAACATGTTATCACCAGTGTATGTTATTACTATGTTTGCAGTTTTTTCGTAGCGATATATTGACAGCCTAGAAACACCTAAATGCTGCAACAATTCCGGCATATAAAGTAATTGCTGCGGAAAAATGCTCACATAACTTTTTGGCAAAATGAAATCGCCGTTGCAAACAGTTAAAGATTCACCGTCAATTAGCGATGATATCAGTGTTGATATATTATACGAGATTTCTTTTAATTCGCCGCTCATTGCCTCTTCTCCTCTGGTTTTATTATCATGCTATTAGAAATGATTTCATCTGCTTTAAATGCATTCGTTGCATGGCTCCAGGCCTCTGCAATGACATCTGACTGCCCTGCCTCGATTAGTGTTAACTCAATGCCAAACATCAGCCCTTTAGTGTTTGTTATTTGTATGTATGCAGTTTCGATATTGCGGTAAATTGTTATATTAAAAACACTAAAGGACTTCAAAAATTGCGCTATATTTTCTTGTCTTGTTTTAATAAAACCAGAGGAGGAAAATAACGCACCATCTGAAATAAACGTACCGATTTTGCAAATGCTTGCGATTTGATCAGGTTTTAACTCTGATATTAGCCGTGATATATCAATAGTGATTTCTTTTAATATAGATTCAGATTCACTCATTGCTTCTTCTCCTTTTTTTTCATCCGATCGTGAGCGTCAATTACAGCCTGATTGATAACTCCTTGTATAGTTGATGGTGACACGTTGCCTTCCATTTGATAATCCACAATCTCTTTAGCCATTGCGTGTACACGGTCAAAGATTTTGACTTGTTTAGTTAATTTTCGTGTTGCATTCATATTTATTACTCTTTATTAAGTGATAAGCCTATTATCGTATTATTTTTTCGTTTAGTCAAATATAAGTTTACTTTTGTTTTTAATCGCCTATACTCAGTGTAAATCAAAAGGGCCGCTTTGGCAGATTAAAAAAATACTTAACAGGAAAATGAAATGACAACTGAAGAAATTATCAACGAAAACTTTGACGAGCTGGCAAGAATGGGCATTACTAGAGGCGAGGGTGTCGCTGACAGTGGCTACTTGTACGGTTTGAATTACACCGGTCCTGATTGCGAGGGGGAGTTAGTGTATGCACCTAGGGGAATGCAAGAGGGTTCTGAGGAGTACGGATTTTATATTAAATGGGATTCCATTGAGCACGGCACCGGTACGGCGTGGTCTAAAGTAGAGTCAAAAGCGGCAGAATGGTTAGCGATGACAACACAATTTGAGGAATATAAAAATGTTAGAAGATGAGCTGTTAAGAACAGACTGGTGGGCAGCAAATCAAAACTAAATAGAATAAATAAAACCCAGCTCGTAAAGGGTTGGGTAGGTTAAAATTAATTTAAAACAGGAGTAGAACAATGAACAATCCATATACTATAACGTTGATCAGAGCAATGTCCATAGATGCAGAAATAAAAGGTATGGAAGCTGAAAATTCGCTCAGAGCAAGTAACGGCGAAGCGCAAGCTTACCAAGGTTCAGATTTTTTTGAGCTATCAGTCGAGCTGGAAACCATCGCAGATTATTTATCAACACCAAAAGCGCCCAAAAATCCGGGCGCATTAAAAGAAAATAACTAACATTAAATCAACTGCAAAGGATGAATAAATATGAGCAACGTAAAAAGCAAAACAGCCATTGAACCTAAAAATAAACGACTTAAACCCAGCTTTCTAGTTTATGATTTAGAAGAGCTGGCACTATCAGCTATCGGTATGAATGAAACTCAGATGGTAGACGCGATAAATGAAAATGTCGATTTAGACGAGTTGCTATTTGATAAATGGGGTATCGAAATGGAGGCGTTTTGCGCAGTTGCTACAGCACTGTTACCAATAACTCCGATCACTCAAACAGCGATAACAAAGGAGCTGATACACGCGTTCATTAGAAAAGATAGCAGCGGTCGCGGATTGATTGCAATCTCTCAACCAGCCCATAAGAAAATAAAACATGAAATATGAAATACAAACTAGTGCCAACCGAGACACTGTTTGGATTCATTGTGATGATGGGTCCACAGTTGGTAGGTTTAGTAAATACGGCATAGATTTACACAATAGTATCAGCGATCAAATGGCTGGAGCACCTGAGTGTCGTTTTTGCACACACGGCGCTGTGAATGAAAAAGACTGGGCCATGTTTATTAAAAAAGCTTTTGAATTTTGGGGGGTTGTAGTTGATGCAAGCAGCTTTGATTATTCCGAAACAGAGGATTAAAAAATGACATTGCATATCGATACAAAAACAACCCTTGCGCCGCCCACGCTGGCAGAAAGAATGCTATCTGAGGGTTTACTGGCACTTTTAGTAGCCGCCCACCTTGCACTGTCTTTAATCTAAATAGATTGTAGCATCGCAATAAATTATTAATTGATTTAGTATAACAAAAGATTCGGCTAGGCTTAACCATTAAATTGAGGTTTAGAAATAATGAATGACCATATAAGCACTATAAACACTATAAACGAACTGAATGGGAAAC
The DNA here is from genome assembly GCA_047629075.1 of Psychromonas sp. GTDB lineage: Bacteria > Pseudomonadota > Gammaproteobacteria > Enterobacterales > Psychromonadaceae > Psychromonas. The sequence continues at coordinate 20,426 of JBLHWW010000001.1, read as the reverse complement.
TTTTAGACAGAATTAAAAAATTAAAGCCGACGGGTTGGCGGGTTGGGTTTACAAACCGTAATAGTTGTTTTGGTGGTATAACGATCGATCTGATTGATTGCAATGGGAACGTTTTAGGCTGGGTTAAATATTTTAGGAACCCAGATGCCCATGATTGTAAATTTATTGACAATGCCATTAGCAAAGTCAAAAAACAAAATCAGCAGCAAGAAAAGGCAGGTGATCATATTACCAGCATTGAATCGACCAATGAATCGCACATTGCTTGGCGTAGAGAAACGTGTGTGAGATTAATGTGTAGTATAATTCAAAAAACAGATTTGCCGCTGGATGAGTGCGCTAACCAAGCTGTGATTGCTATGAGCATCCTCGATAAAGGAGCAAGCAACCTACCCAGCGGCGAATTATTATAACAAAGGCAGGCCCAGGTGGATTGTTTGCCTGGCCTTAAAAAACAAAATAAAGGTGAAGAACGATGAACAAATTACAAAAAGAAACGGCAATCGAACTGATGAAAGGCCACCAGGTTGCAGATCTAATTCAACAGGGAGATTGGTTTAACCCAATTTCCGGCGTAGGCTGCTGTTACGGGTGCATGATGCAAACGGATGATAACGCGCTAGAAAAAGCAGCGGTATTTATGGGTGTGCCCCTTTGGTTCGTTTATCTGTCAGAAGCTATTTTTGAGGGATTACCGGAAGGAGAAGCTGTATTTTTTCCGGTACAGTTGCTCGAGTTGATCCCGGTTGATACCGATTTAACCCCAGTTTTACATTTAACGGCAATTGCCCGGTTAACGCCGTTAGCAGCGGTAGCAACGGGTGAAATAAAACCTTGCATCAATGCGGTGATTGAATTACACCAGAATTGGGAGAATGCAACAATTGAAATGTGGCAGTCAGCAAACACAAAAGCACATAAAGAGGTGGTGTTATTCGCCCTTATTAGACAGTGGAGGGCCGCGCAGAAAGCAGCACACAAATCATGGTCAGAATCCCCAGGCTTTTTTACAGCCGCAGAGTCAGCCGCAGAGTCAGCCGCAGAGTCAGCGGCATATTCGGCGGGATTGTCAGCAGAATCAGTATATTCGGCACATTCGGCGCCACGTTCAGCAGTTGCAGGAGGATTTTCAGCATGTCTTTCAGAATTGCTTTCAGCATGGGATTCAACACAGTTTGAATATTGGCAACAAGAACGGGATAATTTATTTGATGCTCTCCGCAGCGTGAATGAATGAAAAAGTAAGCAGGTCAGATTTGATAATTAACAATGTATAGTAAAACACTTTATAATATACGTAAGTTACAGTAGACACCCCATAACAACCCCAGCGAATTAGACCCTATTAAAAACCCCTTGGTTGGGGTTTTTTATTGCCTTGAATTCACGCCAGTTTTTAATATCACTAAAATTATGCTAAAGTCACATAAAATCAATTGGAGAAATTAACATGTCTGCAAATAAACAAATGCCTTTTTTTGAGCGTGAAAACGAAGAAACCAAGGTCAATGCCTATGAAAACAAACCGAGCTTGTTTGTCTAAACATAAAAGAGTAAAGAAAGTTGAAACATACAATTACTGATACTCTTTTGAGAAGAGAAGTTTACCTGCAAAGATTCGCTTCTCACCTCATCATTGAGCACATAAATAAAACCATCAAAGAAATGGCTAGGCTAGCACCAAGGATTATTGGCGCACAGGGAGAGGGTTCGGATCTGAATCGGGTTGAAAGGAACGCCGCTGAAAAACTGATAACTAAGGAATTTATTGACCAATGGACAACCATGTGGGCCGAAATAACAACGCAGTTAGAAAAAATGGCGTTGCTTGATGCGGATCATGTCATGGGGATTTACAATGATATTGTTGATGCCAATTTCACAATGACATCAGAATCAGCGATCACCACAGCGGTTAAAGCTGCGTTGTTGTCGATTAACATCCCGGCCACAAAAAACGCTTTGGCAAGGACTATAACAGGTGTTTGGGCTGAATTTGTCAGAACAAATACTGATAAATTATCCAAAGAAATTGTCAGCACTATATTAAGTGGGTATCAAAGTGGAAAGTCAAATTCCGAAATAGTAACTGACTTAAGAGGGAATTATAACAGGTCAGAAAAAAGATATATGGGGGGGATAATTACCAATGCAACGCAATTAAGAAATGCCGCAACCTTGGTTAGAACTGGCACTAATCACTACGCTAACGCAGCAAGAGACAAACTTTATTTGATGAATGCTGATATCATTGATGTAAGGATTTTGTTTGCCACTTTAGATAATCGAACAACCCCCATTTGTTACAGCCGCAATTTGCGAGAGTATGACATTAACGACGACACGTACCCTAGATTACCATTTCATTTTAATGAACGATCTGTTTATATAGTGCAAGTTGCCGGTACTGATGCACTATCCGGAATGCGTCCTTCAGTAGGTGGAAAATCAAATGATATAGCTGATTACAAACGCAAGCCCAAATATCGGGGTAGAGCTGACACTGATGTTTACGGTATCAAGCGGGTTTCTTCAAAAACTACAACAGATCAATGGTTGAGAGATCAACCTGATGCTTTTATACTAGATAAATTTGGACCAACAAGAGGTCGGTTGTTTCTTGATGGCGGATTTAGCGTTAATGATTTTACAGACGCTAATGATATGCCTCTGACAATCGATCAGCTAAGGAATATACCTAGATTTGAAAAAAACTTTAAACGTGCCGGGTTAGACTAAATTGCAAATTAACTAAATAGTGGTATGATTGACTAATTAATGGTTTTTACGGGTTAATCATGGACAGTTTTATTTTCAACACTACACATCCACATTATTCAGACACGATTGAACAGGTCAGGCTGGTCCTGGATTGTGTCCAGGGTAGTTGGTGTGTTAAATACGGCGATCGCAATGCCGAATATCTTAAAAATCCGTCTGAAGCTAAAGATTATGTAAATTATAATGGTCACAACGATGCGAAGTTTTTAGCGTATAAAGATCGAGCGGAATTTGATGGAATTCCAGCTCACACACTGAGTCGATGGTGCGGCGCTATGTCAGCAAGTCCACCCAACATAGAATTGCCAAAAAGCATAGATTACCTTGTATCGGACTCAGACGGATCAGGTACACCACTATCAGAGTCAATTGAGATGACTCAATCAAGTATTGCACAAGTTAAATTCCATTGTTTATTATCTGATTATAACGGTGTAGACATCGAAGGTGATCTTACCGATGCTCAAGCAAAATCTATGGGTTTTAAAGCGACTATAAAACACTATCCGCGCCAGTCATTAGTTGATTGGGATTTTGGAGTTGTTAACGGAATTAAGCAGCTTGTTTATGCTAAATTAACTGAAGAAATAGCAGTTGTCGATCATGAAACGGGCCAGCGTAAAAACCTAACAAGCAGATTAATTTTAGGGTTAGATGATATCGGTTATTATCAGCGCAAAGCGACAAAGCCGGAACCCGGCAGCGAAGGTAGCTCTCAAGAGCTTTCTGAAAAAAAATACCCACGAGACGGCAGCGGTAATACATTTAAAAAAATTCCATTTGAAATTATCATTGATCAAAAAGATAGTATGCATTCTATACCCAAATCAATGGGGATTTTATATCCAATATGCTTGAAAACGATAACTAGGTATCAGGTTAGTGCTGATTACATGGCTAGTCTACACAAAGCCGGATCCCCCACAGCTTGGAGTTCAGGTTGGGATGCACACTCTTTTGAAATTTTTAAAGACATGACGGGATCAGAGACGTTTGGATCGGGGATTGATGCCCACATACCGTTACCGCCAGGTGGCAATATAGGATACTTAACTTGGGATGGAGATAATAACGCTTTTGTAGTATTTATGGATAACAATCAAAAACAAATCAGAGCACTTGGCGGCGCTTTTAATACATCAGACAGCAATGATGAGGCGGTGGGGGTCGCACAGCTAAAACAAGCAGAGGTTTTATCTAGCCTAATCAATATAGCGACTTCAACCGAAGCCGGTTATATGAGGTCGCTTAAATCATGTCTTCAATTTATGGAATCAGCGCCTAATTTCGAAAATATAAAATTAACCATAAACAAAGAATTCGACAAAGTAAAAATATCGCCACAACAACAAGATGTTATCCGAAAATCATATTTAGATGGTGTGACTGATCGGGAGGAAGCGCTTCTTCAGTTAAAATCCGGTGGTGTTTTGATTGGGGATGTTGAGGATATCTTGAAGCGAGCAACATTAACTGGAGAATAATCATTAGTCAATTTGACTAAATTAGTTAACTTGACTAATATTTATATAGTTACTATGTTGTTATTTACGCCAATAGATAGTATATTTGACTAAGTAATGAAACTAATCAACGTAAGGCCCGATAATAATGGCTCTATCCTACTTAAATAAACAAGACATCCCAGACGATGAGGGCGACAATTATTCCGAAGTGAAAAGTGATGCCGGAGTATCATACGTTCACAACGAAATGATCGCTATGCAAGCGCAGCTAAATGAAGGTAATCTTGGTTTGACTGCTGCGAACGCCGCTACTGAAATTGCAAATCAAGCGAGCAAAGAAAGCCAATTAAAACTTGCTAATTTTATTAAAAATCAAGAAGCCGACAAATTAGCGCTTGAAACGGCGACGGCAGAGGCGGCGAAGCAAGCGCTTACTGACGAACTGGGAAATTACCTATCAAAGGGTAAGCATGACGAGGCAATGGCAGTTTCAAAAAAGTTGTCTGATCAGGCTCAATCAAATGCTGACGCTGCAATGCTCCTGGAAAAAGCGCGATTCACAGCCCTCGAATTAACGAACAAAGAACTCATTGATCAAGCCGAAAAAGTTAAACTTGAAAGCTATAGCCTACAGCTATCATCAGCCGTCCAAACTATTGCTGCCGGTTATTCTAACGCGGCAAGTTCTAAAGGCGTGGCTGAAATGCTAAAAGCCACGGGCCGAGTTGAAAATATTAACGGCGTTTTACATTACACCGACCACTCTGGTCGGGAATTGCCTGATCAAAATGCTTTGATAGCATCGTTTGAAACTGATGATCTTTTTAAACCATTTAAAAATCATCAGGCCAAAGGCGGTGTTGGCGCTCAGGGTGGCGGTTCTGAAAGTGGTACTAACAGGCAAAAAATGAGTGATGACAAGTTCAAATTGATGAACTCATCAGAACAGCATAAATATATGACAAGCGGCGGTATCGTCACACAACATTAACAGGATAAATTATGAGTAACATTTTTACACTTGCTTACGGTACACTTTTTGCTTCAGTAAACGAAATTTCTAAAGAAATTATCGGCATGGTTCCCTCGGTTGGCATGAACTTAAGCGCAGCTAGAGCGGGATTAAATCGACCAATCACAATTAACGTATCAACTAAAGCAACCGGACGTGACAACGTTCCTAGCATGACAACTCAGACGCCCACCGATTTGGTAACTGAAGCAGTCCAGGTTTCACTAACAAAGGACCGAATGGTTTTCTTTGCTATTACTGGTGAAGAGGCCGTGGCTTTGGATAGTGGCGCAACAGTTAGCGCAACGTTGCAGGCAAACGTTACGGAAGCTCTACGCGAGCTGCTAAATGAAATGGAGCTTGATTTGTTAACCGAAGGGTACTTGAATGCTTGCAGGGCATACGGCGTGCCGGGAACTACTCCATTTGCAACAGGAGTGAAGGACACCGCCCAGGTTGGTAAAATACTTAAAGACAATGGTGCCCCAATGGCGGGCAAACAGCTAGTTTTAAATACTGAATCTGGTGCTAACGCGTTGGAAAATACCAGTCTTACTAAAGTCAATGAGTCTGGTGATTCCGATCTTCTGAGGCTCGGTACTTTTAGTCAACCGGTGCATGGTTTTACAGTGCGAGAAACAGGCCAGGCGGTCGTTCATACTCCAGGAACAGGGGCGGGTTATTTGGTTAATAACGGTGCTGGTTACGCTAAAGGAACAACCGCAATCGCGGTTGATACTGGTACTGGCACAATCATCCCTGGTGATATTGTCGTAATTTCAGGCGATCAAAACAAATACGTCGTTAAATCTTTTGCTGGTAGTGTTATCACTATCAACAATCCTGGATTGATGAAACCCATTATTGATGGTGCAACCGTAACATTGTCTGCGGAGTATGAAGTTAATCTCGGTTTTACGCGAAATGCGATACAACTAATCACCCGGTTACCTGAACAAGCTCCTGGCGGTGATGCCAGAACAGGTGAAATCGTCATCACTGATGAACGATCGAATATCGCTTTCGAATTTTCCGAGTGGAAAGGCGACGGTGTGACAGGCTACAGAGTACAAATTCTCTGGGGTGTTAAAGCGATCAAACCGGAACATATCGCAATGTTGGTGGGTTAACTGTGAGAGTTCCAACGACTAAAATCGTCAACAATCAAAGTAAACGCGGATTTTGCTTTATCAATACATGTGACCTCACGGAAGATCACCAAGTATACGTTGAGCCTGATCTTGTTGAGCCTGGTCTTGTTTTGGATGATAGTAAAAACCCGCACAAAATCAACAGTGCAAACTGGTATAAATTTGAACTTGATCTTGCTGGCGTAAATTTCGCCAGCAATTCAAGCAAATTTGAATTATCAGAATTGTACAAGGAAATCGCCGAATAATGGCGTTAATAGTTGAGACAGGCGCTGGTGTTGCTAGCGCCGAATCTTTTACAACGGACGCTGAATTTGTGGCTTATGCTGCAAAATTTGGCGTTACATTACCCGCTCTGGAATCAGACCGGGACATATTGCAAAGAAAGGCAATCAAGCTTATTTTGCAATATGAATCGAGGAACTCATTTAAGGGGCTAAAGGTTGATCCCTTAAATCAAAATTTACCTTACCCGCGTAAATATGTTTATATTCATTGCGAATTATTAGCGTCTAATGTAATACCTCATCAGTTAAAAACAGCTCAACTTGAGGCGGGTTTAATTGCTAACACTGGACAGTCATTGATTACTGACGAGACTGTTCAAGATTTAAAAGTTGGCAAATTAAATAATATGGAAGCGGAGTTTCATAAAGGCGGCGCTTACTCAACAAAAACATTTAGCAGCGTAAGAAATGCGCTATCTGATCTTTTTAAATCCAATAGCGGTTTTGGGCATAACGAGAGGGTTTGAAATGTTATTAACTAAAGTTTTTTTTCAGAAATTATCAAAAGAACTCATAAATGAACATTTTGGCGATTTCAAGGAACCTTTGGTTCTAACTAGTTCGGGTGGCGCGGATTATCTCACACAATCCGTTGTAACTAATGGTATTGATAATATTGAGGGGATACGGGGTGATTACGAATCATCACAGATCGACGGAGTAAATATAGTCAGAGGTGATTTTTTTGTTACTGCTGAACGTCAATTAATCACAGTCGATCTATCTCCAGGTAATTTAAGTGCGACTTTTAACGGTCTGCCAGTGAACATTGAAAGTATTACAACAGATACAGCAGATGCAGCAACCACATTTCAAATGCGGACTAAATAATGGCTAGCAGGTTTCACGCTCAATTAACCGGTAATATCAACCGTGAAGTAAGAAAAATGGCCTTGCAGTTGCTAACTGAGTTTACCATTGTATCCCCAGTCGATACGGGCAGGTTTCGAGGAAATTGGTACGTTGGGATGGATAACCGCGTAACTAAAACTGATCATAATCGGCGGGCACCACAAGCCATATCCGAGGCTCAAGCAATTTTGCTGGGTGGGTCGGTTTTAGGTGATGATTTTGATTCAATTTATATTACCAACAATTTAGACTACGGGCCAAAATTAAACGATGGGCATAGCCTACAAGCGCCCGCCCGGTTCGTTCAAATCGCAATAGCTAGGATCGTAAATGCCCGATAGTCTGTCTTTAACTTCCTCTGATCTTTATTTGCGACTGCAAGCAAACTTGCCAGCTGGATATACAGATCAAAGGGTAAAGTACCCAAACGCGCCGTTTACTGCAACTGTAAACGAAAAGTGGATCTGGCCTGTAATCATTATTCGGACTAAGGATAATGTCGAGGCTGGTGGCGAGTACACTAGAACGTACGGTGATTTTGCGATCAGCATCAATTACCCGAAAGGTCAGTTTGATCAACTGCAATTACAGGACGCTGAGTTATTAAAAACAGCGTTTCAAAACCAATCGTTCGGAAATACACGGTGTCAGGAGTCTCAAATAGATATTGTTGGTGAGTTTGAATCCTGGTACACAGTTCGAATAATAGTAAAATTTTACTTTGAAGGCATTTAAACATGGCGACTATAGTTACCGACAGACGAGTGGCAAGTAGTGATACTAGCGTATACTTTTCCCTACAGACGAACAAAGGGGTTATTAACACTAGCCCAGTATTTAGTAAAGCTCATTTGCGCGTCGATGGTGTATTTAAACCCGTAATTTCCTTCGTTCAATCCTCGGCAGTGTCGAATCGCCGTCAAGGGAAGAGCAACATTAAGGACACTACAGAGTATACCGGGGAGATAAACTTTGAGTTAAACAAACAGACTGCAATTTTTCTTGATGCCATCATACACGGTACGCAAGTTAATAACGGTGTAACACTGAGCACTTTATCTGCAAATAGTGTTGGATTTGTTGATTCGGGCAATTCAGCATTTACTAATATAGTAGCCGGTGATTGGTTTAACATTATCGGATTGACGAACTCTGCAAACAACACCAAATATAAAGTTCTCACTAAAAACAGTAATGGCGACGTTGTCACCTATACTCCACCTGTGGCAACTGAGGCTGAGGGGCCATCCGTTACAATCGAGAGTTCAAAAACCGCTAATGGTTCCGACCAGACCTATTTAACAGTTCAAAACAGGACAACAGACAAATCAATAGCCGGTGATGTCAATTACGAAACGTTTATTGATGCATTTATTGATACTGGTTCTTTTTCTATTCCTGTGTCTGGCATTGTAACTGGAACTTTAGCAATGAAAGCAGAGCAGGTAGTTTCCAGTTCCCTATCTATAGCCGGGCAGACTGATACGGCGAACGAAACAAGCGAATCTGCCGGGGCTACAGATACTGTAAGGCCAATGATGGTAAACGGTGTTGCTGCTAATTGCGGCGTAAAGTCCATCGATTTTTCTTTTAGTAACAGCTATCAAATTGATCTATCTGCGGGCTGCAACACAAATTCCTACGCTATGGGTGATAGCATCGAAGTTGGGGGCGCTATTGAAACTGTGGCGGTAGTTTCTGATACCTTTAATTGGAAACGAATTTTTGAGTCTCAGACAAACAAATCGATTGCTATCTTGTTTGAGTGGCCTGATAGTACGTGGATGATCATTGATATTTTAGCAGCTAAAATCACAGAGCATTCTATGCCCAATGGGGCAAATACCGTTTCTTCAAATTCAATGACCTATTCGGCGGAAGAAGACACAACCCTTGAAAGTACAGTTCATATTTTCAGGAATTTCTAAATGGACTTGTCAGCATACAGAGAAGACACCGAAAAGAGGGAAAAGGGTTCGCCACTTTACCTTGAGGACGTGATTATTTATATCCGTCGATTTGGCGTCCATCAATCTGAAATTGAAATGACAGAGGTCCGGCGAAAACTCTACGATTTCAATCATAGAAACGAAAACTTTAACAAAACCGTGGCTCACTGGCTTGTTGAGTACGGCGTTACCGGTTGGGATGGTGAGATCGAGGGCTGCGAATTTAGCAAGCAAAACTTGACTAGAATATTATTAAACCCAGAGCTTGAGGATAGTTTTATTGCTATTCTAATTAATCATGCGGTTAGCTACGGGAACTATTTACATGATGAAGTTGATAGGGACATCGAAACTATAAAAAAGAACTAGATTACCGGGCCAATTGCGGTTATGGCGCGGAAGAAATGTTGCTTTATGACCAATATAAACATGCAGGCATCGAAGATCAGTTTTTTATCAACAAACCGAATCTGAATAAAAAACAGGCTAAATTAATTGAATCTTTTAATTATATTAGTCGAGAGCGTGATTATATAGACCGTATGCCACGGGACATAAAAGAATCATCAATTAGGTCTCATATTCAATTTAACGGCGCTGGGGGTTATCCCGATGATTTATTTATCTACGCTATCCGCAAACTAGACGAAAAATACACTTTAGACGAAATTAACCGGATAACCAAAACAAATAGTAAGGTGTGATTTTGGCAACTGTAAGAGAAATAATTGAAATTGAGCTGCGAACAAACAGAGCGCAGAGAGGAATAAGCCAATTAGATAGAGGGGTAACAAACCTCAGAAGTTCAGCCAACCGCGCCACATCTGAGTTTATGGTAATGAGCAAAGTAGCAGCTGGTGTTGCTACGGCGCTTGTTGCTAGTAAAGTAATAGAGTATGCAGATGCGTTTACGCAAGTGCAAAATCAGCTACGACAAACAACAAGCTCAACGGCAGAATTAACTCAAAGGACTGAGGATTTAGTTGGAGTCTCTAACCGCGCAAGAACAGGACTGGTTGCAACCTCAGAGCTTTATGCTCAATTAACAAGTTCAACTAAAGAACTTGGCTTTTCTACTGAGCGAAATTTAAGGCTTACAGAAACCATATCAAAAAGCTTCTCAGTGTTAGGAAAATCAGCGGCTGAATCTAGAGGAGCAATTACTCAGTTAGGACAAGCTTTTAGCTCCGGCGTATTGCGCGGGGATGAATTTAATTCAATTGCGGAGAATGCGCCGGAAATAATGCAAGCCTTGCAGCGTGAATTGCAAATGACTCAAGGCGAACTTAGGGATTTTGCCGCTACTGGCGGTATTAGCGCCAAAGTGCTTGCCATTGCATTAGATAAGGCAGCAGACGTGATTGATCGAAAAATGGCGGATTCTGTTAAAACATTCGGTCAAAATGTTGAAATAGCAAACACCAACGCAACTGCCTTTATCGGCAGCTCAACGGTAGTTAAAACTACTGTTGCCGCGTTTGGTGCTGCGTTTGTAACAGCGTCTGAGAATATTGACGTATTAGTAAATGGTGCAATAATTCTTAGCTCTGTGATGTTAGCAAGGGTTGTCCCATCAATAACAGCCTACATTGCAGCTACAATAGCTAGCGCCAAAGCCACAATAACCAGCACAGGTACAAAGCTGGCTGATGCAGCAGCAGCCGCAAATTTAGCAAATCAACAATTAAGATTATCAGCGGCAGAAAAACAAAGAACAGCGGCGATACTTGCAACAGCAGACGCTAATCAGCACAAAGCCGCAACAACATTAAGCGCTGCAAACTCAACAAAAAACCAAACTCAACAAACCCTTAACGCTGCAAGTGCAGATGTAAAATCAGAAAAAGAAAAAAGAAAATTAGGCAAAACTGAGAGCGCACTTGGTAAAGCTAAGAATGATCAAAGATCAGCAACAAAAGAATTAGGGCTTGCAACAAAAAGCCTCACCAGATCCGAAAAAGCCAACGAAAAAGCAAAAATTAAATTAACAGATAGCTCAAGAAAATCACAAGTAGCTACTAGAGATTTTGCCATAGCTCAAGGGGTAGAAAAAAAAGCAATTGCTGAAAATAGCGCGGCAATAATAAAGGCTGATGGATCTAAACGCAACGCAGCAAATCAAACTTTAGCTAGCGCAAAAGCATCAAAAACACTATCAGCCGCAACAGTGGCAGAGGCAAAATCTAGACTGGCAACGGCACAAGCCACGAAAAAATCAGCAGAGTTTGAGGTGTTATCTCAAACGGCAAAAGTAAAAAGCAAAGTAACTACGGATAGTCTATCGGTAGCAGAAAGGAGCCTAGCAGCGGCAAAAAAGGCAAACACCCTAGCAACAAAAGAGCTTTCTGCGGCTGAGGTTATAGCAACAAAAGCTAAAGCAAATCTTTTAATTGCTGATCGAAATTCAACAGCTGCAAGCCAGGTCTCGACTTCAGCGAAAGCCGCAGCAACAGCGGCAACAGTGAGACTAACTATAGCAGAGCGAGCGCATACAGTAGCGGCTAGAATAGCAACAGCAGCAACCGCAGGGTTGAGTACTGCAATGTCATTTTTGGGTGGGCCGATTGGCGTTTTAATAATTGCAGCAGTAGCAATGAAAACCTTTATTGACTCTCAAGATAATATAAAGCCAAAAGCAAAAATCACGGTTGAAGAGATTGATAAAATAACAGCTGCATTTGTGCGAATGTCTGATGGTGCTCAATTAGCAGAGGCCAAAAAACTCGAAGATCAGTTTAAAAAAATAAACTTGCAACTCTCAATTTCAAGAGAGAAACTTAATGAATTTACTAAATCTGAAAAAATCGAGTTTACAGGAACTGAGGATGAAATTAGGGTTGCTAAAATCGCACAGGGGATTAGTGAATTAATTGCTGTAGCAAAAAACTCAGACGAAATACTGGGGCTTTTCGAACAGGTTGCAAAATTTGAAGATCAGCTTAATACAATATCAGCCAAACAATTGGTTATAACAACAATCCGTCTGGATGAGCAGACGGCAGATGTAAAAGAAGCGCCAAAAACTCGAAAAGATTCTAAATTCCAAAAATTGCTAATTGAAGAAACTCGACTGTTAAATCAAGAGCTACTTTTTAGGAAAGGCGTTAGTGAAGGGTTTTTTACTGAAGAACAAGCAGGGCTTGTGCAGTCATTCGCTATTAAGAGTCAAAAAAGACAAGCTGATTTTGACGCTGAAATAAAAAAATTGAGAGATGACGAGGTTTCAAAAGCGGCAGTCACCGCCGACTTTAACGCTGCAAATTTAGCAGCAGCTAAAGTTTTACAGGATAATATTAGCAAAACAAAATCTGACCCGTCATCTTTTATTGATGACCTGAAAAATGAACAGTCAGCACTTCAAGATCAGCTTGCATTTAAACTAGCCGCTCAGCTTGGATTTATATCAGATGAGGAAGCCGCGCTAATTATGGCACGGGATACAAGACTTGCGAGGCAAGAGGAAGATCTCCAGATCGAACTAGAACGACTTCAAAATGATGAGGAATCAAAACGGCAGGCAATAGCGGCACTTCGAGAATTGCAGATCACTGATAATCAGGTTTTCCAAGACGCCCTAACGGAAATAGAATTAAAGAGCGCTGAGGCTAGAAAAAAAGCGGCCATTGATGAGGCTAAAATCAAGCGAGCCGCCAAAATGAAAGAAATTAATGATTCCCAATCAGCAGCTACATCGTTACTTTCAATATTGTCAACTTTTGGTAAAAATTCATTTAAAATACAAAAAGCCGTTGCAATATCATCAAGCATTGTTAGCATAGCCTCGGCGGTTGCGAAAGCGCTAGATAACCCTTTTCCGGCAAATTTACGTTACGCGGCTATAGTTGCTACAGAGGGCGCAGCCCTATTTGCAGCTATAAAAGGATCTTCGTTAGGATCGGCTGGTAGTGTAAGCTCCCCATCTGGATCAGGCTCCCCATCTGGATCCGGCTCGCCATCTCAGCAAGCGGTTGATCAACCCAATCAGCAAAGAATAATTGACATTAGAGCGCCAGAAAACTTTATTATGACTAGAGAGCAATTGCAGGACTTGCTATCAAATGATGATGACACGATAATAAACATCACAAACGCACAGACCGAATTAACTAGAGTGGGCGTACTAACATAATGTCAAATTGTATTGTCGTACAGTCACAGCTGACAGCTGCGCAAGCCAGTAAAACAAAAGATTTTTCGGTATTTGGCTTTAGGAATACGATCCCAATATCCTCTGTAAGTGGGCAGGCTGAAGACCCCGAGTATTTATTTATCAACTCACACGACAATAAAGACGCCACACAATACAGCCCGTTAGCAACGAGCGGATCAGTTGTTATTGAGTTTGTTCAAGCGGATGCATCTATTATTGATTACGTCGGGATAGCGATTCATAACGGCGGCACAGCGGGTTTAACAGGTCAAGTTGAGGTTGATCCAGGCACTGGTTATATAATTGCGGCAACATTTAATACGCTAACTGATAACAAGCCGTTTTTATTGTGTTTTGATCAGATCACTGGTAATAAGCAACGTATAACATTAAATTTTACATCTAAATGCTATATCGGCGCGATCCATATTGGTGAGTCAATTCAGTTTCCCAGAACGCCCTCAAGGGGTTTTCAGCCTGGCAAAACTGCATTACAAGATAAAGCGATTGGCTTTACTTCTGGTGGCAATAATTTTGTAAAAGGACGGCGAGAATTAAAGGGCCATGAGGCTAAGGGATCTTTTGATTATATTGATTTCAGCGGTGTTAATTTGTGGTGGGACGAATATCAAAACCACGTGATTGATTCAAAAGCAACATTCTTTAAATGGAACAACAGCCTTGATGAGGTTATATTTGGTCGACAGGACCCCGACAAATTAAGGCATCCAACATATTCTAGTGGACTATACACAACAATCGCGTTTGAATTTAATGGATATGCTTAATGACGTTTGACTTATTAAAAGAGCAGTCAGGGCAGGCAATCTCTGAAATAGTGGATATATTGCTTGATAAATGTCGACACACTACCGCACAATCGGTTATTGATGGCACTATCACTACATCCTCAGCAATCTCATCTAGTGCAACTGCTGTAACTATAGCTGTTACGGGTGGCACTCCTATCAACTTTATTAACGCAGACCCGTACATATTGTGGGATGATGAGTTAATTAGTGTAACAATTATCGACAATTTAACCATTCAGATCGACGGTAGATCTAAATTTGGCACAGTAAACTTAAGTCATTCAGCAGGATCAGTGATAATAAAACATTCCGGAGAAGTTGATGGAAGTTGTAGATCATTTCCTCAAACTTGTAGCGCTCCGGATTCATTTTTAGAGGGTCTATCGACAACGTTTAGATTTCCATCGTGTCCGCTCCCGCTGGGCGAAAAATACCATTCAGGACTTTTAAATTATAGACCATCTGGCGCTAAAGTTGACCCAGGCGAATCGATGGGAAGCAGTGCTCGCGCAAATATCACAATACAAAGTGATACTGATTATGATAGCTACGTGCCGTACCCTGGCAGGCGCACAAACCTTTCAAATTTATTTGCCAAACTTGAAGTTCGAAACCCATATTTTGAAGGTCGACCGGTCAAAACTCACGTTGGATTTGATCCGAAAAACTTTAATCTTAATAATTACCAAACTGACGAGTACCTAATTGATGACTTTCAACTTAGCGAAAAAAATGTTGCTACACTAAGCCTTTTGGATCCGTTAATGCTCACCGAAGAAACAAAAGCTCAAGCTCCTGCAAAATCTTTGGGCACTGTTGTTAGCAATCAAATAACTAGTGCTAGTACAACAATACAGTACACCTCAGCGCCTGCACTAGATTACGGAGTTGTCGGCTCTAGCCCTGCAATAAGGATCGATTCTGAGGTTATCAGGGTTACCGTTGCTAGTGATTTTGTGCTGAACATTATTGAGCGCGGCATTGGTGGGACAAAAATAACTGATCATGAAATAAACTCAACAGTTCAACAATGCCTTGAGTTTGCACAAGTAAATGTTGTTGTAATAATTCAAACTATAATGAATCTAACTACTATACCTACCCGTTTTTTTGATAATTACACTGATGCCATCAATGCTACCTCAAGTATTTTAATAACTCGCATAATAAGCAAACCTACCAGCATAAAAAAGTTAATCAATGAGTTAGTTAAAATTGGTGATCTAACAATGTTTTACAGCTCAACGGCCAGCAAGATCAGGATTAAACCGGTTACCGATGCATCGGCAGGAGTCATATCGCTCAATGATAATGAACATTTCAAAGCCAGAAGCCTTAATTTTAAAAGAAAACCAAAGCAGCAATATACAAGACACCCTGTAGCATGGGCATCTAACGACATTACAAAAGACAGCGGCATAGAAAATTACTCAATTGTGTTTAGTGCAGTTGAGGTTGGCGTTGAATCACCTACGAAAAAAGGTGATGTAAACGAAAAAGAAATATTTTTCAACAATTGGCTAACGACATCAAACAATGACGTCACTATTGGCGCTGCAATGTCTCAACGAGTTATAGATCGATCTGTTGAGATACCGGTTGAAGTTGATTTTATTTTAGACGTTACTAGCGTAGGTGTGACTCAGGGCAGCGTTTTAGAATTGGGGACTATTGTTAGTATTTCATCAGATCAGCGTGTGGAATTAGATGGAACTACGAGATCAAGAAATTACCAGCTGATATCATTGTCTTACATGGGGAATATGCAGTACAAATGCGTTGCTCGTTTATTTCAAGATCCATTGCTGGGCGTTACCATTGATTTTATTATCGATGCAAATAAAGAAAATTATGATCTATCGTCTGAATACTCCCCACCAGCCGGGAACTACATAATATTAATTGATACGGGCGTTGTGATTGGTGCGACTACAACCGCGCACAATGCATTTACAACTGGGTCTCAAGCGCCGGGTGTCACTTTTGAGTTTATCATTAGGGGTTCAATGTTTGGCGCGGGTGGTCGTGGTGGCGCAGGTGGGCAGTTGCTGATACCTCAAGCAGCTGATGTTATTGTCACTAGCAAAACAGAACTTGGAACCGACGGTTTGCCGGGTGGTAACGTATTTGTAGCAACTGTTGATTGCTCTATAAATGTTGGAGCAGGTGCTATATGGTCGGGCGGTGGCGCAGCTGGTGGCGGTAAGTCCGTCGGTCAAAACACGCCCAGCGTTGGCGGTACTGCGGGTAATGGTGGGTCCGGTGGTCAGGGTTACATCGGGGGCAATGGGCATTCAAAAGGAACAGTTGAGCTTGATGGATCTAGTGGGTTTGTTGACGAGGGCCTGGACGGTCAAAATGGATCAGTTGGCTCGCCCGGATCTGTGGGAGTTACTAGCGGCGGGGTATGGGGTGCGCCTGGCGATAATCAACCTGGCTCAACTGGCGGCCAACAGGGTTTTGCTATTGTATCTAACGGCAATACTGTTACTATAACAAGTGGCGATAACAATTTAAACATTCGAGGGTTAAGATCTTGACATTAATACATCAGTCATTTTCGGTGATTGCACAAGTAGACCAACCGGCAGCTGGTGCGGGCGCTTTAGATGCGGACAATACTAATGTTATAGTTGGTGCTGTAGTCTCTGTTAAATTTAAATCCAGTGGCCTTTTAGCGCCTATTTTTCTTGATGATGCTGGTAGCACTCCAATAGCTCAGCCCGGCGCGGTTGCTAATGGAAGTGGTGTTTTTGCTTTTTATATAGCGCCAGGAACGTATATAATAACTACTAACGGCGTAGACACTGAGTTTGGATCAGAGCAAAGGGCCGGGCAAAAGGTAATTGATCCTGCTATTGATCTGGCATTATCATTAAGTGATGTTGATATTTACGAAAGTGTGTTGTATACACTAGCTGCTGATGCAGCTATCACCCTGCCTGTACCTGGGAGCGACGGTATACAGCTAACAGTGATAAATTCAATATTATCTGTCTTAGCAACAGTAAATTACATTGCCACATTTCCGAACAGTACCAGTACTCAGGGTGATCATTCCATTGCTCCGGGCAATTCTATAATTTTTCATTCATCAGGCCTTAAATGGATAGCAGCATCAAGCGCACAGATCAAAGCGCCATTAATTTTGACGTCAACTAGCGTCGAGGATGACGATCCAATAATTACGATTAATAGCAATGCCGAAACTGTTAAAGCCCAAATAAACGGTCACGGTGACATATCCCATGCTGGACAATATATTACAACAACGGGTGCTGATTTGTTAGTAGCTAGTGGTGCAATAACTATATCTAGCTCTGCACACGTGATTGATCACGCTGGCACAGGCACTGCACAGCTACACACAATCAGCAATTGTAAAGAGGGCGCAAGGGTTTTACTATCCATTTCAAACAGTGACCGGCCTATAACTTTAGTAAAAACAATGGGCAATTTAGATCTTGGTAGTACGTTTACTTTAGATAACGTACGATCAAAAGTGGAGCTGTTTTGCAAAAATGGAAAATTATCCATTTTAAATATTTACATCGAACAACCGATCAGTTTATTGTATTCGGGCGATTATTGGAGTTTAACTGATAAATCCTCATCAATGACTATCACAGACCAAAACACAAACTCACAAAGATCAGAATCTGGCGGATCGGTTGTTGATGGTCGTGGAAGTGTTGACCATCGTGGCGACAAGCGATTTATTGAATTTATTTGCACCTCAACAGACACAGGTATAAATTTTACTCCAGGGCTGATAAGCCGGGCGGGAACTGTTTACGGGGCGTTGTCTTCGAACGAAACTGTATTATTGCAGCTAAACGCTCCTAGTTCAATCGTCGCTAGGACCGTTTTATCTGGAACTGTGAGCGCCGGAACACTGGGCGGCGAAATACTAAATCAAACTCAAGTTATCGGTATCGAGGTTGATCTACTTGTCGGTACTATTGCGTTGTACATTGATGGCCTGTTAGCACAAACAATTACAGCTAATGATTTTGCTGCTGCTATTTATCCGCTGTCACGCATGATCAGCACCGGCAGCCCAGCTGGTACGGGTGACACTAAATTATTACTAACGGAAAATGATTTTGTCTTTGGTCCATCCAATGCAGAGTTTTTGCCGTGGGGTAAATTATCGGTCGAACACATGAACCCTGTTGATATTTCAGTTGCTGCAAAGATAAGCAATCTTGACCGTAGTCTATTATCAGACGGGGGTTTATTATCTGGCCGGGGTGCCGTTGCCAGGACTGGCGGAAAATGGTACATAGAGTATCGGGTTGACAGCGGCGGTGTTAGCAATACTGATATCAAACTTGGCTTTGCCAACACAACTTTTACTTTAACTGCTAACACTCCGTCGGGTCAGTACATTATCGTATCGGATCAGATTGAATCATCTACATCAACAACGACCGGAACTAATGCGCTTACTACGCCGATGCCAAGCCCAGCGTTGATAAACGATATCATTTCGCTTGAGGTTAATTTAGACCTGGGTGATTTTTTTGTTTACGTTAACAATGTTTTGTTTGGATCATTTACTGGACATGGGGCAATAACAAGCCCAATGGTTCCGTATATGATTTTAAACAACGGTGCTACTGCTCGGTTACTCGTTAACTCAACAGAGCAAAATTACATCCCCACACAATTAGGGTTTTTAACTTGGAATGATCAGGCCGATTTCACACCTTCTTTAATTCATTGGAACGCAGCAGAAAAAAGCCTAGATCTTTCAGTTTTTTCTCAAAACAAAATAGTGAGATGGTTAGGTACTTCAGGTCCATTTGTGGAAATTAGAGGCATTATAGAGCATCTTGACGGTAAAAGATTTATTGAGTTTTCTTGTTCATCGTCAAACCAACCGGTTAAATTTTACTGTGGTGTTATAAGTAAGACTACGGTAAATTACGGTAGTTTATTTAGTCTTGAACCCTACAACGCACAATCTAATGATTTTAGTCACTTAGGAATTAAAACCCCGACATCTGGATCGATAAGCACAGGCTCGCATAATAGCGCTCGGCAGACGAATCAAACTACAATATTAGGATTGGAAATTGATCTTGATACTGGATCGGCTATTGGTTATATAAACGGTGTTGCAACGGGGCAGTTAACCGCTGGGAATTATCCGATCAAAATGCTACCTTTTCTTCGCTTTGCTGGCGGCGGTAACACGGGTGTTGCTGAGTGTAAATTACTTGTTGAAACCAGCGAATTTATTCATGGACCACAAACCACAGGGTATTTACCTTGGGGCCAGACGTCAACGGAGCATTTTAACCCGCTTGACATTTCAACTCAGGCCACAATATCAAATCTGGATCGGATCATTCAGTCAACTGGATCACTTTCAAATGTTCGGGGTTTAATCGCGAGGGCAGGCGGAAAATGGTACATTGAGTACCGGATTGATGCTTCTGGAGTTTCAGACACTGACACTAAAATAGGGCTTGCAGAGTCAGGATTCAACATTGAATTATCAGCGCCTACGGGCCAATTTGTTTACGTGTCGAATGCCATTGAAAGTTCAACTTCAACACTTACAGGTTCTGGCGCACTAACAACGGCATTTCCAAGCCCGGCAGCAGTTGACGATATTATCGGACTAGAAATCGATTTAGACCTTGGTGATTATTTTGTTTATGTTAACAATGTATTGATTGGATCACACTCAGGCAGAGGGGCAATAACACAGCCTATGCTGCCGTGGGTGAGTTTAAATAACTCTGCAAAAGTCAGGTTGCTCGTTAATTCAACAGAACAAACTTACGCGCCAACCCAGGCTGGTTACACAAGCTGGAATGACACGCCAGCGGCAAACGTTGCACCGGTGGCTAATGCTGGGGTCGATCAGGGTGTTATAACTGGCGGATTGGTTACCCTTGACGGTTCGGGCAGTTCAGATCCTGACGCTGGTGATGTGATCACCTACTTGTGGA